>CAYJEN010000004.1:0-85619 GCA_964369185.1 uncultured Desulfovibrionaceae bacterium
TTGAAAGATATATATCAAATAAAGCCTTCACCTTCACGGGTGAAGGCTTTATTGCATTTATAGCACTTTTCTAAACTCTATAATAATAGAAGAAACTCCCTCACAATATTTGCATAACTGTAAGGGAGTATAGTATTTTATACTTAGATAAGACTATCTAGGTATGGAGTATATTAGTGTAAGGTTATTCCTTCAACGGCTTCATTAATTTCATCTAGGGTTAATCCGCCTGCGTTTTGTAGTGTGATTGATCCTACATCTGCGCCATTGTGTTGAATTTCAATTACTAGATCGGAAACAGAAGTATCGCCTAAACCTGTATCAAGTCGTGAAATGCTAAAAGTGTATTCACTAGAACTAAAATCTGTGAGGTCAAGAACATCGGTTTCGACATCGAAGTCAGTAATGATATCATTAAAGTTAAAAATAGCAGCTAAATCAGTTGGGCTTTCAGGTGTTGCAAAGTCCGTATTATTGAAGCGGAAAATATCAGCTCCTTCACCGCCTGTTAGAATATTGTTACCTGAACCGCCGTATATAATGTCGTTACCGCTACCTCCGTCGATTATATCATTTCCAGAACCGCCACGTAGCCCATCATTACCGGCACCACCATTGATATAGTCATTTCCGGAGCCACCAAAGATAAGGTCAGTATTTTCTCCGCCATAGATTTTATCATCGCCGCCACCACTGTGAGCTATATTTAGTCCGGATTGACTTTTTTCACTTACTTTTAGAGCAGAGTCTTCTGAGTTAGCTGTATATGATAAAGTAGTATCACTTCCTTGCATAAAACCTTGCATAACAGTGTTTGCATTAGCTTCGAGGTTTTTAAAGTCATGTAAATCTATATCTTCATAAGCATTACCAAGAAGAACAGCATCGTTTCCGGCGCCTAAATATACATCATCATTACCTGTACCGGCATCTACATAGATATTATCTGTGGAAGTAACATCTTCAACATCGTCTCTTGTAGAGCCTAGAGGGGCACCATTATCAGCAAAGCCGTGTATATTGGCAACTTCTATGGTCGTAGATAAATCGTATTTTATAGTATCATTATAATTACCTGTACTTATTACATAGTCATAATCATCAGGGTTTGGAGGGTCTGGGTCTGTTGGTGGAGTAATAGGTGGGTCTGTAGGTGGAGTAATAGGTGGGTCTGTTGGTGGAGTAATAGGTGGGTCTGTAGGTGGAGCAACCGGAGGATTTGTTTCCGGTGGTGCAACAGGTGGATTTGTTGGAGGGGGCGAAGTATCAGGAGGTATAGGAGGAGTTGTATCGGGACTTACAGGAGGGGTTGGAGGGAGAGGAGTTATTTCAGGATTAGTTGGAGGGATAACTTCTGAAGGTGTAATAATAGGTGGCGACGGTGGAGTTATTGAAGGTGGTGTACTTGGTTGTGTAGGGGTTGTAATGCTTGGAATTTGTTCAGGTACAAACTCAGCAGAAAAATCTTTATCTTGATAAAAGCTACCACCGCTTGATTGAGGTTGTGTTGATTGTTCTGTTGATTCGTTGCCATCTGCATCAGTTAGAAGAGGGTCAACAGCGTATTCAGAATCGCCTAAAACTCCGCCTAAAGAATCAGTTCCGTCTGCAAGTTCTTGAATTTGTCTTGTGAGACTATTTCTTTGGCTATAAAATTCTGCATAACCGAGGGTTGGCATAAGTTCAGGGTCAAATGCGCTGAAGAAATCAGCACCGGCAATAAGACTACCATCAAGTATGAAGTCAGGCATAAATTCTTCGTGGTAGATAGCATAAAAATCATCAAGTACAATTCTAGAACCTTGCTCTTCAAAGTAAATTTCTAATCTATCATCAACCTTCTCGAAGATTGCTTCATCTAAAAAAAAGTCTAAAGTATATTCTATAGTTGATTCGTCAATAAGGAAAACAATAGTTTCGCCTGCTGGTGGAATAGATAAATTTAAAGCTGGCATAATAACCTCGAAGAATATTTACTTTATAGTTGTAACAATAAAGTAAAGCTAGTATGTTAAAATTTGCGCAGTAAAAATATAAATTTTATACTGACTCAAAACTGCTTACATTAACAAACTTCATGTTATATATAATACAATATAATTATATTATGTTAATAAATATTATAGCATTCAATAAAGAAAAGTCAATAAAAATTGTTATAAAATATATACAAAAAAGTAAAGTGTAGAATAATAAAATCAGGCATTTATATTTTTTTTACTGATAAAAGTGTAAATAAAAAATAAATCAACATGTAGTTAATAACAACAAGTTGATTTATTTCTATGAGATAATGTAATTTAGATTTTCTAGGGTATGTTTCTAAATTAATTCTTTTGCATTTTTGACTTTTATCATATAGGGTTCAAAAGATGTTTTTTTATTCAGTTTATGTATGTTTTGATACACTACACTTCATAAAAAAACACTTTTTGTTGAAAATTCCACAAAATCTCTTAATTTAGAAATACACCCTCGTAAAAAATTCTAATCGTTAGGGAAAATAATATTAGCTGATTTTCTTGCTTCCTCTAAAACTTCCATAACTTTAACACTATGTTCTAGTAGAGCATAACAAGTTTTTTTATCGTCAGCTGAAAACATTTTTTCAAAAGCAATCCATTCATTCGTCATGCGAGCATCATATTTTTCATAGTCGAAATATTCTACATCATTGCCTATGCAGATTTTTCCATTTCGGCATGTATTTGTTCCACTACTTAGATGAATATATCCTTTTTCCCCTTGAATAGAGATGAAACTATCACTGGTAGAGTCTTTAGCTGCTATTGATACGGCGTGAAAATCTTTATAGCTAAGAGTTGCTATGCCTGATGTATCCACTCCACTATGACCAATATTTGCAAGATATTGAGTGGCGAGAGGCTTTCCGAAAAGCCCTATAATAAAGTGTAGATTATAGATGTTTAAGTCGTAAAGAGTGCCGCCGCATGATTCTAAACGAAATACAGGCTCTATTTCACCTTGTAAATATTGAGGATATCTACTTGATGCTTTAGAAAAGTTTGCTTGTACTATCTTAATTTTTCCAATTTTGTGCAAATTATCTTTTATAAACTGAAAATTAGGGGAATAGATTACCGTAATTGCTTCAAATAAAAATAGATTTTTTTCAATAGCAAGATTTTTCAGCTCTTCTGTTTCTTTTGCAAGAGATGTAAATGGCTTTTCGCAAATTACGTGCTTATTTGCTAACAAAGCTTTTTTTACATAGTTGTAATGAACATTATTTGAAACGGCGATATATACAAAATCTATATCGTTATCGAGTAGAATTTCTTCATAATCTGTATAGATTTCATCTATTTTAAATTTTTCAGCTAATTCCTTTGCCTTAGAAATACTTTTTTCGCGTGAACATATTGCTACACATTCAATATTGGGCACATTCTGTATTGTTTGTAAGCCATCATGTGCAATCATACCATTTCCTATAACAGCTATTTTCATATTATAACCTTTGTTTTTTTATTTTTATTCTCTATCTTTGATGCTGTCAATATCGGTTCTTTGTGACTTATAATCTATATTGGTATTTCCATCAAAGAATTGAAAGTTATTTTTTCCTTTCGTTTTAGCCGAATACAAAGCAATATCAGCATGATGATAAAGTGATGTAAATAAATCTGCATGAACAGGATAAATTGCAATTCCCATACTTACAGAAATTTTAACACTTTTCCCATCTTTCTCATAAGATTTATTGAAAAAGTTTATTATTGCCGTGCATTTATCTATAACGAGTTGTTCTGATTTAATATCATGCATGAAGACGAAAAATTCATCGCCACCTATTCTTCCTACTATATCGTTATGACGGAAGCTTGTTTTTAGATAGTCGGCAAGTTCTTTTATAACTTGATCACCGTATTGATGCCCGAAAGTATCATTCAGCATTTTAAAGTTATCTAAGTCAATAATAATAAGGCTATGTTGATCTTTTTTAGGGTCAGCTTTCTCAATTGTGTTCGCGATGAGAGCTTCTGTTGTGCCTTTATTGTATATTTGAGTTAAAGAATCTAGTTCGGACATTTTTCGTAATAATGCAGCTTCTTTTTCTTGTTCATCAATATTTTCTAAGAAACCGATAGCTTTATCATAGATATTGCTCTTACTTTCAGTTGCAATTGGTACGGCTGAAAAAATATACCAATGATAATCACCAGTACTATGGAGTATACGTAATTTAATATCAGATGCTTTATGACCTTTTTTTAGATTCTCAATAATCTGTTGTGAAGCTAGTAAATCCTCAGGAAAAATATATTTACGAAACATACTTCTATTATGGAAAAATGCATTAGGGTTTCCGCTAAGAACTTCATGTAATTTTCCTGTAACTTTTATTGTATCGTTAGTAAAATCCCATTCGAGTATATTTTTTTTAGTTTGTTCGGAAACGAATCTAAAGTTTTTTTCATTTGTTTCTGCAAATTTTTTCAAATCTCTTTGTGATTTATAAGTCCAAGCGATTAAAACAAAAGCAACTAAAGCAAGATTTATAACTAAAATAACGGAGGTCAGTATATCTTCCTCTAGTCTTTCTTGAATAATATCTTGAGGGATAACTGCAAACATTACCCAATTATTTATGTTAACAGGAGTGTAGTAACCGGCACGTTCATTGTCGTCAACAATGTAGCGAACTAAACCTTCTTTTCTTTCGGTGAAAGCTTTTCTTACGTCTTCACGATCGTAACCATCAACAATGTCAACAGTATTAAGAGCTTCAATAAAGCTGATATCCATAAGGAGCATAAGCTCGCTTTCAGATGCAGCTAAATACTGGCCATCTGAATCAATAAGATTGAAATATCCACCTACGTTATAAAATATTTTGTCAAAAATTTGTGAGAGAGTTTTACTTTTTAATATACCAACTAAATAAAGTTCTAATGAGCCATTTTTATTAATGACGGGTACATTAATTGAAATTGAGTTTGTGCCTGTATGGTTATCAGTATAAAGGTCGGTGATATAGATTTCCCTTTTTTTCATTTTATCAGTGAATTTATAGGTACTTGGTATCATTTTACCATTATTTGAAAGGTATGAAGTACCATCAGGGTAGACAAGTGCAATACAAGAAAAGTCTTCCATATTGACTAAATCATTAACTGAATCAATTATTTTTTCAGTATTATAGTTGTTATCTTTAAAAGATTCAGCAGTTATTTTTAGGAAATTTGTATATTTATCTAATGTTAGTTCAACGGAGTTTGCATTGTTGCGTGCTACAGCGCCAAGCATATCATCAAAGTCGGCAATTTCATTATCATTCATGCGAAAAATGAAAAAAGTACCTGATGCTACAACCCAAATAAGGAGTAGAAAAAAAAGTATAAGGTTTTTCAAGCTCATATATTTTTGCAGTAAATTTTGCAAACTTTAGCTCCTTATGAAATAACTCTCATATACAACGAAAACACTCATGCTATATTAGATAATGGGGAGTTTTTAGTTTTTTGTCAAGTAACTAAAAATAGATAAAAAATAGAAAAATCTATATCAACTATTTATTATATAAGGTAATAGTTATATTTTATGCATAAAAAAAATTATAAAAAATAATATAACTAGGGTGTGTTTCTACAATAAGAGATTTTGTGGTGTTTTCAATAAAAAGTGATTTTTTATTAAGTGCAGTGTATCAAAACATATATAAACTTAATAAAAAACAAAAAAAATAATTTAGAAACATACCTTAAAAATAAACAATAATAAAGGGAAATCAATTTTTATTTGATTTCCCTTTATTTTTTTATATCTTAGCCTTCACCAGTTTCGATATACTTTTTCGTAAGTCTGAAAAGTACCGGGCTTAGAAGTATAAGTCCTATAAGGTTAGGAATAGCCATCATAGCATTTAGGTTATCAGCAACAAGCCAAACAAGATCAAGGCTAGCAACCGCACCAACAGGGATAACAGCTACATAAACAACACGGAAAGCAGTTACAAATTTTTCGCCAACTAAGTAGATAACACAACGTTCTGCGTATACACACCAGCCTAATATGGTGCTATATGCAAAGAGTGCAATACTTAGAGAAACAAACATACCACCGTAAGGAATAACAGTATCAAAAGCCAAACTTGTAAGAGCAGAACCGGTTTCACCAGAAGTCCAAGCGCCTGTAAGAATGATTGCTAAACCAGTAACGGTACAAACAATGATACTATCAATGAAAGTTCCAAGCATACCAACAAGACCCATTGTTACAGGACCTGAAGTTGATGCCGCGGCATACGCGATACAACCAGAACCAAGACCGGCTTCGTTAGAGAATAAACCACGTGCAACACCCATACGAATAGCAAGCATAACGCTAGCACCGGCAAAGCCACCGGTAGCCGCAGTAGGTTTGAATGCTTCTTCAAATACAAGAGCAAAAGCAGCAGGAACTTCAGTAATTTTCATACCGATAAGAACAAGACCGCCGGCACAGAAAAGAAGTGCCATAGCAGGAACAAGAATACCTGCAACATCAGCGATACGTTTTACACCACCAACAATAACTGCACCTGAAAGAACAAATAATACAATAGCAGTAACATAAGAAGGTATGCCAAAACTTGCAGTTAAAGCAGCTGCAACAGAGTTTGCTTGAACAGTGTTACCAATGCCAAAACTTGCAAGAGCCGCAAAAAGTGCAAATGCTGCACCAAGCCAACCCCAGTTTTTACCTAAACCGTTTTTGATAAAGTACATTGGTCCACCAACGTATGAACCTTTATCTGTAACTTCGCGATACTCAATAGCTAGAACAGTTTCAGCATACTTAGTGGCCATACCCATAAGGGCAGTCATCCACATCCAAAAAAGTGCGCCAGGTCCACCAACGAAGATAGCTGTTGCAACACCTGCGATGTTACCAGTACCGATAGTGGCAGCGAGGGCTGTCATTAAAGCATTAAATGTTGAAACTTCGCCTTTTTCACCCGATTTTATTGAGCGCCCGGCCCACATTAGCTTGAAGGCTTTGCCAATTTGAGTGAAAGAGAAGAGCTTAAGTCCAATTGTGAGGTAGAAGCCGGTTCCAAGTAAAAGAACCAACATAATAGGTCCCCATAGAACTCCGTTAATCGAGTTCATGACCGCAGTAAACTGTTCAATCATAATATTCCCCCGTATCGGTATTTTTTATACTTTTAACATAAAAAAAAGTAACTTGCAAGAAAATTATTAGATTTTAACAATAATGTAAAAAATCACAAACATAAACTATTGAAATTATTTGTTTTTAACAAAAGAGTTGTTATTTTTATTGTATTTTGTGAATTTTATAAAGTTTTTTCTTCTTTGTAGTTTAGTTTTTGTAGAGGTTAATTTTTTGCTTATCTTCTTGAATATACATATCTTTGTAATTAAGAAGCGCTTACTATTTTGAAATAGTAAGCGCTGTATTAAAAATTATTAAGTACAAACATAGTCAAGTTGCTACTTATTGATTGTTTATATTAAGTTATATTAGACATTTTTTCTGTAGTTTCTTAACCAGTCATACCAGTGGTTTAACCCTTCTGACGTTGTGCAGGAAACCGGAAAAATTTGTAAATCCCCGTTAATTGCCATTGCATGACGTGTTGCATTCTCAAGCGAGAAAGGAACATATGGTAACAGGTCTATTTTATTTAGGAGCATTGCTTTAGAATTGTGGAAGAGGGTAGGGTATTTTTCCGGTTTATCATCACCTTCGGTTGTGGATAAGATAGCAATTTTTGCATGCTCGCCACAGTCGAATTCTACAGGGCAGACCATATTACCTACGTTCTCAATGAAAAGGATATCAATAGTAGAAAGATCAAAATTTTCTATAGCTTTTGCAATCATATCAGCATTTAAGTGACAACCGCCATCGGTATTGATTTGCACTGCTTGAGTTCCTGTTTGTGCTATACGTCTTGCATCGTTGTCGGTTTGTAAATCACCTTCAATCACGGCAAATTTAAATTCTGCGGATAAATCTTTAAGAGTTTTTTCAAGAAGAGAAGTTTTTCCTGCACCGGGAGAAGAAATAAGATTAAGTACAAGCACATCATTTTCTTTGAAAATATCTTTCAATTCTTGCGCTTTATTGTCGTTAGATTCAAGAACATTTCTAATAACAGGTATTTGCATAATAAATCCTTTAGGTTGAGGGTGAATTTCTGGTGATTTATAAAAAAATAACTTTGATTATGTCAAAAAAGCATCTAATTTTCTTCAGCTTCTATATGATCAACTATAAGTTCTTTTCCTTCTAGTAGCTTATGTGAACCAACATTATTACAATGCGGGCAAGGCATAAATATAATATTTTTATCCATAGAAGTAAAAGTTTTTTTGCAGGCAGAGCATTCTAAAAGTGGCGGTATAACTTCAAGTTCAAGCTTACTTCCGCTTAGAGTTGGATCGTCAACAATGATTGATTCATAAGCTGCAAGAAGAATATCCGGCACAACCTGACTCAATAAGCCATGCTTTACTTTAATAGATTTTACCTTAATTTTTTCAGAATTTTCAAGTTGAGAAATATTATCATAAACAATGTTTTTTATCGAGTAAGCAATAGAAAATTCATGCATGTTTATTGTAACCTTTTGTTATTTATTGTTTTATTTTTTACTAATTCCATAAAAATATGGGCTTAAAAAAGCTTGAAGTAGTAGAATTTTTGAAGTATAATGTAGTACGTAAAATGTGTCAAAGAAAAATACTTTATGAAATAAAACGGATAAGGGGCTTTTAGCATGCGTGCAGACTTTATTGGTGTACATTCCCAAAAAAGTAATAAGAAAACTACTTTTAGTGAGCTTTCAGCAAAACCGAAAAAACGCTATTTTTTTGTATGGGAAACTACAGATGGTCGTTTCTATGTACAAGCTATTAATGCAGCCTATGACCCAATTGAAGATGAATATCACCTTATAGATTCTCAAGATTATAGAGATAATTATAAGCAAGAACCATATATCTTTGCAGCACCGCTTATGCAATTTCAAGCACCGGAAAGACCTCAAACTGTTTTTGAAAGCGCACTTTATGATGAGAAACTCGTTCCTAAAAAGCCGGCTAAATTGCCGATAGGTGTAAGAACTGAAAATGAGCTTAGGAATAAATTTTCTGATCAAATCCTTTTCCTGCGCAATGGAAAAGTGCATGAAGCAACAAGTGCAATTCAAGGAATTTTAGCAACTAAAAACGGTATCATGCCTTCACACAAACATATGTTTACGGATTTTGGAATTGTGCTAAGAAAAGAGGGGCAACTTCATTTGGCTCTTGCCGCTTTTGAAAGAGCAAATGTTCTAAAAAGAGATGATGTAAACACATATTTTAATATTGCTAGAATTTACTATGAATTAAAACATTACGATAGAGCATGGCAATATGTTGTGGATGCTTTAAGAATTGAACCAAGGCATATGGAACTGAATCAACTACGTCAAAACCTTGTGCAATTAAGTGCCTTAAAAATAACTCTGTAATTCACAACTTCAAAAGAGGAAAAAATGAGTAAAAAAACTTTACTTATAGCAATAGGCGCCTTTACCCTTATAGTAAATGTTGCGCTTGCAATTTACTTTACACTACCAACAAAAGAACCTGAACAAAAAGCAACTCATATTGTAAAAGGTTCTTATGATAGAAGCGTGCAAGAGACTTCTAGAAAATTTGTAACTGAAGATGAATTAGAAAAACTTGCTGAACAAAAAAAAGCCGAAGAACAGCGCGAGCAAATGCTTAAAGAACTGCAAGCAGAAACTAAAACTGATAATACATCATCAGCAGATACAGTGAAAGAAGAAAATCCTTTAGTTGCAAGCAATGAAGCTAAAGAAGCAGAAAAAAATATTCCTCAAGAAACAGTAACTCCTCCTGAAACAAAAGATTCTGATTCCTCTAAAGATGTGACTGCAACTGAAAAAGATAAATCTTCAGAACCTGTAAAAGAAGCTGATGCTACTATTAAAGAAGAAGCTCAAAAAGTAGTAACTGAAACAGAAGAAAAAACTAAAGAGATTGTTGAGTCAACAAAAGAAGTAGTTGAAGAAGAAAAAAAAGCAGATGATGTAAAAACTGAGCAAAAAATTGAAGAGACAAAGAAAGAAGAAATAGAAATAAAAGAAGAGCCTAAAGAGGAAATTAAGGAAGAAAAAGCCAAAGAAGAAGCTCCTAAACTTCCTAAAAAAATTGTAGATGAAATTACTATGGGCTTTGCAAATAATACTTTTACTATTAGAGTAGTTGCAAATCAACCAATAAAAGGGCGCACTCTTTACGTAGGTAATCCTGAACGAGCTATTTTAGACTTAGAAGGAATTTGGACTCTTCCTAATATGCCACTCTTCCCTAAAAACCCTTATTCAACCAATGTTCGAGTAGGTCTGCAACCTGATAAAACAAGATTTGTTGTTGATATTACAACTAAAAAGTTTACTCGTAGACTTGTGCAGCTAGATGATAGAACAATTGAATTGCGTATTACATTCTAAATAAAAATAAAGCCACGTTTTGAAGTAAAAACGTGGCTTTTTCATATTGAATAAATTAATTTAGAAACATAGCCTATTTTTGTTGAGCAACTTGGCTATCTTTTGGAGTATATCTAAGCACCATTTCAGATGATTGAACATAAGTATATGGGTCAACTCTTTTGTTGTCGATTAAGATTTCAAGATGCAGGTGATTACCGTATGATCTTCCGGTATTTCCAACTAGTCCAAGTGTATCACCGGCGGTAATTACGTCACCCTTTTTAATAAGTATTTTGCTCATGTGTGCATATCTTGCGATAGTGCCATCTCCGTGATCAATTTCCACAAGTAGACCAAAAGAAGAACGTCTTGCTGCAAAAATTACTTCACCTGACTGATAAGATAGAATTTCCGTACCTTTAGGAGCGCGAAAATCTAAACCATAGTGAAATCTTGAGCCCCGTTTACCATATCTTGAAGAAAGTGATATTTTTTCCTTTGGATTTTCTACATCATGATAATAGCTTTCAGGTGCTGTAAACCATGCAGATTTCATAGAAGAAATTGCAGTTGAATCTTTAGTTAAATCAAGATGTTTTGATGAAAGCGCTACAAGGTCAATAGTAGTTAAATCGTCGTTAGAACTCTCAGAAGTATTAAGTTTAGGTTGTAGCATAGCACCCAGTTGGGATATTTCTTGTGCAGGTTCTTGTATATTATATACAGATTGCTTACTTGCAACACATCCACTTAAAGTAATTATGCACAAAAAGAGCTTGAAAATTAGAAAGTTAAAAGTCTTCAAAGGTGTTCTCCAAATCGAATTTTGATACTTCTATACTAAATTTAAATATTAATCAAGTTATTGAACTTATAATGTTTTTTTTAGTGAGATGAAATACAGCTATCTAACTAGTCAAGATAATAGTATTTTAGGTGAAAGTGTTTATCATTAAATAACTTGCTATAAATTTAAAAACTTGCTATTTTATTCATGGATTAATTTATTTAAATTTATAACGGAGCAAAGAAAATGATTAAAGTGCTTGTTGTTGACGATTCTTCCTTTATGCGTAAAGCGCTTTCAAAATTAATTAGTTCTTCCGGTGATATTGAGGTAATTGGAGAGGCCGTAAATGGTAAAGAAGGTCTTGAACTAGCACAAAAACTACAGCCCGATATCATCACTCTTGATATTGAAATGCCGGTTTGTGATGGTCTTACCATGCTTGAAACTCTGATGAAAACAAACCCAACTCCTGTTCTTATGGTAAGTTCGCTAACTAAAGAAGGAGCTGAAGCAACGTTCAAGGCACTTGATCTTGGTGCTCTTGATTTTATTTCAAAATATTCTGATAATACATACTCAATCTCAAATTTACAAACTGAACTTTGCGAAAAAATTCGTGCTGTTAGTACTCGTGCAAAGTATATGCGTTATAAGTTTAATGCGAAAAAAACTGCTACAGCAAACACTTTAGCAAGTTCAAAATCTACAACAACAAGTGCAGCAGCTTCTGCAACAACTACAAGACCTTCAACTTTATGTTCTCAAACTCGTTCTACAGCATCATCAACAAGCACATCATCAAGTGCTGCAGCAAGAAGTACGAGACCAAGCACGGCAGCAACGACAACATCTAGCACCTTAGGAAGCAGAACTTCTACCTCAACATCAACAAGCTCGACGACAACTTCTCGTGCAACATCAAGTTTTTCATCTACAAAGTCAACATTATGTCAAACAACATCTGCAACTAGTTCAATAACTTATACTGCTCCTCGTAGAAGCTCCTCATCAAAAATAAGTTATGTAGGTATAGGAATTTCAACTGGTGGTCCTCCTGCTTTACAACAGGTAATTTCGGCACTTCCTGAGAATTTTCCGGCAAGCGTGCTTATTGCTCAACACATGCCGGCAGCCTTCACCCCAACATTTGCACAAAGATTAGATAAACTAAGTAAAGTTAGAGTAAAAGAAGCAGAAGATGGCGAGGCTATTGAAAGCGGAGTTGTATACATCGCGCCGGGTGGCTTGCATATGAGCGTATCCTGTAGGCGTGCAATTCCAATTATTCGCATTCAAACTGAACCGCTTACCGAATATTATAAACCTTCAGCTAATGTTTTATTTGAAAGTTTATCAACATTATCACATAGTTCCTTGGCTGTTATAATGACAGGTATGGGAAGCGATGGAGTTGTTGGCTTGAAAACGTTTAAGCAAAAAGGTGGCATTATCTTTGCACAAGATGAGGAATCATCAACTGTTTATGGAATGCCAAAGGCCGCGGTAGAAGCAGGTATAGCTGATAAAGTTCTTTCACTTGATTCTATTTCAGACGCTATAATTAACGCAGTATGCCCACAGTAAAACTGTTTCATTGAAAATAATGACTAACTATAGACTTTAGAGAATATTATGAGCGAAAAAAATAATAGCACACCAGATAGTAATTTTCTTACTCCAAACAATCCCTTTGATGCCAAAAAAGCAAAAGAAAAAGAAGTGGAAGTAATGAAAATTACGCCTAATAGAGCAAAGGTTTATGGCGATACATTTAAATCCGGATATAAAGGAATTTATAGGCCGAAAGATGATGCTGAAAAACTTTCAGAGAAAGAATCTAAACTACCTGAAAAAAATGAAAAGCCTGCAAGTGGAGTTCATTCAACGCTAGAAACTCGCACAGAAAAACATTCAGAGATAAAATCTTTAAGTCGTACGGAACATCATACTTCCGGAACAAATCATACAATTTCAGCTCTTAAATCTCAAGAAAACTATACTCCAACAAGACAAGCAAGTGTTCTGCGCGATTTAGGTTCACCTCATCAAGGTCAACCGGCAGCCGGAAATAGTTTCAGATCAACTGCTCAATCTCCAAGAGCGGGAGCTCAGATTCCTCCTACAGCAGTAGCAAGAGCAACACCCCCAACTTCAACAATTAATCGACAAGTTGTTCCAACTGCAAGTTCTACAACTACAAGCACAAGTCGTTTTTCATCACCAACTTCTAGTTCGTCTTCTCTTAGTTCGACTTCGGGCACCAGTAAATTTTCAAGCGGTACAAATTCATCTTTACTATCTTCTACGTCAAGTTCGTCAAGCTTATCAAGTTCGTCAACAATGTCGTCTTCAAGCGCGTCTAAGCAGACTTCTTCTTTATCAGATAAAGAATTCAAGCAATTGAGAGACTTCCTTTATGAAAAAAGTGGAATATTTGTAAATGAAAGTAGAAAGTATCTATTTGAAAATAGATTATTAGAATCTTTAAATCGCTTACATCTTTCTTCTTATTCAGCATACGTGGATTATCTTCTTCATAAAGATCCACAACAAAAAGAGCTTAATGCTTTTTTTGAGAAAATGACAACAAATGAAACTTCATTTTTCAGAAATAATCCTCAGTTAGACCTTGTAAGAGATAGAGTTTTTAAGAAAATAATTGAAGATAATGCAAAAACTAAAAAGATTAGAATATGGTCAGCCGGTTGTTCAAGCGGTGAAGAACCTTATACAATTTCTATGATGCTGCATGAAATTCTTAAAAATGATATAAGTAGATGGGATATCAAAATCACCGCTAACGATCTTTCGCCGGCAATGCTAAATATTGCAAAAGAAGCGACTTATAGTGAATACTCTCTAAGAACTACTCCAAAAAATATTATATCTTCATACTTTACAAAAAAAGGTGATCTTTATACAGTAAACCCAAATGTAAAAAAACTTGTGCATTTTTCACAAATTAACCTCAATGAAAGCACTCAAACAAGCAAAGTTGAGCAGTCAGATACAATATTCTGTAGAAATGTAATGATTTACTTTGATGAAGATGTAAGACGTAATGTTTTAACTGCTTTTTATAAAAATCTAAAAGATGATGGTGTTCTTGTTATTGGTCACTCAGAAAATCTCTATAACATTTCAGATGTGTTTAAAGTTGCACAAAACATAGGGGTTACTTTCTATTCAAAAGTAAAGAAATAATAGAAACGCTTATTTCTTATAAAAATTAAAAAAGGGGGGATTGCAGCTTTATACTAGGGTATGTTTTCCCCTTTTCAAAATAATAGCAATCAGTAGCATTTTAATACTCTGTAAAAATCATTTTTGATTGAAAATTCCACAAAATTTCTGAATTTAGAAACGCACCCTAAAGAAAGTATTTGATTTTTTTCTCAAAATCTGTTCTCTATCGAAAAAAAGGAATAAAAGATGTTAATATATTGCCATGTTCCATTCTGCGCTTCAAAATGTAATTACTGCGCATTTCATTCCGAAGCAATTAATATTGACTATAAGAATGAAATAATTGCCGATTTTACTCAAAGCAGTAACGATAGCTGGGAAGCACAAACTTTTGATAGTCCATCTTCACACTGGGATTTAAAGAAGCAAATCTGGCTAGATACAATAATCAGAGAAATAGAACTATATGCGCGGGAGCTTGGCAAACAAAAAGTAAAAACTATCTTTTTTGGTGGTGGAACACCTTCTTTATTAGACCCTGAAACAATTGAAATAGTAATAAAAAAGATAAAAAAACATTTTCAAGTAGATCCTAAAGCAGAAATCAGTATGGAGTCTAACCCTGATTCTCTTAATTCAAAAGACAAAGTAAAAGATTACCTAAGAGCCGGAATTAATAGAATATCAATAGGTATTCAATCGCTTGATGATGACTTTCTAAAAATCCTAGGCAGAGCACACACCAGCGCAGAAGCTATGAATGCAATTTATTTTGCAAAGTCAGCGGGTTGTAGAAATGTTAATGTTGATATGATGTGGGGTTTACCAAATCAAAAAGTTTCACACTGGATAAATCAAGTCAATGAGCTCGTAAAGCTTAGACCGGATCACGTTTCCGCATATGGCTTGACCTTAGAGCAGGATACACCTCTCTATCTAGCCTATGAAAAAAGTGAAATTGAAGTGCCCGAAGAAAACGATTTGAGTTCAATGTATATACGAGGTTCTGAAATTCTTGAAGATGCAGGATATCTACAGTATGAAATTTCAAACTATAGCAAAATGGGTTTTCAATGTGTGCATAATCTTGGCTACTGGGAAGGGATAGACTATCTAGGGCTTGGACCTTCCGCAACTTCAACAATAAAGAATCAAAGATGGACAAATCCTTACGATTTAGACCTTTGGAAGAGAGCAGTCGAAAACCCCAATATGCGAGAAAAGCGTGAAATTTTGACTTTACAAGACAGGGTAATCGAGCTTATAATGTTAAGACTTAGAACTACTCGCGGTATGCGTGTTAAAGCTTTTTCTGAACTTACAGGTAGAGATTTTCTTAAAGATAACAAGCAGTTGATACAAGCTCTTCACTCAAATGGACTTATTCGTATAATTAATGGTTATGTTCGTTTAACAAGAAATGGTTTTATGGTTTCAAATTCAATATTAAGTCATCTGTTTGAAAATACTAAGAAATATCTCGCACTTGGAGAAGATAAAGAATTTTTACAATTGCGCGAGGAAAAAAAGCAAATTAAAGCTATGAAAAAGTAGGATTCATTAATGGAAAGAAAAGTTTATTGGATTGAAGGTGATGGAATAGGACCGGAAGTTTGGCAAGCAACACGCCCAATAGTTGATGCAGCCCTTGCAAAAACTTATAATAATGAGCATACAATTGACTGGCAGGAACTTCTTGCCGGTGAAAAAGCTTATAATCAAACAGGTCAACTGCTTCCGGAAGAAACTATTGCCGCATTAAAATCTGCTGATGTTGCGATTAAAGGACCTTTAGGAACTCCGGTAGGCAAAGGTTTCCGTTCTTTGAATGTTACTTTACGTCAAATGTTTGACTTGTATGCTTGTATTCGACCTGTACGCTACTTTAATGGGATAGTAAGTCCATGCCGTCATCCTGAAAAAGTAGACATGACTATCTTCCGTGAAAACACTGAAGATGTATATATGGGTATTGAATTTGCAGCAAAAAGTGAAGAAGCAGCAGAGCTTGCAAAATTTCTAAAAGATCGTTTCAATAAAGAATTACCGGAGCATTCTGCAATTGGTATTAAACCTATGTCGGAGGCGAACTCTAAAAGAATTATGCGTGCGGCGATAGAGTATGCTGATAAACATAATCTTCCTTCAGTCACAATAGTGCATAAAGGGAATATTATGAAGTATACCGAAGGCGGGTTTAGAGCGTGGGGATATGAAGTTGCTAAAGAAGAGTTTGGCGATATCACATATGTTCAAGGCGAAGAACCTAAAAAAATTCTTATACAAGATGTAATTGCAGATGCTATGTTCCAAAAAGCTCTGCTTTACCCTGAACTCTATTCGGTTGTTGCTTGCCCTAACTTGAATGGCGATTATATTTCTGATGCACTAGCTGCTCAAGTTGGTGGTTTAGGGCTTGCACCTGGTGTGAATATGTCTGATAAACTTGCACTTTTTGAAGCAACTCACGGAACTGCGCCGGATGCAGCTGGGAAAGATTTAGCTAACCCTTGTTCTCTTTTGTTCTCAGCTTGTTTGATGCTTGAACATCTTGGTTGGGGCGAAGCGTCAAAAATGATTATAGATTGCTTTGAAAAACTTGTTGCTAAAAAAACTCTTACTCATGATTTAGCACATCAAATAGAAAATGCTAAAAGTGTTGGTACTAAAGAGTTTACTAAACTTTATTTGGAAGAAATTGCAAATTATTAAGCAGTATGCTTATCGGGCTGACTAAGGTTGGCTCGATAATTGCATAGAAAAAATGATATTATTTATGAAGATTTAGAAACTCTAGGGTGTGTTTCTAAGTAAGCAAAGAATTACAAGCGACACCCTAAAGAAAATTAAATATTTGTCGATAATTATTGTGAAGTGTTAGGAAAAGAAACCTATCTTATATCCTTTAAAGTAACATAATGGATGATAATATATGAATATGGAATTTCAAGATAACGAACTGTTTGCAGATTTTATTATCGAAGCAAAAGAGCACCTGGAAACAATTGAACCAACTTTACTTGAGCTTGAAAAAGCTCCGGAAAACTTGGCACTCTTGAATGATATCTTCCGTCCTATGCACTCTTTGAAAGGAGCTTCGGGCTTCTTAGGCCTTAATAATATAAATCGTTTAGCTCACATGGCTGAGAGTGTGCTTGATGAATTGCGCAAAGGCACAATTGCAATCACCTCCGGAATTATGGATACAATTCTTTCAGTTACTGATGCCCTTAATACAATGATTGATGTTCTAAGTAACACCAATACTGATGGCGACAACTCCTATCCAGAGCTTTTATCAGCACTTGAAGCGATTCTAAACGGTGAAAGTCCATCTTTGCCAGACTCTGAACCTGCAAGCGAAAGTACTGCAGTACAAGAATCTGAAGTTGATGAAGTAGATGAAACCGTGATTGATGAAAGTGTTCAAGACGATACAGATGTTATTGAGTCTTCTTCTGAGGGTGAAACTGTTGTGCAAGCTCTTACTTCTAAAGAGTGGATTGCAGGACAACTTTCTCTTGATACTGAGAAGTTGAATGTTTTAGGCGAAGGTCATTTAATAGAATTTATTGACGAAGTTGCTGAAAATATTGATAGTATCACTGACGGGCTTTTGATGTTGGAAAAAAATCCTGATTTCTCTCACGACTTGATAAACGATCTTTTCCGTTATTTCCATAATGTTAAAGGTGGAAGTGGCATTATCGACTATAAAGAGCTCAACAATCTTACTCATGAAGCGGAAACACTTTTGAATAAGGTTCGTCATGGTGATATAGAAATTAAGCCAGAACTCGTTGATTTACTTCTCTTTGTTTCAGATGTTATGAATGCGCTTGTAAAGAGAATCGATAGAGAATCCGCAACGGTAGTACCTTTTGACTGTCGCGAACTTATAATACAGTTGCAAAAATGTATTACAGGTGAAGAAATTACTTTACTATCGAAAGTTGTAGCAGTAGCTTCAGGCGGTTCACTACTGGACGATGCAAACGCACAAAAAGAAGTTGTAAGGGCTAGCCTTGCTTCTCTTGATGCAGATGCTTCGCAAGATGATAAAATTTCAGCTTTGTCGGAAGGGCTTTCAAAGATTGAGGCTCTTGCCGCTGAACATAAATATGCCGCTGTTGTTGAATATGCTCAGCGTACAAACGGGCTTGTAACTCAGGCACGTCAGTCAGATATGGATTTTTCTTTAATGGTTGACCTACTCAAGCAAGAGTCAGAAATTATTTTTGAAATGTTTGATAAGGCTTATGAAGAAAACCCACCTGCAGCACCTGTAGTTGCGCCAAAACCTGCTCCTGCTAAAGTATCTCCTCCAAAGGCAGAGGCTGTTAAAGTAGCAGAGAAAAAAGAAGCGCCTAAAGAAGCTGCGCCAAGTGCACCTGCACCATCTACTACACCGGCAAGCACTTCTTCAAGCGCACCGGCAAGTACGTCTGCTACAGCTGCAAAAGCACCTGCACCGGCACAAGCTGCAGCAAACCCTGATAAGGCAAGCACAACAATTCGTGTTGATCACGAAAAACTTGATGCTCTTATGAACCTTATTGGTGAATTGATTATCAACCGAAATCGTTACTCAATGATTGCTAAGCAGTTAGAAGAGAAAAACGAAGAGATAAATATTGCTGCTATTGGTCAAAACCTAGCGGAAACAACTTATGCTCTTGCTCGTATTTCTGATGAATTACAAGATACCATTATGAAAGTAAGAATGGTGCCTGTTTCTTCAGTATTTGCAAGATTCCCTCGTTTGGTGCGTGACTTATCACGTAAGAGCAAGAAAGATGTTGAACTTGTGTTAGAAGGTGAAGAAACTGAACTAGATAAAAGTGTTGCTGAAGTTATCAGTGATCCGCTCGTTCACTTAATCAGAAACTCAGTTGATCACGGTGTTGAATCGCCGGAAGATAGAATAGCTGTCGGAAAATCTGAAAAAGGTAAAGTTATTCTTCGAGCTTATCACAAAGGAAACAGCGTACTTATTGAAATTGAAGATGACGGTAAAGGTATTGATGCCGATAAAATGCGCGCTGTTGCTGTGAAAAAAGAGATTATCACAGAAGAAGAAGCAAGAAACCTTTCTGATAGAGAAGCTGTTGAGCTAATTTTTGCTCCGGGCTTTTCATCTGCGGCTGAAATCACTGATATTTCAGGGCGTGGCGTTGGTATGGACGTTGTTCGTACAAACATCAAAAACCTTAAAGGTAGCGTTATAACAACAACAGAGCTTGGAAAAGGTACGAAGTTTACTTTGTCTTTACCGCTTACATTGGCTATTATTGACGCTCTTATGATTAATATATCAGAACAAACCTTTGCTATTCCGCTTGATGCTGTTTCTGAAACAACCAAAATTGAAAAAGAACGTATTTCAAATATCAAAGGCAAAAAAGTAGTAACTCTGCGTGGTGAAGTGCTCGGTTTAGTTGAACTTTCAACTTTACTAAACCTCGAACCTCTTTATGATGAGTTGCCGGAAATGCTCTCAGTCGTTATCCTGCAGGATGGCGATAAGAGACTTGGTCTTATAGTTGATAGATTACTGGAAAGACAAGAGATTGTTATTAAGCCTTTAGGTGCTTATCTACATGACCTTAAAGGTATCTCCGGTGCTACTATCATGGGCGATGGTTCGGTAATTCTTATTCTAGAGCCACATGAAATCTACTCGATGTCCATTTCAAAAGACCTAGTAAAAGATAACATGTAATCCGCCTTAAGTTGTTGGTGGTTAATTAGAAAAAGGAAAGCTAAATATGGCTTTCCTTTTTCTGTTATAATATCATATAATAAAATTTAGATAATAGTTTAATGTCTTATAACATCTTTAAAAGTTTCAAGAATATCATTTTCGTTTGGTGCTACAGTGCCACGTTCTGTAATAAGTTTTGTGATTAGGCGAGCTGGAGTAACGTCAAAAGCATAATTGACAGCTTTACTTTTTTTAGGAGTAAGAAGAACAGAATTTGCTTTATTATTCTTCATAAGTCCTGAAATATATTTTACTTCATTTGAACTTCTTAATTCAATTGGAATTTCTTCAATTCCATTTTTTATTGAAAAATCAAAGGTAGAGGAGGGAAGTGCAACATAAAAAGGAACTTTGTTATCAAAAGCTGCTAAGGCCTTGAGATATGTACCAATCTTATTTGCTACATCGCCTTGACGAGTAACTCTGTCTGCGCCAACAATTACCATATCAACCATGTTATGCTGCATAAGGTGTCCGCCTGTATTATCAGCAATTACGGAGTGAGGCACATCGGCAGAAAGTAGTTCCCAAGCTGTAAGGGAAGCACCTTGATTTCTTGGTCTTGTTTCATCAACCCAAATATGTACAGGAATATTTTTTTCTTTTGCCAAATAAATAGGGGAAAGAGCTGAACCATAGTCAACAAAAGCCAGCCAACCGGCATTGCAGTGGGTAAGAATATTGACAGTATCTTTCTTTTTGGCATAGATTTCTTCAATAATCTTAAGACCATGCTCACCAATTTTACGGCAAAAATCAGCATCTTCATTCGCTATTGCTTGAGCAGTTTTTTGAATGGCATGAATTTTATCATCAATACTTTTTTCATTCGAGCAAGCCGCAAGAATTCGATTTGTAGCATGTTGTAAGTTTACAGCTGTAGGGCGAGTTGCGCAGAGTTTTTGAGCAGCAATAAACATATAAGTATCAAGATTGTTAGTGTTTTTTGTACTAGCCCACTCATGTGCGGCAAGAGCCATTCCAAAACCTGCACTTGCACCGATAAGTCCTGCTCCACGAACTGCCATGTCGTGAATAGCGTGGCACATATCAGCAAGTGTAGAGAGTTTTAAAATGTTAAAGCTATGTGGTAAAACTCTTTGATCAATAACATAAACGTGCTGATCTTCAGCCCAAATTGTTCTATAATGAGTGTTGTTTACTAGCATAATTATCCGTATTAGTTTAAAGTGTAACAACTTTGTAACATATTCTATGAGCTAATGCAAAATATTTTATTATGTAAAAAATAATACTTTTCAGTTAATTATATTTGACCATTACTAATATATCCGTTATGAAGTATATGATAAAAGATATTAGATAAATAAAATTTATACATAAAAATTTACTCTTGAGGAAGTAATGCAATTGGAAAATATCTATAAAAAGTGTTCAATTTTATTAGTTTTATTGCTTGTTTTACTCTATACTTTTCCACAAGTTATTGAAACTAGGGAATTATGGTATTCTGAC
The DNA here is from genome assembly GCA_964369185.1 of uncultured Desulfovibrionaceae bacterium. Lineage (GTDB taxonomy): Bacteria > Desulfobacterota > Desulfovibrionia > Desulfovibrionales > Desulfovibrionaceae > CAYJAZ01. The sequence continues at coordinate 21,697 of CAYJEN010000004.1, forward strand.
GAAGTTCGCCATGCCTCAACATATCAAGAAATGCTCGATTCAGAAAATTACTTCACTCTCTCATTAAATGGAGAAAGGTATACTGACAAACCTCCATTATACTATTGGTTTTTAGGATTAATTCAAGAAATAACTTCTCTCGAAGGTGAAAAAGTATTTTTTGTAGGAGTAATGCTTTCCATATTAGTATTTGTTTTTTCTACTTATTTTTTAGCTTTTGTTACAGGAATGAATAATTCTATAATTGTTTCAGCTTGTTGCATGTCTTTAACGACAATTCTGACCTTTGCTCTTACACAATTTTCTCGAATGGATATGCTTTTTGCAGGGACTATAAATATTTCATTTTGTTTGTTTTATATTTCGTTGTTGAAGAAAAATAACTTTATACCACTATTTACAGCTTTTTTCTGTATGGGGATTGCGTGTTTGATAAAAGGCCCTTTTGCCTTAGTTTTTCCGGTTATTGGAAGCCTTACTTATCTTATATGGAGCAAAAAAAGTTCACTATTTTTTAGCAAAACCATGCTTAAAGGTTCTTTAGGTTTTTTTCTTGTAATTTTTGCATGGCTTGGAAGCTTATACTTTAGTGGGCAGCTTGACTATCTTATCGAAACTTTTAAGCTACAAATAGCTGGAAGAGCAGTAAATTCTTGGCGACATGCTGCACCTTGGTATTATTATTTTATGTATATGCCGCTCTTACTTCTTCCTTTTTCTTTCATATTGTTACTTGGAAACAAAAAGAGTAAGCTATCAATAATAAAAGGGAATTTACTTTTTTCAAGACAAAATCTTCAAAATTACCTTGAAAGAAAATCTGATGAGGAAAAAGAAAGCTTATTAGAAAAATCAGGAACTGTTTGGCTTTATACAATATTTTTTGCATCCTTAGTACTACTGACAATTGTATCAGCAAAATTAGCTATTTACTCATTGCCTCTTTTCCCAGCCGGATTGATTTTACTATCAAAAAAAATGATGAGTTTTGGAGAAAAATCAAAAAAATATTTTGTTAATTTACTTGTAGTTCAATTTTTCATCTTGGGCTTAGTTTTTTCTTTAGTAATGCTCGGAAAACCACTTGCAGCTCTATCTTTTATTCAGGAAATTTCGATTCCTGAAGACATTCTTTCAATGATTCTAACTCTAAGTTCTGACTATAAAGTTTTTCTAATTGCTCTACTTTTCTTTTTGTCGGCATATATAGTAAAACGTCTATCTAGAGTAGTAACCATAGAAAAAGTATTGCTTTTTTATACATTTTCGCTTGGAATTTGTGTGTGGGCAGTTAGCTTTATTGCAATTCCTCATATCAGCCCATATTTTTCAACTAAAGAGATTGGAAGTGAAATGTCTTTATATATAGAAAAGGGGTATCTACCTATATCATACAGAATTTATTCAGGAACTTTTACTTACTATGCAAAACACAATCTTATAGAAGTAGATACTCCAAAAGAGTTAAACTCTCAATTAAAGGATAAAAATAAAGCTGTTATAGTAATTCGTGAAAAATATTATAACTTACTTACAAAAGAGAAGAATCAATATATCACTCAAGCAAAAATTTTAGATAGGCAGTTTATATCTTCTCGAGAATACATCTTGCTGGAGTATAGGAAAGATAGTAATTAGAGAGTATTATCTGTCATAGCTTAAATATAAAAAACTTCCTCTCGGGTGTGTTTCTAAATTCAAAGATTTTGTGGAATTTTCAACGAAAATGATTTTTTATGAAGTGTAGTGTATAAAAACATACATAAACTGAATAAAAAAGCACTTTTGAGGTAGAAAAAACGCAAAAGAATGAGTTTAGAAACATACCCTAATTTATTATTTAGAGGAAGTTTTTACTTTTATATTTGAAAATAAATTCTATTCGTCATCAACACGAAGAGCAGCGAGGAAAGCTTCTTGTGGAAGCTCAACGTTACCCATCATCTTCATACGTTTTTTACCTTCTTTCTGCTTTTCTAATAGCTTACGTTTACGTGATATATCACCACCATAACATTTTGCTGTAACGTCTTTACGGAAAGCTGAAATGGTTTCACGAGCAATAATTTTCTGTCCAATAGCCGCTTGAATAGCTACTTGGAAAAGCTGACGAGGAATTGTCTTTTTAAGTTTAGTTGCAAGTCCACGACCATATTGAGCTGCTTTTATACGGTGAACAATAACTGAAAGAGCATCAACAGGTTCGCCGTTTAGGAGAATATCGAGCTTTACGAGGTCTGATTGACGATAATCAAGCGGTTCGTAGTCCATACTTGCATAGCCACGAGTACCTGATTTTAGACGGTCGAAGAAATCGTAAACAATTTCAGCGAAAGGCATTTCATATGTGATAACAACACGAGTTTGGGTTATATAGCCCATATTTTTTTGGATACCACGTTTTTCTTCACAAAGTTTTAGCACGTTGCCAACATATTCATTTGGTACGTGGATATCTATACGAACAAATGGTTCATAAAGAGTATCAATTTTAGTAGGATCCGGCATTTTTGCTGGGTTGTCAATCATTTCAGTTTTACCGTCGAGAGTATCAACTTTATAGATAACTGATGGCGCAGTTGCTATAAGATCAATATTGAACTCACGTTCTAAACGCTCTTGAATGATTTCCATATGTAAAAGACCAAGGAAACCACAACGGAAACCGAAGCCAAGTGCTTGAGATGTTTCAGGTTCAAACGAGAAAGCAGCATCGTTTAATTGAAGCTTTTCGAGAGAAGCCTTTAAGTTTTCGTAATCTGCCGCATCAGAAGGATATAGACCGCAGAAAACCATTGGTTTTACTTCTTTAAATCCTGGAATTGGTTCTGCTGCAGGATTATTTACAAGAGTGATTGTATCACCTACTTTTGCATCACCAAGTTCTTTGATGTTTGCACAGAGGAAACCAACTTCGCCGGCAGCAAGTACAGGAATATCGCGTGCTTCCGGTGAGAAAACACCAAGGCGAACAACTTCATATTGTTTTCCTGTTGCCATACAAAGGATAGAATCGCCTTTTTTGAGGCTACCGTCCATAACACGGAAAACAATAACAACGCCTTGATAAGAATCGTACCAAGAATCGAATATAAGTCCTTTTAATGGTTGACTTCTATCACCTTCAGGTGAAGGCAGTCTATCAACAATTGCTTCAAGAACTTTATCAATATTTAGTCCGCTTTTCGCTGATACAGCAACAGCATCAGTACAATCAAGCCCGATTGTTTCTTCGATGTCAGCTTTTACACGATCAGGGTCAGCAGATGGGAGGTCGATTTTATTAAGAATTGGAATAATTTCGTGGTCGTGGTCGAGCGCAAGATAAACGTTTGCAAGAGTTTGCGCTTCAACACCTTGTGAGGCATCAACAACGAGAAGAGCACCATCACACGCAGCTAGAGAACGTGAAACTTCATAACCAAAGTCAACGTGACCCGGGGTATCGATAAGGTTTAGCACATATTCTTGTCCATCGGTGTGAGTGTAAGGAATACGCACTGTTTGCGCTTTAATTGTAATACCACGTTCACGTTCTAAGTCCATTTTATCAAGATATTGATCTTTCTTTTCTCTATCAGTGATAACTTGGGTGTATTCTAAAATACGGTCTGCTAGAGTGGATTTTCCGTGGTCGATATGTGCAATAATGGAAAAGTTACGAATACTTTTCTGTTCGGTCATATATATTCTCGCTTGCTCTTATTTAGATATGTTCCACTGTTATGGCACATATCTTTTGTAGTAAAAATTATTGAGGGAACACTTTAACTTAATGTTGAGGAATAGTCAATTTTTGTTCAACCTTCTTTAAAATAAAGGTTGCTAAGCTTACTAATCCTAAATAGTAAAGGGCAGTAATGAAATAAACTTCAGTTGGCATAAATGTTCGGGAAACAAGGATTTTTGCTTCTCCAGTCAGCTCGATACAAGTAACAATATACGCTAAAGAAGAATATTTTATGAGATAAATAACTTCGTTTCCACAGCCGGGTAAGGCTCGTCTTGCAGCTTGTGGAACAATAACATGCAGGATTGTTTGGATTTTTGTCATACCAAGAGCGTGCGCCGCTTTCAATTGACCTTGCTTAATTGAAAGTAAAGCACCACGTACATATTCTGATTGATACGCTCCCGTACAAAGAATAAAGCCAATAACTGAGGCAGGATAAGGATCAAAATAGATTCCAAGATTCGGAAGTCCAAAATATAAAATCATAAGTTGAACAGCTAAAGGAACACCGCGGATAAGGGTAGTAAATCCGTCAAACATTTTTACAAAAAATTTCGATCCGAACACACGCACAACGCCAATAAGCATTCCAAGAAGCCCGCCAATAAGCGCTGACGGAACAATAAGCATGAGAGAAACCCAAACACCTCTGTTAAGGGTGGGTATAACAGTATCTATAATAAAATCCCAGTTTAGCATCAATACGTGTTCCTACAAAGTTTTTTCAAGAAAGGTAGAATAGTCCGCGAATCAGTTTATGTCAAGCATGATAGTTTTTGTCCGTTTAGAAAAAAATGTTCTAACTATTTGCTATGTTTATTTTTCTTAAATCTTCTAAAATAGAGTAGTGAATTTTTAATCTTCCTTTTCCTGATCCTAAAGATATATTAGGTTTTAATGTTCCGTGATAGTCAGAACCTCCGCTAGGAAGGAGATTAAATTCACGTGTATAAGCGAGGGTTTGAGTGATCTGCTTATCATTATTCATTGAATAATATGTTTCTAAAGCATGAATTCCTTTATCGGCAAGAGATTTTATCAATTCTTTTCTCTCTTTTTCGTCTCGGCAAGGAGTAAGATAAGGATGAGCAAAAGAAACAACAGCATTAGATTCTCTTAATATATCAATAGCTTCTTGCTGGGTAAATTTTTGTTTAGGAACATAGGCAACACCGTTCATTCCTAGGTATTTTGAAAAGGCTATATTGATATTTTTTACATACTTTTTCTTTACCATTATGCGAGCAAGATGAGGTCTGCAAATCATTGAATTACCGGTAATTTCTAGTACTTCATCTTTATCAATTGGCATATTAAGTTCTTCTAATCTTTTGAAAAGGTTTTCATTTCTTTCATTTCTAAGCTCGAGTAGACGATCAAAAACTTTTTTGAAGTTAGGATTTTCAAGCGGATTTGAATGAAGCCAATATCCTAAAATATGAACTTCACCATGCTTGTATTCTGTTGAAAATTCAACACCTTTGATGAGTTCTATACCTACTTCTTCAGCTTTTTTTGAAGCTTCTTCAAGTCCATCAAAGCAGTCATGATCTGTAAGTGCTATCGCAGACAAACCAAGATTCTTTGCTTTTTCAATAAGTTCACTTGGAGTATCAGTTCCATCGGAAGCGGTGGAGTGCGTATGTAAATCTATAAGTTTATCCATTCAGATATCCTAATTATTCTCGAGAGTTACAAAAGATTTCAATATTGTTTTCAGTCCAATGTTAGGGAAGTTGATTTTATACTTATCACCATCAATTTCACTGACGATTTTTCCTCTTCCGAAAATCTTGTGTTTACAGAAACCTAAATCTTTATATTCACTTTTTTCATGACTTTGAAAGTCATTTTTGTGTGATGGCGGAGAAGAAAAACGTGATGGGCTAAATGAAGAAGCTTGTTTTCTACTATCATCTAATGGATTAGAATAGTTGGAAGAATTTTTGATTTTCTTGTAAACACCACCACCGATTTCTTCAGTATATTCGTCATAAGAGCTTGTTTCAAGTGTGCGAATAAAAGGCGAGGGCATTGCACTTTCAAAACTTTGGCTCGCTCTTTGATAGAGAGAGAGCGGAACAAATAAATCTAAATTATCTTTGGCTCTTGTGCAAGCCACGTAGAGAAGACGCCTTTCTTCTTCAAATTCTTCAGCTCTAGCAAGAGAATGACGTGATGGGAAGCGATCTTCTACCAAATCCATGACAAGAACTTTATCCCATTCAAGCCCTTTTGCTGAGTGTACAGTTGAAAGAACAATTTTTTCATGATCCGTTTCTTCTTCATCGCTGATATCTAGGATAAGGTCAGAGATAAAGAGGTCTAAATCATTGTATTCAATAGCGATTGTTATAACTTCTTCAAGTGCAATAATACGTCTTGGGTAGTCGTCAGGGTAGACGGTAGGCGCATGTTCTTTGTATCTATCAAGAAGAATATTCAAGAGGGAGGTAACAGAAACTCTGTTTTCTGCGCTTTCTGTCAGATATCTTGTTCTTAAATGATTGATAAGTTCTATATCTTTCTTGAATTCTTGATATTTTTCTAATTGTTTTGCAAATTTTTCAGTTTCACCGCTTTGAGATAGATTATAGAGTTTTTGTGCTGTTTTTGCGCCAACTCCTTTTGCAAAGCTTGCAACTCTTTCAAAAGCCGGTAAATCTTGAGGGTTTATGATAAGGCGAGTATAAGCAAGCAAATCTTTAACATGTGCAGCTTCAGTGTACTTGATGCCACCGTATTTTTTATAATCAATTCCGTTACGATTGAGCTCTACTTCCAAGTGATATGATTGATAACCAGATCTAAAAAGTACAGCTATTTCTGATGGTTTTGATGTTAAAAGATGCTCTTGAATACGTCTGCATGCAAGTTTTGCTTGAGATACATCACTCAAAGGGCGATACATACGAACAGGAAATGACAAGCCACTTCCCAAATCTTTCTTAGAAAACAAATGTTTAGCATAACCTTCTGTTGCTTGAGAAAGAATACGGTTTGCCACATCTAAAACAGGTTGAACAGAACGATAGTTTTCTTCAAGATAAATGATACGTGTATCCGGAAAAAGTTTTGGAAAATCAAGTATATTTCTTACTGTCGCGCCACGGAAAGCGTAGATTGACTGCGCATCATCACCCACCGCCATAATATTTCCACGTTCGCCTGCTATGTGTTTGATAAGACGAGCTTGAACTTTATTTGTATCTTGATATTCATCAACCATTACATAAGGATAGCACGATTGATAGTAGTCTAAGGTGTGAGGCTGCTCTATAAAAAGATTTTCCAATTCAAAAAGGAGGTCATCATAGTCGAAAAGACCGTGTTTTTGTTTGTATAATTGATATTGAAGAGCAAGTTTTTGTAGTTCATCGGTGTAAGGAATAAGATGTTGGGCTTCTTTTTTAAGAATTTCTTCAATTGAAAGCTCTTTATTACGAGATTTAGAAATCAAGGAAATAACAGCCGGCGACTTTGGGAATGATCTATCACCTTTAGCGATTTTATGCTCATCTTTACACGTAGCGATACACGAATTTTGATCGGAGGAATCCATCACAGTTATGTAGCCGCTTTTATTATCCGCATGCCTTAAACAAAATTGTTGGTGCATACGAAGAACAGAAAAAGCAAAGGCGTGAAAAGTTCCTGATTTCATACCACGCATATCATGTTCAGAAATAATAGAAGCTCTTTCAAGCATTTGTGTTGCCGCTTTGCGAGTGAAAGTTAGCAATAACATATGAGCAAGCGGAATTCCTTGTTCTATAAGCCATGCTAATCTATAAACTAATGTACGAGTTTTACCTGAACCGGCACCTGCAATAACAAGAGTGGAGCGATCACTAGCCGTTACCGCACTTTGTTGAGCTTCATTTAAAGATGAAATATCAATCATGTTTTATTCCTGTGAGACAATTATTATACAATTAAAATTCGTCGTCGTTAGTGTCTAATTCTTCAACTATTTTAGGTTCTTCATAAGTTTCATCTATAAGAAGCTTCCACATTTTTTCTAAACCGTATTTTGTATGCGCTGAAACTGCAAGCGGTGGAACATTACTTAATTTTTGCCAGAAAGAAATTGCTGTACCTAGTTCTTTTTGCTTTACTTTGTCGCACTTTGTAAGCACAGGTTGAACCTTTAATCCTAAGTGCACACCAAAAGCAAGCATTTCTTTATCTAAATCTTGCGGTGGGATTCTTACATCGATTAAAAGGAGCAATAACTTTAAAGGTTCTGTTTGTTCAAGGTATTGGGAAATTAATTCCGCCCAAACATCACGCTCAGACTTTGAACGCTTTGCGTAACCGTATCCTGGTAAATCGACAAGATAAAAATCATATTTTTTTACATGAAAGAAGTTCACGCTTCTAGTTTTACCGGGAGTAGAGCTCACTTTTGCAAGACTTTTTCTGTTTGCAAGTGCATTTAAAAGTGAGGATTTTCCAACGTTTGAACGTCCTGCAAAAGCAACTTGAGCTTTTTCTGGTGCTTGTAGTTGTTCAGGAGTATATAGGGTAGATTCAAGTTCAACTTGTGGAAAGTTGAAAGTTGATAGATTTGTATTTTTTTTGTTGTTCATAATTAAGACTCGATAAATTTTTTTGATTGATACGGAAAGAGTTGACAATTTCACTCACAAAAGGCAAAATAACAAATTCCACGCAATAAGGAAAGAAGAATTTTTTTCTTAAAAAAATACCAAATATAAGAGGATTTTTATGTATTCTACTACTGATTTTAAACGCGGACTCAAAATTGAAATTGACGGCACACCATTTGCTATCATTGAATTTCAGCATTTTAAGCCGGGTAAAGGCGGCGCTATGGTTCGCACAAAATTACGTAACCTCATAAACGGTCGAGTTGTTGATAACACTTTCCGTTCAGGTGAAAAAGTTGCAAAACCTGATATGGAACACCGCGAAATGCAATACCTTTATCGTGAAGGCGATGAGTTAGTATTCATGGATCAAGTAAGTTACGAACAACTTCAAGTGAGCGAAGAAGCTACTTCCGGTAAATCAGATTTCTTAGTTGAAGCACAAATTTGTAAAGTTCTCCTTTATAAAGGTGAAGCTATTGATATCGAAATTCCAAACTCTGTTGTTCTTGAAGTTACAAGTACTGAGCCTGGTGTAAAAGGCGATACAGTTTCTAACGTAACTAAGCCGGCTACTCTTTCAACTGGTGCAACTATACAAGTACCTATCTTTGTAAATATTGGCGACAAAGTTAAAGTTAACACCGATAACCGCGAATATCTCGGTCGTGAATAGTCTATAAATATTGATATATTATTGAGAGGGAAAGTTCATTTATATAAGTGAGTTTTTCCTCTCAATTTTTTTCTTAGAGCATTTTCAATAATGGGTTTGAACGCCAAAAGCAATAAAGAGATTAAGTAAAAAATGAGCTTTTATAATAAATCTTTGGCTAAAACATATGTAAAAATAGCATGGCCGGCGGCGATTGAAGGATTTTTGATAATCCTACTTTCATCAATTGACCTGTTGATGATTAGCTCTTTAGGAGAAAAAGCAGTGGCAGCGGTTGGAGTTTTTTTTCAACCGAGAATGTCGATTCTCATTTTTGCAAGAGCTTTTGCAGTAGCAATCACACAGGTAACGGCTATGTGGTGTGTATCTGAAAAAGTAAAAGAATTACCTGTTTTTTTAAAGCAATGTACTACAATTGGATTTATCGGCTCTTTAGGGATTTTACTTCTTACATCATTTTTTATGGAAGATATTCTATATCTTGCAGGTGCGGAAAATTCTTATATAGATCTTGCACTCGAATATACAATAATAACAAATATCAGCTTGTTTTTCTTTAGTATTTCAATAGTTTTAAATGCTGCTTTAACGGGTTTGGGAAATACTAGAGCAATGCTTGCCTCGAATGTGATTGGTAATATAGTCAATCTTATTCTAAACTACTTTTTTATTTATCTATTTGCTTGGGGAGTAAAAGGTGCAGCTATTGCTACTCTGGCTGGTAGTATAGTGACTTTTTTTGTAACTATCTATTTTGTTAATAGAAATTCAAGTCCTATAGCTTTGAAAGGGTTAAGTGATTGGTTGCCTACTAAAAAATACTTTAATCATGTAAAAACAACTTTTTTTAGTACATTTTCAGAACAAGCTTCTGAAAGATTTGGTATGTTTGTGTATACATCTTTCGTTGCCGGTCTTGGAGTTCTAAGTTTTTCAACTCATTGTATTTGTATGCTTTTTTGTGATGTATTTTATAATTTTGGGCAAGGTTTTTCTAAAGCAAGTTTGACGATTTCCTCAAATCTTCGCGGGAAGGATAAGATATCGAATATATTTGTATTCACAAGAACTATTCTGCCAATCAGCATAATAATTGGAGCTGTGGGAGCTATATTTTTTCTTACAATGGGAAAAGAACTTATAAGCCTCTATACTTCTGATAATGAGATTATAGAACTTGGCACAACTCTTCTTATGATTCTTTCTTTATCTACAATTCCTCAAATAATTTCGTTGGCTTATTCAGGGGTGCTTAGAGGAATAGGATATGCGAAATATGTCGCACAATATTCTTTTTATTTGGTGGCAATAGCTAGACCAATTGTGACTTATCTAGTAATATATACTTTTGGATTTGGAATTTATGGTGCATGGTTCATAATTGCATGGGATCAAGCAACACGTGCACTTCTTGCAAGTATGAGATTTATAGGAAAGAAAAAGTTAATGATTCCTCCTGCAAGCAGATAAAAAACTTATAATATAAGTAGTTAGAGTGTTATCTTCTTGTTATATGTCCTAGCAAAAAAATACCCTTCCTATAAGATATCTTAAAGGAAGGGTTTTGTATTTTCTCATTTTCCACGAACTTTAGTGGATTAAATCGACTTAAATGATATAAAACTATTTGCCCATAGCGGCGAGGAAATCCTTATTGTTTTTAGTGCCTTTCATTTTTGCAAGTAGGAATTCTACACTGTCAATCGGTGCCATAGGTGAGAGCAGTTTTCTTAAAATCCATACACGGTTAAGCACGTCTTCTGAAAGGAGAAGGTCTTCTTTTCTTGTGCCTGATTTATTGATATCAAAAGCAGGGAAAACACGTTTTTCAGAAAGATGACGATCAAGGTAAATTTCCATGTTACCAGTACCTTTAAATTCTTCAAAGATAACTTCATCCATACGTGAACCTGTGTCTACAAGGGCAGTTGCCATGATGGTAAGCGAGCCGCCGCCTTCGATATTACGAGCCGCACCAAAGAATCTTTTTGGTCTTTGAAGAGCATTGGCATCAAGTCCACCTGAGAGGATTTTACCTGATGATTGTCCAACAATATTATACGCTCTACCAAGGCGAGTAATAGAATCAAGAAGAATAACAACATCTTGCTTCCTTTCAACCATTCTTTTAGCTTTTTCAAGAACCATTTCAGTTACTTGAACGTGTCTATGAGGTGGTTCATCAAATGTTGAAGAAACAACTTCTGCGTTTTTCACGGTGCGTTGCATATCTGTAACTTCTTCCGGTCTTTCGTCGATAAGAAGAATAATAAGCTTTACTTCCGGATGGTTAGCATTAATTGCATTCGCCATATTTTGAAGAAGAATTGTTTTACCGGTACGAGGAGGAGCAACGATAAGACCCCTTTGACCACGTCCAATCGGAGATAAAAGATCTATAAGTCTACCGGAATAATTTTTATCACCTGTTTCCATGATGAGCTGACTATCAGGATATACAGGGGTGAGGTTGTCGAACAGAACTGTGCCTCTGCTTGATTCCGGAGGTTCTGAATTTATTTCAGTTACTTTTGTAAGAGTAAAGTAATGTTCACCTTCGCGTGGAGGGCGAATAAGTCCGACAACTGTATCACCTTTTCTTAGATGGAATTGTCTAATTTGATTGAGCGAAACATAGATATCGTCTTGACCGGGCATGTAGCTTGAAAGAGGGGAGCGTAGAAAGCCAAATCCTTCAGGAAGAATTTCAAGTACGCCGTCGCCTAAAAGAGCTCCATTTTGTGTAAGGCAGGCTTGAAAAAGAGCGAAAACTAAATCTTGTTTACGAAAAGAGGCAGCATCTTCAATCTCATATTGTTCTGCTAAAGCAAGTAGTTCCGGCATAGTTTTAATTTTGAGATCTCTAAGACTAATCATATTTGCCATGTTTGCTTCGATATTCTGATCGTGGATTGCTTGTGCTTCTGCATCATGATAACGGGCAGAGGTTCTTTTACGCATATTTTATCCATTATAAAGTTAAAGGTGAGAGGAAATACAATTTTATTTTAATTTTTCTTTTGCTTTTTTATTAAGGAAAATTTCAACTTTTTCAATACCTTTTATATAAAGGTCATCTAGTTTAGTTTTTTCATTTGAATTGAAATTACTAAGCACGTAATTTGCCATTTGTTCTTTGTGTTCTGGTCTTCCAATACCAAGTCGCATGCGGTGAAAATCTTGAGTGCCAAGTCGTTCTGCTATTGATTTCAAGCCGTTATGTCCGGCTAATCCACCACCGGTTTTTAGACGAATGTCACCGAATGGAATATCAAGTTCATCGTGAAGTACAAGTAAATTATCCGCCGGTATATTGTGCCAAGCCATAAAAGGCTGGACTGATTCTCCGGAAAGGTTCATATATGTCTGTGGTTTAAGAACATATATTTGTTGTGTACCATTATCTAATTTTTTGGGAAGAATAATTTTTGAAGCTATTCCCTTAAACTTTGAGGCTGAAACTGTATCAATTCTAGCATTGTTTCTTTCAAAGTGTTCTACAAGAAAATCTGCAAGCATAAAGCCGAAATTATGACGTGTATTATCATAATTTTTGCCTATGTTGCCTAATCCGACAATAAGCATGTTGAAGTATAAACTCCTTATAAAATAAAATACTCTATGGTGTTAGACTGTTGATATCTCTGGCTAATTTTTCAGTTGTAAGTTCAGATGAGGCCATTTTTCCGAAAACGGTATCAGGTTCACGTCTTACAATTTCTTCTAAAATACTTTGCCAAGTGTTCATATCGTTCATTTTTCTATAAATTCTTGCTTCACGAAGTTGCATACCGCCATAGTCCGGTGAGTCTTGTGGAACAAATTCAGCGTATCTATTGAGCCACTCAAGAGATTCCGCAAATCTTCCGGCTACTTCAGTTACATCCATAAGAGCAGCAATAGATTCACGAATACGTTGAGGATCAGCAAATTCTGAACGGTTTTCCAGTAATTCTTCAAACATTGCAAGAGCATCAAGATTATATTGATAGCTTGCGCGCAAGTCTTGTTTTTCTTCGGCATCACGAGCAAGGAAGTAAGTAGCATAAGCTCTTTGATAAAGAGGAATTTCTGTGTTTTGTGCCAAGTTTGACCATATTGGCAATGCGCGTGAGGTTAGACCCAGATTTTGCGCAGAAAGTGCCGTAGTATAATCATGTTGGTCACGAACGTCAAGTGGCATTGTCCAAGAATTAACTTTTTCGTCCATAGCAAGGATAGCGTCCCAGTTACCTTGAGAAAGATAATGCGCTAAAAATATATTATATGCATAAAGACCGTATTTAGGATCTTGCTCTGTTTCTATGAAAGGTTCTAGTAATTCTAACCCCTTAGCTTGATCGCCTCTATTAAGATAAGCACGTGTAAGTGCAATTCTTAAATCGTCTTCAAGTGGGAGGTAGTAGTCATGCACGTAAGGATATTTTTCCCAAAGCGCAAGAACTCTATTGTAGTTTTCTTCTTCAAGAGCATTTGCAAGAGTATGTGCAAAAGAACGAAGGAGAATATCTCCGGCAACATTATATTGTAATCTATCCGGATATTTAGTCATAACTTCTTCGGCATAGTTGAGCGCAGAAGTATAGTCTTTATTATAGAAGCTGAAAGCCGCGAGACGAGTAAGAGCATCAACTGCTTCAGGAGATTCTGCATAATCATCAAGAATGATTTGATAGTTTATTGAAGGAATACGAGGGTTTGGTTGGTCGTATAGATTTAATAAAAGATCAAGACTTGGATTTACAGGTGTAAAAGTGTTTTCTGCCATTCTCAAGAGAGATTTAGGCGCATAAGGGGAATCAGGGAAGATATTTAATATTTCAAGCTGAACTTTTGTTGCTGCATCTTTATTATTGAGTGCGTAGTAAAGAAGTGCTATTTTATTAAGAATTTCAGGTGTTTCTTCGCTTTTTGGATTGATGTTATACTGAGTCCAAAGTGTTTCTAGGGCATCACGTAGTTTTCCTTGTGAAATTTGAACATCGGCAGACATAGGTAAAAAGTCTGGGTTATCAAGATAAGCAGAAGGCCATCTAAGATTTACGAACTCTATAAGAGGAAGAGCTTTTTCGTAAAGACCTTGTTTATAATATGCGAAAGCTTGTGCAATTGCAGAATTTTCAGCAAGAAGACTATCAGGATATTCAGTTACAATTTGATCAAAAGTATCTGCGGCAAGTGCGTATTGACCTTGTTTAAGATAATCTCTACCTAGTCTAAAAAGAAGATTCGGAACGGTAAGTTCATAAGGATACTGTTGTTTTAAAAACATTATGTAACCCTTTGCATCTTCTTGGTTTCCCATTAGTAAATGGGTATAGGCAAGAGTTGTTATAGCATTTGGAACGCGCTCAGAAGAAGGGTTATAATTCATTGCTTCAAGAGCTGCATTTAAAATTTCTTGACCATTTTCTTGAAGAGTATCCTTATAGAGTTCTGCTTTTACTTTAACAATTTCATAAAGTAAATCTTCTTTTAAATCTTGATTGATAGTAGGATCTTTATCAAGGCGTAAATCTTTAAGTTGTTCTAAAATTGGGAGAGCAGCTTCATAGTTTCTATCTTTTAGTAAATCATCAGCTTGAAACATAAGAGCTTTAACATCAGGTGGAGCAGGAACTTCATTTCCTTCAGCATCTTGATAAATTATTGTTCTATTAAGCGCTTTTGCTTCTTCAACTGTAGTTGGCTCAACATCTGATGCAAGCGCAACTTGAGTAACTTCACCGCTTGCAGAGTCCTCACGAACCATTTCATCAAGTAATACAGGAGCGATTGTTCCATCTAATACTTCAGCCTCAGCCGTTTCTATAGATTCTTCAACCGGTGTTTCTTCTTGAATAATTTCTTCTTGAACAGCAACTTCTTCAGTATTTTGGATAGGTTGACCCTGTTGTTCTTCTACTGCTTCAACAGTTTGAGGAGTTTCGTTTTCAGGTCTTTCAAAGAGTGCAGCATTTTCAGGTGATATACCTGTTTCGATTGCTTGAATTGGTGCAATTGAATCTACTTCGTCCATAAATTCAAATGTTTCGTAGTCTTGCGGTTCATTCCCTTTATAAACTTGGGTAGGCACAGCAACTGAATCTACAGTATTTGCAGGGGTATCTTTAAAATCTGCAATAAATGAGTTACCGTAGTAAATTTTTTCTGCAGCTTCATCAATTTCTTCTAAATTATTTGTTGGAAAAGGCGATTGTGGAGGGGTTTGAGCAGTTTGAGGCAAAGCAGCTGGAGGAGTTACATTTGATGTTGCTCCTGCTTGATTTGCTTCTACAGAATCTCTAAGACTTGGTTGATTTTGGTTGTTTAGAGCGGGGATATCCACTTCATCTACATGCTCTATAACATTTTGAAGAGGGTTTTCTTCAACTTGAGGAGTTTGAGCAGAAACTTGAGGAGCCGGAGGAATTGTTATTTGTTGTGTAGATATCTGATTTTGATTTGTATTTTGTGCAAGTGGAGTAGTGTCAACTGCTTGAATAGGTGCTTGAACTACAGGAGCCGGCGGACTAGAAATAGGCGGACTTTGTGGTGTAGGCTGTGTAACAGTTTGATTTTGTACAGGTTGTTGAACCGGAGCTTGTGGCGGTGTTGGTGTAGTAGCACTACGCTCTTCATAAGGATAAAATCGTGAAGCCAGAGAATCTTGATAAATATCAAGTACTAAGGTGTTGTTATCCGGTTGAGTATAGATATAACCAAAGTCAGATTTATTCATACTGAGTTCAAGGGTGTTTCCATTTTTTCTAAAGTTATGGACGAAATCGCCTTGAGGGAGTGAACCTGTTTGGTTTATTTCAGTATCTGAAGCACTTGCAGGTAGTTGAATTGAAATATTCAACCCATTATTTCTTTGTATATAGAAACTGTCAACTGGATTATCGAATTGAATTACAAGTCTTTCTCTATTTTGCATAGGAAGCCACTGCCACGTTGCAGCACTCGCAATATTGACACTGGAAAGAAGAAAGAATCCTGTACAAAATAAAGCTTTTTTTGATTGTAAAATCGGGAACTTATTATATTTTTTCATTTTTTATCTCGATGTCCGATGGTTTCTGATAAAAAGTACTATGCAAAAAATGTGCAAAATCTTTATTCGAGATTTCTCTTTTTCAATTTTTCGATGAGGGTAGTACGTTTAATGCCTAAAAGTTCTGCGGCATGATTTTTTACGTTATCGCATCTATCAAGTGCCTCGTCAATTATTGAGTTTTCAATTGTTTCGAGAAACTCTTTTAGTCCAAGATTAGATTCTTCTAGTTGGGCTAGAGTTGGAAAAGAGAAAGTTTCGTCATCATCGTCATCAATAGGAGGATTTAGAATACTTTGTAAGTCTAGAGGCTTAGGTTCAGTTTTTGTTGCAAAATTAAGCGCACTTGTTTTATTTTGAATTGTTAGAGTTGAAGTTTTTTCTCTAGTTTTTTCTTTTTCAAGTGTTGCTAAAACTGATTCAGGAAGAGGAGGCAAATCCTCAATATTTCCAATTGAGTTGAGAATTTTTGCTGGAATATCTTCAATGCAGATTGTATCCCCGTCAACAAGGATACTAAGTCTTTCCATGAAGTTTTCAAGTTCACGGACGTTTCCATGCCATGGATACGCTAGGAAAATTTGTTGTGCTTCTTGTGAGAGTTTTAGTAGTTCTCTACCTTTCTTCTCGCAAAAATGCCCTAAAAAGCGATTAATTAGGAGGAAAATATCATCTTTTCTTTCTCTAAGAGGGGGCAAATGAATAGGGATTACGTTTAGGCGATAATATAAATCCTCACGGAATCTACCCTGTTCAACTTCTTTTTCTAAATCTCTATGTGTTGCAGCGACAATTCTGACATCAACCTTACGTGGTCCGCTTCCGCCAACACGCTCGATTTCTTTTTCTTGTAAAACTCGGAGGATTTTCACTTGCAAGCTTGCGTCCATCTCACCGATTTCATCAAGAAAAATTGTACCGCCCTCAGCAATTTCAAAGCGACCGAGTTTGGTATTCATTGCGCCTGTAAAAGCACCTTTTTCATGTCCAAAAAGTTCTGATTCTAGTAATTCTTTAGGGATTGCACCACAGTTGATTGGAATAAAGGGCTTATTTGTTCTTAAACTGCGTGTGTGAAGTGCACGCACCATAAGCTCTTTGCCTGTGCCTGATTCTCCGGTAACTAATACTGTGCTATCTGTTGGTGCTACTTTGTCAAGTATTTTAAATACTTGGGCAAGTGATGAATGTTCACCTATAATTTCCATAGTATTCTCTTGCTGATTGGTTAGAAAGAATTGATATTTGCAATCTATAAACTATTTACTTTTCACTGTCAACTCATTGACAATGAGGCTGTTTAACAGCTTTTGCTATTGCCATATATTTTTCACTGATATGAAAATTTACTTTGACACCGCTTGAAAGACAAAAGAATTAATTTAGAAAGTATTTTAAGGTGTTTTTCTAAATTAAGAGATTTTGCCTTTTTGACAAGAAAAAGTGAATTTTTATGAAGTGCAGTGTATTTAAAACATACATAAACTGAATAAAAAATTACTTTGACGTAGTTCAAAAGGCAAAAGAATTAATTTAGAAACATACCCTAATCAAATAATAATACATCTATATCACTTGAAGCTTCTATTCCTTCAGATTTAGCATCAATTCTCAACATTCCATCGCTTTTTACCAGCGTACGCAACAAGCCGGAATGCCCAAGAATTGGTTTTGCATAAAGAGAGCCATTTTCCATATAGAGAGCAACCCTTACGTAATCTTCTCTGCCATGTTTTGAAGCTATATTTCTATCAAGAATTGCTTTGCAAGAATGCCAAGTGTTGAGGTTGAAAGCTAAATCATCGTAAGTGATATACTGAATATAAGGAAGCACAAGGCGATGCATAACAATCTGCGCTGAGGTAACTTGACCAGGAAGACCACAAATAAGAGTGTTCTTATATCTTGCAAAAATTACAGGTTTACCCGGACTCATTGCGATTCCATGACAAAGGATTTCGCACTCCGGTAGAGACTTCAAAACTTTAATTGTAAAATCTCGCATACCTACAGAGCTTCCGCCGGAGAGTAGAAGTATATCATTATTATCAGAAATAGCATTTTCGATAGCAGATTTTAGCTCATCAAAAGAATCGTTCACAATACCATAAAGAGTAGGTTCTGCATGAACTTTTTTTAGTAATGCTGAAAGAGTATAGGAGTTTACATCTCTTACTTGCCCTTTTCTTATATTGGTATCAATAGGCATAACTTCATCACCGGTTGATAAAATTCCTACTTTAACTTTAGAATAAACAGGAATATCGCTTACTCCAAGAGCAGCAAGCATTCCAATTTCTTGAGCTTTTAAAAATGTTCCGGCTTCAAGAGCAATAGAGTTTGCTTTTACATCTTCGCCTTGTCTCATCATAAAAGAAAAAGGAGCGACTGATTTTCTAATTTCAATCATATTATCGCCAAGTTCTTCTGTGTGTTCAACCATAACAATAGCATTTGCGCCTTGCGGGGGAATACCACCCGTAACAACGCCGGCACATTCGCCTTCATTTAGATAACCATCCGGTATATCATCAATATTGAAGTTCATTACATTTTTTAAAAAGATTGGATTGGAATCACTAGCACCGAAAGTATCTTCTGCATGAACTGCGTAACCGTCCATAGCAGAACGATTTGAAAGAGGTAAATCTTCTTTTGCGCGAATTGCACGAGATAAAATTCTATTGTCAGCATCAAGAATATTTATAAGTTCTTCACATTCAACAGTGTTTTTTCTGTGTTCATTGAAAGGAGCTTTAAATGATTTTAATATTTCAATAATTTCTTCAACGCTTAATACTTCAAAAAAATGTGACATAGCTGTTCTCCAAAATAAAAAAGCGCAAATTTCTTTGCGCCTTCTAAGAATCGGACACCCGAGACAACTGCTACCGTTGCTTCCTTTCGGATCTGGCGGGGTTCACAGCGTAATCGCCGCCCGATTCATAATAGATGTGCATTATTACCTATCGAAAAAAAAAAGTCAAGCATTTTAAATTTGTAATTTATTAGGAAGTCACGTGAATCTAATTTATGATTTCTTGAGGGAGAAAAGCACGTTTTTTTTAGTAAACGTGCTTTTCTCCCTCAAACTTCCCCTTTCCTTAAAAAATAACTGTTATTAATTCAAGAAATTACATAATTATCTCATGTTTTTATTTTAGTCGCTCTTGAAATATATCTTATTATATACGAATTGTAATGACCTGTGTGTAAGAAGAAGTACAAACCCCGTTTTGGATAAAAATAAAAAAAGCACTCCCTTTAATGTGATTAAAAGGAATGCTTTATGTTTTACTATATAAATAGGATAGATTTGTTTATTATGGAGTTGTTTCTGTACCTGAGTTGTTAGTTCCGTTTTCAGGATCTTCCGGATCAGTTTCAGGGGTTTCCGGATCTTCTTCCGGTGTAGTTTCAGCATCTTCCGGTTTAAGAATTTCTGTAACTTCTGAAAGTGCAACAATTCTGCCGTCAGTAAGTTTTAGGAATTGTTCACCATTGTAGCTACTTACACCATCAACTTTACCTGAAACTTGTGTTTGAGTTACTACGGTATCACCATTTGCATCAAATGCGCTAAGAGCAATAGTGTAAACACCGTCAGCCGCGACTGAACCATCAGAAAGATAGCCGTCCCACTCAAATTTATGAACACCCGGAGCGGTTGGGCTAAGTGGTACACTAGCTACCATTTCCATATTTGAATTGAATATGTTAACAGCACCAGAGGCGATATCATCATCACAAGCATATAAAACTTCAGAAGCTTTACCACCGCTTACACTCACACCATAACCCGATGCGGCTACGTCAAGACCAATAAATGAAGCTGAGCTTACTGTTAAAGCTTTATTTTGAGCTTCAACAAGTCCTGTCATACTTTCATTCATGTTCATCATCTGTTCAAGAGAGTTGAATTGAGCTAATTGTGCAACAAATTCTGTATCTTCAGCAGGGTTTAGTGGATCTTGATATTGTAATTGTGTTACCATAAGAACAAGAAAAGAATCTTTATCTAAATCGTCACCTGTTCCGGTGAGATATTCAGTAGGGCTAAATGCGGAATTGTATTGATTTGAAATTGCTTGTGACATAACTTACACTCCTCTAAGCAACTAAGTTAAGATAGGAACTGTTTTCTTTGTCAAAAATTAGTCCCTCGCTTTCTTGAAGCAAGTTTTGTGCCAATTCTAATTCATCTTCGCTAAGAGCTGATTTATCAATCCAGCCTTCGTTGATACCTCTTCCTAGCACACGAAGTCTGTTTAGGTCATCAACTTGCTGCTGCATTGCTTGTTGTTGCTGTTGTTGTTCGCCTTCAAATTGTTGACTTTCTTGATGTTGTGCGTACTCATTTGTATCTGATTGTAGTTCAACTTCAATATTTTCAAATTTGATACCTTGTCCTTCAAGCTCACGCTTAATTACGTCTATTTGCTGGTTGATTGCGTGCATTGTTTCTAGGCGTTCAGGTTGAATAAGAGCATTGACTTCACCATTTTTAGATGTAAGAACAACGTTCAAAGCACCTAATTCTACAGGATTAAGTTGAACTTCTAATTTCTGTATATTACCTTTTGCAGCTGTTGTAATTGCATTTTGTACTTGTGAAAGAATTGTTGAATCGTATCCAACTTTTCCGGCTTCAACTTTTGCCATATTTTGCGAAGTCATAGCTTGGTTCACGTTCTGATTTGTAAAGGTTAAAGATTGTTTTTGCTCTTTTGGAGTATTATCAGAGAAGCTTTCTTTGCCTGTTTCACTTGTAAATGAAATTGCACTTTTTAGTGTGTTTTCAAGTCCTTGAGCTAAAGTATTTTTTGTTCCTAATTTAGCATCAAGAGTTTTATTATCTTGTAGCATTCTCATTTCATGCAACAAAGCATCATTTTTTAGACCATTTTCTTTGAATGAAGTAAGAATTTCTTCCATATGAGTATCTTCCATCATTGCTTTGGTCACGGAAGTACGTTTATCTGTAAGATTTTCAGCATTTAGCTCTGCTTCCATACGTGAACGAGCTTTATCTTCAATCGTTTGAAGATTAGTGGCTAAGGTATTTGTGAGAGCTGTTAAATCATCTTTTTTACGTGTGATTTCATTTCTTGCTGAACTCATAATAAACTCAAAATCTGTTTTAGAAACGGTCAAATCTTTGACCCCTTCAAACATTTTTCCAAGTTTAGTTTTTTCAGCATCTGATAATTGAAGCAGAGTAGTAAGTGCGCCAAATTCTTCTGTTGAAAGAGTGAGCGAACCTTTCTTTTCAATTTCGCTGCTTAAGAAATCTAATATACCTTCAGGGGTTTGTGATGTAAGAGCATTATAGACTTCTTCAGGTGTTTGACTACTAGACATCAACTTTTGCGATAGACCCAAAAGTTTTTGTTCTTCTAGTTTTGTAAGGTTTTGCTCTTCACCCATAACAGTACTTAATGCCGTTTGGAGTAAATAATCGCTTGTAGAGCCATCAATTGTTTTTCCTGCATCTTGTATAGCAGTAAGAACTTCAAGATTATTGTAACCATCGGCACGCATGTTTTCGATAAGTTCTTTAATTTCTTCTTGATTAAACCTTACATTGCCAGAGGAAATATTTACCTCATCATGCATTGAGTAAGGTGATAAAAATTGTGCGGCTAGGGAATTTTCTTCCCCTTCCTCTGCTAAATCATACACAGATTTTTCAAACTCAGACATCAATTCTTTAGCATTTTTAGTCAATTCACTTACATTTTGAAAACTTGATAAACCATTATTTTTATTTATTCTTTCTTGTAAATCTAATGCTTGGTTTTTCATTTTTTCAAAATAAGCGTTGTCATCAGCTTTTTTTTGAGCTTCTTCTTCAAGATAGTCTTCAAAGTCGCTATATGATTGACTGTTTTGTCCGCTAGAAGATACTTGATTTGCAAAAGTTTGTGCAAATCCGCTATAATTCGAGTAGTTATTTAATGATGGTAAGTATTGCATAGTATTATCCTCACGCTAATTATTATGCAATATATATGCCAGTCAGTTATGGAGGTTATGTTATTGTTTCGAGAGGGGGGAAACCTCGTTTTTATAAAAAACGAGGTTTCCCCCCCTTAAAAAATCAATCTATACTACATATTTTTTTACAATCCTAATGCTTTTCTTACTCCTTCGCCGTACGCTGGGTCGGCTTTGGCGCAGTTTGCTATATGACGTTCTTTAATTTCGTTAGGAGCGTCGCCCATAGCACGAGCAGTATTGTCGAATAGAGCCTGTTTTTGTTCTGCGGACATAAGATTGAAGAGAAGTCCCGGTTGTGTATAATAATCGTCATCATCGTCACGATAGTTATAGTTGAGGGCATCGCCTTCTAATTTGAGAGGCGGTTCTTGTAGATTTTGAGAATCTGCCCATTCATTTTCTGAGTTTGGTTCATATGTCAGGGTCGCGCCGTAGTTACCGTCAACACGCATTTGACCGTCTCTATGGAAAGAATGAACAGGAACACGAGGTGCATTTACCGGAATATGTGTGTGATTCACGCCAAGACGATATCTTTGAGCGTCAGCATAAGCAAAGAGGCGACCTTGCAACATTCTATCCGGTGAGAAACCAATTCCAGGGACGATTGCAGCAGGGTTGAAAGCTGCTTGCTCTACATCTGCAAAATAGTTTTCAGGGTTTTTATTGAGTTCAAAATATCCAACTTCGATGAGTGGATAATCTTTTTTTCTCCATACTTTAGTGAGGTCAAACGGATGGAATTCGTAGTTATCTGCATCTTTTTCAGGCATGATTTGGATATACATAGTCCATTTAGGGAAGTCGCCTTTTTCAATGCTGTCAAAGAGGTCACGTTGATGACTTTCTCTATCTCCGGCAATGATGGCTGCCGCTTCAGCATCGGTAAGGTTTTTAATTCCTTGCTGAGTTTTGAAGTGGAACTTTACCCAGTAACGCTCATTTTTATCATTGATAAATGAGAAAGTATGACTTCCAAATCCGTCCATATGACGATAAGAAGCAGGAATACCTCTATCACTCATAACAACAGTAACTTGATGGAGAGCTTCAGGAAGGTTTGTCCAGAAATCCCAGTTGTTTTTAGCAGAACGCATATTGGTTTTAGGGTCACGTTTAACGGCGTGGTTTAGGTCAGGGAATTTTAACGGATCACGAAAGAAGAATACAGGTGTGTTATTTCCAACTAAATCCCAGTTACCTTGATCGGTATAAAATTTCATGGCGAAGCCACGAATATCACGTTCAGCATCGGCAGCACCACGTTCACCTGCTACGGTTGAAAAGCGTACAAACATATCGGTTTTCTTGCCGATTTCTTTAAACATACTTGCTTTTGTATATTTTGTGATATCATGTGTAACTGTGAAAGTTCCGAATGCACCGGAGCCTTTAGCGTGCATACGTCTTTCTGGGATAACTTCGCGATCGAAATGAGCAAGTTTTTCAATGAGCCAAACATCTTGTAAAAGGATTGGGCCACGCTTTCCTGCGGTGAGGCTGTCTTGGTTATTGGTTACAGGCGCACCGTTAGCCATAGTAAGTTTTTTATCAGACATGTTTTCTCTCCTTGATCGTGGATATGCTTATACGAGAAAGCTTTATCCTATTTTGTATAGTTGGCAGAAAAATCTGCATGTTGTTACTTTCAAAACGCAATAACTTCAACAATAATACACAAAGGAAAACAAAATGAAATGATAAGGCTTTTATAATCATCTAAGGCGGCTAAATAAATAGCTTGAGAAATCTGAAAACTTGACAATATAATTATGAATGTCTAAACTCAACGTATCATAAAAAAATATAAAAGAAAAGTACCTTCATGCAAAATATCAAAATAATTCATGCCGCAGATTTGCACCTAGATGTGCCGATGAAAAATGTTCCAAATAGTAAAAATATTGGGGCAGAATCAACATATAGGGCTTTGGAAAATCTCGTACAATTTGCGATAAAAGAAAAAGTCAATGCTCTTTTGCTGGTTGGCGATATTTGGAATCATGAAGAAATCAGCTTAAAAGCAAGGCTTGCTGTAATTAAAGCTTGTAATACTTTAAATGAGTATAATATCAAAGTTTTTATAAGTCATGGTAATCATGACCCGCTTGATAATAATTTTAAATCGCTTACTTTTCCTCAAAATGTTCATGTTTTTAAAGATAAATATGAATGTGTTCCATTAGAAAAAGATAATAATGTTGTAGCGATGATACATGGAATTAGTCATGCCACAAAAAAAGAGACAAGAAATCTTTCTACTTTTTTTCCAATAATTACAGAAAAAATGAAAAATGAGCACTTTCATCTGTTTATGCTTCACACTTCTTTAGTAAAAAATGATGGAGAAGCTGTGTATGCACCGTGTACACTAGCGGAATTAAAGGAAAAAAATCCGCATTACTGGGCACTTGGGCATGTTCACAGTTATCAAATGCTAGAAGAAAATCCTCATGTTGTTTTTTCGGGTGCTTTGCAAGGTACTCATATCAATGAAGATAATGCTCATGGCTGTGTACTTATTACTATGGAAAGAGATGATAATAAAAGAGTATCAATCAAAGAAGAACTTGTTCCTATTGCCCCACTTTATTGGAAAAAAATTGACTGTGTACTCCCTGATGATGTGCTAGACTTAGCTCAAGCGCAACAATATATATATGATGTACTTGCTACGCATCAAGAGAGCTTGCCTTCATGCACGAAGCAGGTAATAGTAAAAATTACCCTTAAAGGTCAAACAGAGCTGAATAACTTACTTAGAAATATTTATACCTTACAAGAATTGACTGATTCGCTTTCAGAACAAGCAAGCGAACTCCGTCCGCCGGTTTTAGTAAAAGAAATTGAGGTGGAAACAGAGGATGTTCAAGAGGATAAAAATATCAGTGAACTCCTGAAAGGCGATGATTTTTTAGCACAAGTTCTGCGGGAAGCTGAAAATTTATTTGATGAAAATGATGAAGAACTTGCTTTACTTTTTCAAAAATTATATCATGATAGCCCAGTAAAAAATCAACATAAAAAAATAATACCTATGCCGATTGAACGAGAAGCTTTTGATAAAATAATTCGCCAAGCACAATACATTTGTGCGGAAACATTGGAAAAATAATCATCTATGAAAATTAATGCATTCGATATACAAGAATTTGGAATATTAGCTAAGCAAAGTCAATATAACTTGCCTTCCGGTTTACTTATTTTTTTAGGTCAAAATGAGGCAGGAAAATCTACATCTTTAGAATTTTTCCGCACTCTTTTAACAGGTTTTCCCTCTGCACGCTCAAAAAAATCGAGAGAAGGGCTTTTTGCGAGTAAAAATCCTCAAATGGGCGGAATGCTTGAGCTTAGTACGAAGAATGCTGGTTTAATGAAAATTGAACGTACGAAGAATGCTTTCAATCTTTATGATGCAAAAGGAAATTCTTTAGATTCAGCTATTTATGAAGCTCTTTTTGCAGGAGTAAGCAGAGAAATTTATTCAAGCCTCTATGGTTTTAGCTTGAATGAAATTCAAACTCTTGATGCTCTTGAAGCTGAAGAAGTGAAAACGGTTCTTTATGGCACATCTTTTGGGCTCGGGCTTTATTCACCGCAAAAAGCATTTGCTCAAATTGATGCAGTAATAGGAGCTAAAAATGCAAAAAGTCTTATAAAAAATGATTCTATTAAAAATGTCTTCAAAACAAATGCACAGAGAATTGAAGAAATTAATGCATTAATTCAAGAATATACAGAAAAAAATAATGAAATAGATACTTATTATAAAGAATATGATCTTATACGTAATAATTTGCAAAGTATTAGATCTCGTAGAGAAGATAAATATGAAGAAATTCTTGCAGTGCAAAAAAAGATTAATGCATGGGAAGTCTATCAAGATTACTACTTGACTAGTGAAAAAATCAAACGAATCCCAGCGATTAATGAATCATTATCATTTGTAAGCATAGAAAGTTTAGCTAAGTTGGAAAATGAAGAATATCAAATTAAATCACAAGGAAAAAATCTTGAAGATAAGAAGCAAATTTTACTTGCAAATTTAGAGAAAAAAGAACTTAATGCTCAACTTGTTGAAATTTTCCCTAAACTAAAAGAATTGGTTGAATATAAAGCAAGCTATAGAAATGCATTTATTCAAATACCTTATACTCAAGAAACTATAAATAAAACAGAAGAAGAGCTTGCAAAAGAAGTAAAATATCTTGGCAATTCTTGGTCTTTGGAGAAAGTAAGAAGCATAGATTATTCCTTTGAAGTTCATAAATCAATTGAAACTTTTAACGTGATTCTTTCAGAGGCAGAAGGAAACTTAAAACAGGTTGAAAGTTCAATTAGTTACTTGAATCAAGAGAAACTACTTGTTACTGACGAAATAAAATATCTTGAAAAAAGTATTAGTGAGCTCAAAAAAGAAAAAATTGATTTAGACCCTACAAAAAGAGAACAGCTAACAACAGCACTACGCAGAACTCAGGATGCTGTAGAAAAAATGCCTGAAAAACTTATACATTTAAAGTTAGCAAAGGCCGATTTTACACAAGCACTAAATCAACTTTCTTTTAAGATTACTCCAAGTGAGCAAATTTTATCTAAAGTTTCAAATGCACAAAATTCACTTCTTGCGCTTGCAAGTAAAATTGCAGAACAAGCTCAACGTGCCGATATTGCAAAAGAAAATTTGAAACAGGCTAAAAAAGCAGTTGATAAACTTGAAGAACAACAAGATTTTCTTTCAAAAGAGAATCAGAAACTTTTGCATCTTGAAAGAACAACTCTTTATAAAAAGCGTAATGCCGTACAACGTATAAAATATCTTGAACAAAATCAAGAACAAGAAGTTGAGCGCATTCTTGACTTGCAAGGGCAATATGATGAAATTGCAGTGCAATTACCTAATAAAACAAGTGGTATTTTGTCATTTCTCTTTGGCGTGTTTGCGTTTTGCTTGGGAGGGATTTTATTAATCACAAGTTTATATTATGATATTAAAGAAATAGATATTTCCTTTTTTGCTCAAAGTCTCTTTATACAGGAGAATTTAGCTGAATTTATTGAAATACCAAATACTTATATAATACATTCACCTTTTGCGCTTTTAGTTTTTCTTATTGGTTTTACGTGTATTTACGTAAATATTCCAATGTATAACCCAGATAGAAAAAAGAAACTTCTAATGCTTGCTCAGATTAACAGTAGAAAAGAAGCAGCTATGCAAAAATTGCAAGCAAATAAAGACGAGTTTATAAGACTTTGTCAGTTTCTTGAGGTAAAAAAGGTAGATAACGAAATTTTAGAAGAGCTTGAAATTAAATTTGAACATGAGCAAGAACAACTTATCAGTAAGGAAAATCTTCTTAAAGAAACTTCTCAAACAGAAAACGAACTCAGAAATGCACGTTTTGAACTTTCACATAACTATGCAAAATATCAA
This sequence comes from uncultured Desulfovibrionaceae bacterium, assembly GCA_964369185.1. GTDB lineage: Bacteria > Desulfobacterota > Desulfovibrionia > Desulfovibrionales > Desulfovibrionaceae > CAYJAZ01. The sequence continues at coordinate 49,192 of CAYJEN010000004.1, forward strand.
AAAGAAGAACGTGCTATCCAAGAATTACGTAGGGTATGGCAAGAACAGTTTGCCAATCTTTCAATTTCAGATGTTCCTTCAGCTGATGCCGTAGGTGTATACTTTGCACGTATAGACCAAATACGTATGGCGAAGCAAAGTTTGAAAAATTTAGAAGAAGAAATTAATGCACTTAAAAATTCAAAACAAACACTTTCCGAACTTGCTCTTGAAGTTCTTCCAGATATAAAAGATTTGAGCTTGTCGAGCGATGAAATAGTGCGTACCGTTCAGGATATCATTAATATATGTAATGAGCAGGAAAAAATTAATGAAAGAAAGTTACAACTTCTTGAAAATATAGATACTCTCGAAAATAAAAAACTAACAATAGAATCTAATCTTGCAAACTTTGATGAAAAACTGAAAGAAAAAAGAAGTGAACTAGAAAAAGCAAAAGATGAGTGGAATAAATACCTTACAAGTCAACTACTTGATAGTTCTATTTCTCCTGAAAGGGCTAAAGCAATTTTAGCGCATGTAGAAAAATGTAGAAATATAGAAAATAATATAAAAAATCTATATAAAGAAAAAGACTTACATCAAAATGAAATTGATAGACTTGTAACTCCTTTAGAAAAGCTTTTAGTAGAGATAAATCGTAATCCTATAAAAAGGTTGGATAATGAACCTGACTATCTCTCGACTCTTGATATTTTACTTTCAGATGCTGAAAAAGCTAAAGAAATACTGAGCGCAAAAATAACTATTGAAGAACAATTGTCTGAAATAAATAAAGAAATTGATTTGTTATCTGAAGAAAAAGAGAAAATATCAAAAAATATTAAAAAACTTTTAGAATCATTGAACTTGAAAAGTATAAATGACTTTAAAGAAATGGCTATAAGATTTGAGGAAAAAAATCAACTCCTTGAAATGCTAGAACAAATCAATGACAAATTAAAACTTCTTTCTATAGATGAAAATATTGAAGAATTTGTAAAAGGTTTTGAAGGCGTAGATTTACTAGACTTGCAACATAAAAAAAGATTGCTTGATAAAAATCTATTAGAAATTCAGTCGATTGAAGAAGAAATCAATACAAATCTAGCTGAAAAGAAAGCCTTTATCCAGCAACTTGAAGATTCAACACTCCTTACAGAACTTAAACAAGAAAAAGCAAATATTGAAGAGCAGAATAAATATGCACTTGAAAGCTATTTAGCTTATTCACTAGCAAGAACTTGTATTCAAAAGACAAAACAAAAATATGAAGAAGAAAAACAGCCTGAACTTATAAGAACTGCTTCTGAAATCTTTAATCACATTACGGATGGTAAATGGCTTAATATTTCCACTTCAATAGAAGATAGTACGCTCACCTTGAACCCATATCGTGGGCTTCCTGTAACTCCTGATAAACTCAGTCAAGGCACGCGCGAACAACTCTATCTTTCTTTGCGCCTTGCCTATATTAAAAATGCAGCTAAATATAAAGAAGCTCTTCCATTAATTATGGATGATATTCTTGTAAACTTTGATACTCTTAGATCTACTCAAACAGCTAAAACTTTAGCTACTTTTACAGAAGATTCATGCCAGCATCAAATTCTTTTTTTCACATGTCATCAACATATTGCAAATATATTAAAAGAAAATGTTCCTAACTCAACACTCTTTACAATAGAAAAAGGCAAGATTTCGCGTAATTAGAAATCGCTATTCTATAGAGTGCTACTCTAAAAGAGGAGATTTTTTTTTTACACCCCCTTGAAATACACTTGATAGTTATAAAATTCTATGCTAACGAATATCTGAATATAAAATATAAGATTTCCATTAGATACAGTAAGTATTTGATAAAGAATATAAAAAAATGATTATAAAGGTGATGTGAATGAGTACAAAAATTACAATTATTGGTGCAGGTCCCGGTGGCTACATGGCGGCATTTGCTGCAGCGAAGAAAGGTGCAGAAGTAACATTAGTAGAGTCGGACTTTTTAGGTGGAACTTGCTTGAATTATGGCTGTATACCAACTAAAACATTGAAATCAACAGCAGAAGTTTTAGAAAAAGCACACAGTTTATCAACTTATGGCATAACAGGGCTTGGAGAAGCAAAAGCTGATATGCCGGCAGTTATTCAAAGAAAACGTAAAGTTTCTGAAGTATTAAGAGGTGGGATTGAAAAAACCTGTGCTCAATTAAAAGTTAAAGTACTTAAAGGTCGTGGGCAAATCATAAGCGCAAGTTTAGTTAAAGTAACTAACTTAGAAAATGAAGTAATTGAAGTTGAAAGCGATAAAATTATTATTGCAACCGGTTCACGCTCCTTAGAGCTTCCTGCATTGAAAGTAGATCATAAGCATATTTTATCATCTGATGATGCTCTTGAATTACAATATGTTCCGGAAAGTATGATTATTGTAGGTGGCGGCGTTATTGGTGCTGAACTTGCTGGAATTTATTCTACATTTGGTGCAAAAGTAACAGTAGTTGAAGGTCTTTCAAGGCTTCTCCCTGTTCCATCAATTGATGAAGAGATGTCAAAACTTCTTCAACGTGAAATGAAAAAATCCGGAATTAAACAAGAACTTTGCCGTATCGTAAGCGCTTGTAAAGTTGAAAATGATAAAGTATACGCAGAGTTAGCTCCATCTCCATTTTTAAGTGAAGTGCCGGCATCTGCAAAGAAAGAAGCAACTATCGAGGCTGATGTTTTAGTTGTTGCAGCCGGACGAGTTCCAAATACAGAAGGTTTAGGACTTCAAGAAGCGGGTATCGAGACAGATAATCGTGGATGGGTTAAAACAAATGACTTATACGAAACCAATGTTCCTAATATCTATGCGATCGGTGATATTTTAGGACCTTCAAAAATTATGCTTGCACATATGGCATATGCAGAAGGACTTGCTATTATTGATAATATACTTGATTCAACAGAAAAAGTTGCTAATTATTCTGTAGTTCCTTCAGGAATTTTTACAAGTCCTGAAATTGGTTGTGTAGGTATTACCGAAGCACAAGCGAAAGAAAAAGGAATCGAGGTAGAGTGCCCAGTATTCCAGTTCCGTGAACTTGGTAAAGCACAGGCTATGGCTGAGTTACCTGGTTGTTTTAAAATGATTATTGAAAAAGAAACGGCAAAAGTTTTAGGTTGTCATATAGCGGGAGCTCATGCTACAGACCTTATCGCAGAAGCAGCTTTAGCAATGCAATTAGGCGCAACAGCATATGATATTGCACATACAATTCATGCCCATCCAACTCTTGCAGAAGGTCTATTTGAACTTACACACAACTGGGCTACTGCACCAAAAAAATAAATAAAAATTAGGAGTTTATTATGAAAGATTTAGCAGACATCATTTTACCGGTTGACAGAAACTACACCGATGAGCACATTTGGGCGAAAAAAGACGGAGATACCTATCTCCTTGGTATTTCTGACTTTGCACAAGATCAACTTGGTGAAATCGTTTACATAGAAATGCCAGCAGCAGAAGATACTTTCAGCGCAGCAGCAGACTTTGGAACAGTAGAATCAGTAAAATCAGTAAACAAATTATTTATGCCATTTGATGGTGAAATTGTTGAATTCAATGAAGATTTAGATAATACTCCAACAACAGTAAATGCAGATTGTTATGAAGATGGTTGGATTGTTCGTGTAAAAGCTAATAGCGATGACGACTTTGAAAATATGCTTACTGCTGAAGCTTATCGTGAATTTTTAGCGAAATAAGTTAATTTTTTTATAATTTTATTTCAGGAAAACTCAGTATAACTAGCTGAGTTTTCCTGTTTTTTTGTTTTATAAGAAAAATGATATTTGTAACGTCTCTATTTTATTTGATAAAAAAATATAAAAATACACTTGCAATTGTTTAGAAAGTGTATATACTATAGTTAAGTTTTTAGATAAACTGTGTCAGGAATTATCTGCAACGATGTTTAATGTCGGCGGGATTGGGTAAATGCTGGGTCTTTGACTTTTGGTAGACAGCATTATTCATAAAGGATTTTTAGAAATGGAGGTCTATTTCTTTCTCCTTGGCTCTATTTCTCCAATAGAGAGTGGCATGTACTTTTATATAAATGAAGATAGTGTTTTTAGTCTTCGTTTTCTTTGGAAACCTAATAATGACAACCCTAAATATCGTAAAACCAGCGGATAGTGCAGAAGTTCGTTTAGTTATAGACAAAAATGTAACAGAAATCTCTTTTGGTTTCAACTTAGATCAGACAATTTTTGAGAAAATCGGCAATACTCTTTGTATTCACTTTAACACAGGTGAGGTAATTTACCTCGAAGGTTTTTATTCTTCTTATAACGCCGATTCTATGCCAACGTTTTTATTTGAGAATGTTTCAATTAACGGTTATGACTTTTTCGCCTCTTTCGAGCCAGATTTAATGCCGGCCGCAGGCTTGCAAGAGGAACAAACTACCATCGATGGCTTTATACAAACGCTTGAAACTCCTGAGCAATCAGAAGGAGAAAAGAGCTTAGGTGTTGACGAAAATTTTGAAGATGTGCACGGACAAACAAATGTCCGCACAAAGCATTTTTTAGAAGGAGGTTCTAGTTATAATGACAGCGCAGATTATGATGGCCTCTACACCGGTGTTATGCATGGTGAAATCTGGGAAACCGGTGAAGAACAAGTAAATTTAACCTCAGCTCAAAGCTATTCTTATGCTGGATCGTATGAAATAATCCAAGCCTCTATGAATGAGTCATATGGGTATGGTGCGTGGGGTGATGGTGAGTTAACCGAATTTATTAAGAATAATTTTGGTAATATAGCAGAACCTGATTACGATGAAAGTGAATTTATCATATTTGATGATTATAGCACAAATGCATCAATGTATTCATTGCATAATCTTGATATGATTAATGATAATAGCGAGATTTTATTAGGCGGTCGTGGAAGCAGTTCATCACTTGATGGCGAAAGCGATGACTTCTATGAAACACTAGAATCATTCGCAAGCGGTTCAAATGATACCATGTTTGACTTCGACATTGATGAAGTTGATAATGTTGATATCGCAAGTATTAAAGATGCAGAAATGCAAATTTTAGCAAAAGATACTGGGATTGATAACGAAATGCATTCATTGATTGCAGCCTTAAACGAGGAAAAGGGTAACTCTCAAGAAGTTACGCTTGCACAAGCTAATTTTAGTCAAGCCCAGATTGACGAAATAAATAACGGTGACTACAACGATATAGTTATAGGAACCTTATAATAAATTTCGGCAGGAACGTGTTCATTAGGTAACAAAAAACACATCTCTAATGCGGAAATTGCAAAGTTGTAAGGTAATTATTCAAGAAACTCTCATAGTCCATTTGGGATTATATGAGAAAAATCGTAAATTTGTTGATTAGTTAATGTATAAAAACCCTATGTTTCACGGTATTGAGTAATCAATACCGTGATCTTTTTTAATATTACTACCTATAATAAATCTTCGAGAGTCTGTTTTATATCAGCTTGAATAAGTATCGCTCTATCTTTTAGAGGGGCAGGGCATGTACAAAAATCAATATTAATACAGGCATAGGTTGCATTTTTATTTTTCATAGTAAAATCCCAAAATGGGTACTTTATAATGACAGGTGTATTGCCACCAATACCAAATTCAAGAAGAAGAATTTTAGAATCCATATTTTGCTTTAAAAAATACTCATAATTTTTATATGCTTTATCCCAACCGCTATCTTGAATAAATGTATCATCTTTTCTTAGGTTTGGCGTCATAGGAGCATTGCACTTTGGACAATAAGGAATAAGATGTGAGGGGATTTTCATATCTTTTTGTTGTGAATACATCTCATAAATTATTTCTTTATTATCATAAGTTTGATGATGGCAAGCTTTTGAACACTGAAAAAGTCCGTAGTCACCTTGAGTATAAAATAAACGATTTTTATCAAAGTCGTTATCTTGGAAAAGGTGATCAGCGTTTGTTGTTATAACAAAATAATTTTTTTTATTTATAAGGGATAAAAGATTTTGAAATACTAGATTTTTTTCTCTGTTGTAACGATTTAGAAATATTTGTCTACTCCACCATGCCCAAAATTCTTCTAGAGTAGGGAAGTTGTAAAAACCACCTGAATACATATCTGTAATAGAATATTTAGCTTTGAAATCAGGAAAGTTTTTCTCAAATCTTTCACCGCTGTAAAGATGTCCGGCAGAGGTTGAAAGTCCGGCACCGGCACCAACAAGCACAGTGTCAACTTCGTCTAGTTTCTCTTTAAGTAGTTTGATTTTATCCGAGTAATCTTGTGTAGATATCTTTGTCGTCGTCTTTGAAAACATTGAAAACCACCTTAATTGAGTTGTTATGATTTTGAAGATATTCTTTTACAGTTCTAATTGCAATTTCTGCAGCAAGTACCTGAGGAAACATAAAAACACCGGTTGATATACAGCAAAAAGCTATCGATTTCAGATTGTTTTTAGTTGCTAGTTCTAGGCAAGCAGTATAACAATTCTGTAAAAGTTTTTTGTCCTCTTCTGAAACAGAGTGCGCTATAATAGGTCCTACAGTGTGTAATACGTATGAGCTTGGAAGATTGTACGCAGAAGTTATTTTTGCTTGTCCTGTTGGTTCAGGATAATCTTGTTTTGTAATAATTTCAGCACACTTAAGTCTAAGTTGAATGCCTGAATAAGTATGAATAAAATTATCAATACAAGCATGTAGAGGATAAAAGCATCCCAACATACCACTATTGGCAGCGTTTACAATTGCATCAACTTTTAGTCTTGTGATGTCGCCCTGCCAGACAGCAATATTATTTGTATAAGAAAGATTTTCTGAATCTATAATTCCTCTTTCTTTTGATATTTCTTGCAGTGCTTCATCTTGCAGAGTGAGGATTTCTAGCGGAACCGGGTTGGCGTGACGAACATTAACTAAAGCTCTATAGAGCTCAAAATCGGAATATTTTTCAAATTGAAAAAGCGGAGCCTTATGTTCTGACTGTAAATATTCTATAACTTTTTTTAATTTATTCATAAACTATCGCCTCATGGTAAAATTATGCTAATAAAAAAAATATAAGAGTTTAAGAAAAAGTTTTTGAGCGTATTGCAGTTTTATATATTTCACAGAGAAAGAAAAAAATAGACGACTTACTATACCCTAATTCCTAATAAAAGTAATTTTGATAAATAAGTCGTCTATAGAATGATTTCTTTATTTTTTTAGAGAAAGAAGAGCTAAACTTTCAACATGCGGTGTATGAGGGAATAAGTCAAAAGATTCAACTTTTTCAAGGGTATAGCTTTCGCTCAAAAGAGCAATATCTCTAGCAAGAGAAGCAGGGTCACAAGAAACAATCAACATATTTTTAATCTTATATTTCAAGAGGGTTTGCATAGTTTCTTTATCAATACCCGCTCTAGGAGGATCTAAAATGATAAGACCTATGCTTTTACAGCTTTTAATAAAACGAGATAGGTTCTTTGCATTTCCGAAAGTAAATTCAGCATCAATTTGAGATTTATCTGCATTTTTCTGTGCAAAATCAATAGCTTTAGACATACTTTCTAGTCCGTAGAGCTTTGTATTTTGTCCTTTATCATTTAAATGCTTTGTAAGAGCAATGCCGATACCACCAACACCGCAGTAAATATCTGCAATGTTGGATATTTTCAATCCTTCTGTAAAATCAATAAGACGTGAATAAAGTTTTGACGTCATATGAGTATTTGTCTGGAAAAATGATTGATGAGAATATGATAATGTAAGTTGATTTTCGCCGATTGTAAGGCTTTCCTCTAACAATTCTTTTCCAAATCTTGCAATAGTTTTTTCACCGTATGCTACAGGAAGATTATTCTTTCTAATTGTGTGTACTATTCCAGTAAGAAATTGAAATTCTTGTGTTAGTTCTTTACAGATAGTGTATAAATCTTGATTATGTTTCGGATTAGGGTAAGTGATTAGCTCTAAAAGAAAATCATTACGTCCACGAGCTTGAGTGACACGTGTAACTGCAAAGCGTAAGAAGCCGATATCATTTGGACTTTCAGCAGAAAAAACAGGGAGCTTATATTGATTTACAAGTTCTTGAAGTCTATGGATGAGTGTATTCACACGTGAATCGCAAAGCTGACAATCAACAGCTAAAACTTCGTGAGATTTTCTTTTTTTTAACCCAAGAAGAACAGAATCATCTAAACTGCTATAACCAAAAGCAAATTCCATTTTGTTTCTATAATGTTTTGTATTTTCTGCAGGATGAAGGGTAAAGGTTTCTGGAAGTGGTTGGCGAGCAATTTTATTAAAAGCATTGTTGATAATTTCTTTTTTACAGTCTAACTGTTTAGAATAATCAAGATTTTGCCATGTACAGCCGCCACATTCGTTAGAATGAGAACAAGCGCTCTCTACTTCAAAAGGTGATTTTTCTAATACTTCAAGAACTTCTCCGAATGCAAGGTTCTTTTTTTCTTTGAGAACTTGCACTCGAACAAGACTCTGCGGAAGGGCATCTTTTACAATAAGCACACGATTTTGCTCATCACGACCAACACCACGGCCTTCATGGTCGATGCCATGTATACGAATATCAAAATTTTTTGTCATAATTCAACTTTTTATATTTAGTTTAGGTTAAGTGGATAAATAAAACTTGACTTTTGTTGATTAATTCTTCATATTTTAGCTGTTATATTCTAAAAAGGAGACATCTATATGTTGAGTGACTTAATCCACAATGCAATGCAATCTTCACCACAAGGTTTTGTGGGCGTAGGGCTTATTTTTATTTATTTTGTAATCATGATTAAAGCAATCGTATACAGAATTAAAAAGGGTGAACACGTTCACCACTAGACCCATTTCTTTTAACATTTAATAATTATATATCAAACAAAAAAAATAGCAAGAGTTATCTATCGAATTTAAAAGTGATGAATAATGGGTATTTGGAGAAAGTCAAAGCCCTGTGTAGAGTGAATTGAATTTAGATGGGGCTTTGAACAAACATTAGAATGAGGTGTTTTATGGGATTCAGACCTACGCGTAGTTTTGAAAAAAGTAAATTAAACGATGATGATAGACAAGATTCTGAGTATAGCAAAAATTCTTATCAAGAGAATGAGCAATATCAAAGAAAACCAAGACAAAATAACGGATTCAACGACTCCTACTACAGAGAGAAAAATGGCGATAGTTCAAGCTACTCTCAAAGAGAAAATAGTGGAGACTATAATTCAAGATATCAAAAAAACTACGATGATAGAGCACCAAGACGCCCATATTCTCCACGTTCATTTGATAATCAAACTGGTAGATTTGAAAGAAATTCTGAATTTGCCGGTTCTGACAGAAACAATAGATTTGATAGAAATGACAGAAATGACCGATATGATAGAAACGATAGAAACGAAAGAAAATCATATGGTTATGACAGTCAGAACTCAAATAGACGCGAAGGTTATGATAGAGACTATTCTTCACGTCCTTCAAACCAAAACCGCTATAATAATTACGAAAATAAAGAACGCTCATCTGATAACTTTTTCTCACCTAGTTCATATAATCAAGAAGAACGTCCACAACGTCAACGTGAATATGGCGAACGCTCTTTCCGTAGCGAAAGAAGCTCTGACCGCGGCTACGAACAAAGAAGCTACGACAGAAAACCATACGAAGGTAGATCTTTTGATAGACGTTCAAGCGAAGGACGTTCACAAGAGAGACGCTCATTCGATAGAGATTCTCAAGAAAATCGCCCATTTGAAAGAGCACCTCGTGAAGGTCGCTCATTCGATAGACCTTATCGTGACAATGAAAGATCCTTTGAAAGAAGTGATAGAAACGATAGGGGTGATAGGGGTGATAGAGGACAAAGAGGTGAAAGAGGCGATAGAGACGGTTTCCGTCGTAACAACCGCTTCTCCCGTGAAGGAAGAACCTCACGTTTTCGCGAAAACTCTGACAATCTCTTCGATCTAGATCAATCAATTCTTCGTTTGTTCTTAAAAAGAGCTGAACTTTTACAAGGTGTTAAGCGTGATAATCGCATACCTCCATCTTTAGAAAAGAAATTGCGTAGTTCATGGGAAGCCGGCGTAGCAAGAGTAACCCGTGATGCTCGTATAGCAAGAGATTTCTTCAATCTTTTACAACAGATAGAACCAATTCCGTTTGTAAATGGTGAACCGGCATTTTATAATCTTGCACCTCAATTTAGTCCTGTTAATATTGATTTACCGGGCTTTGCATCTGCACGTCAACTTCGTTTAATGTTTGCTCTTGCTGCTTCAACCGGAGCTATGGCGAACTTTGAAGTATATCTTTCACCAAGTATGATGTCTACAATCAAGGCGTTTAACCAATTAGGTGGTCAGCTTTGGTGGGAAGGTAATGACAAAGTATTGAGCCGTGGCGGTGAAGGTCTTACAAGACATCTAGATAAAGTTGTGCCTGTTGGTGAAGATGTTTTATCATTTTATCTAACTTTATCAATGGCTTTACTCGTGCCTTCAAGATTGAAACTTGTAGGTGACGGTAATCTTCGTTTCTTAGATACATCGGCTTTACGTAGATATTTACCTGAAATTAATGCACGTATGGCAACAGTAATTCCTGGTCAAGAGGGTATTCCTGTTCGTATGGAATCAGCTGGAATCTTACCGAATGAATTTGATTTCTCTGCAGAGTTACCTGCTGATTTTATTATCAGTTTTGTAGCGGTTTCTGTTGCACGTAGTGACACAAGCGAAGCTTTAACATTTAGAGTTCAAAATCATGCTGAAACAGCAAGAATAAGTGCTGAACTTATTTCACTTTTTGAAATCCTAAGTATTGAAAATTCGATTGAAGAAAATGACGGTATTTTAACAATTTCTTATGTTCCTGCTACTCCTGTATTTGCAGATGAAATAAAAGCTGAATTAGATCCGTTATTTACAACAGCTCTTCTTTCTATTCCTGCTTTTTCAGCCGGTAAATGTGTTCTCCGTGGTGCTCTTAATAGTTCTGACCATAACTGTTTAGAATTCTTGAAATCTACCGGATTAAAACTCAATATAGAAGATGGTTGCATTATTGCTGAACATCCTGATATGAAGCTAGTTCAACCGGATTATAGCTTAGCTCCTTCTTATCCATTTGCTCTTGTATTTGCAGCACTTGCATCTTTGAGTGGTGAAGAAGTAACTCTTCCAGAGTATCCGGAAACTATAACAGAAGATATTGTACAAGGTTTCCTAGCTCAAATCGGGTTGAAAGTTAATGTTGAAAATATTCTTGAAAGAACTGAAGTATCTACAGATACATGGTTTTTACCAAGCTCAGAGTGGGGTCTTGCAATTAGTTTAGCGGCGTTTATGCGTCCACATATTCGTATTGCGAATCCGGATTCTGTGTTCAATTCATTCCCTACTTTCTGGCGTATTTATAATGCTTTACCAGAGCCTGATTTATCAGCTCAAAATCAAGAAGAAATGCCTCCTATGGAAAGCACAAGACGTCGTATTATTTCACAACATCCTGAAAACTTTGCTGATGAGATAGAAGACGAAGAAAGTGAAATTGAAACAGAAATCTCTACCAAAGATGAATATAATGTAGAAGAAAATTCAGAAGAAGTATCTGAAAATGTTGAACAGTCAATTGACGAAGTAGACAAAGAACAGAATGCAAATACTGAATCTAACGATGATGGCTTCTTTGATTTCTATTCAAAATAAGATAAATTCAAACTAGATAATATTTCTGAATTGAGGATTTTATTTGTAGATTATAGTCTATAACTTATATGAATCAATTCAGAAATATTCTAAATAGTGCGATTTTGAGGTTCTGTATGTATAACCATTTGAAAAAAATATCTTTTTTATTTCTTATTTTAGGTTTAACAGCTTGTTCAAAAATGGAAGTTTCAAATCCTTTTGCAACTGATCCTGTTGCTGTTGAATCCGTAAATTACGGGCAAATTATTGATATACCTGTTCCCTCTTATATGAAAAGGGAAGATGCGGACTCGTTAGTAATATTAGGAGAAAATAATCAATCCGTTGGAGTTGAAACATTTTCCGGCGGTAGCGACATTGTTGCTCTTAATAATACAATGATTCATATAATGGCGAAAAATGGCTGGACATTACTTGGATTTAAAGCTGATTCAAGATATGTTCAAATACATAAAAAAGATGCACGTTTAGCTCTTTTATATCTCAAGAAAGATTTAGTTTCAACGACTTTAGAAGTCTGGGTTTTTGATAATATGGAAGAAAATTCTTCTCGTGAATATTATAATGCCTCACAATTTTCTCAAACAAACCAAGAAGCTACATCTTTATTAAAAACTGAACTTGGTGATAATTCACAAAATCCTGTTGACGTTACTGATGAAATAGATTCTAACATTGAACAACTAACAAAATAAATATAGAGAGTTATGGATAAACATCTACTTTTTGAACTGCCTGAAATGAAGAAAATTCACCTTGGCGTGACAGGTTCTATAGCTGCGTACAAATCTATTGAACTAATGCGTGCCTTGCAAAAAGCCGGTGTAGAAGTGAGTGTGACTCTAACAGAGTCTGCCATGAAATTTATTTCTCCTTTAACTTTTGAATCTCTTGGCGCAAAACCTGTGTATAAAGGGATGTTTGATGAACCTCTCTCTCACTTAGCTCCAAATAAAGATGCGGATGCCTTTGTTATTGCACCTGCAAGTGCTGATACCATCGCTCAAATAGCTCTTGGAAGAGCAGATACTCTTCTTGCCGCACAAGCTCTTGCTTTTCCTAAACAATTGGTTATTGCGCCGGCAATGAATCCATATATGTGGGCAAGTCCTGCTACTCAAGACAATGTAAGTATTTTGAAAAGTCGCGGAGTTATTTTTATAGGTCCTGACAAAGGAAAAGTTGCTTGTAATGATGATGGAGAAGGTAGATTAGCCTCTGATAAAATTTTATTCCTTAAATCTCTAAAAAGTGTTGTATCTCAAGATCTTACCGGTAAAAAAATCCTGATAACTCTTGGTGCAACTCGTGAATATTTTGATAGTGTGCGCTACTGGACAAACGGAAGCACAGGAATGATGGGAATGTGTTTTGCACTCTCTGCTTGGCTTAGAGGCGCAGAAGTTCATGCTGTTTGTGGTGAAAATGTTACTCTATATTCACCTGATGATGAACTATTTCACAGGCATACAGTTGGAACAGCAAATGAAATGCTCGACGTTTCAGCTAAATACTGGAATGATATGGACTACGGTATTTTTACTGCTGCTGTAGCTGATTTTAGTCCGGAAAAACATACAGGTGGAAAGTTTAAAAAGTCTTTAGCAGATGAAGGGTTTTCACTAAGATTCTACCCTAACCAAGATATTTTGAAACTTTTAGCTGGTGAAAAACAAGCGCATCAAAAAGTGGTTGGTTTTGCGGCGGAATCTGCGCATTCTCAAGAAGAACTTGCACAACTTTCTCAAAAGAAACTAAACTCAAAAAGTGCCGATATGATTGTTGGTAATAATGTTGCAGATGCCTTTGCTACCCTAGATAATAAAGTTTATGTTGCAGATTGCTTTGGAAGAGAAGAACACTGGCAAAAACTGCCTAAAACAGAAATTGCGTGGAATATTCTTACATGGCTTTCATCCCTTTAATCTGAGGATGTATTTATGCTACAACAGTCATACACAATTCCTATAGAAACAAAAGTTTGGTTTAATGCCGGACTCGAGTTTCTTTACATTCCAAATGATGAAAGACGTGAAGAATTAAGCACTAAAAAAGCTTCTGCAAAACCGGTTACATCTAGTAAAGTTAATTCTGCTCAAGTTGCATCTCATACTGTGACTCAAGGTCTACAGCAGGGTAGTTATCAGCAAAAAAACATATCACAAAATACTCCACAAAATAGAGTCGCTCCTCAAAAATCCATAATAATTGAAAGTCCACGTTCTTCTCAAGAAGCAAGAGAGATTGAGGAGAATAATACAAAATCAATTTATCCACGTCCAATTCTTAAGGAATTTGAATGGAGCAATAACTGGAAAGAACTCTATAAAAAAATCATTAGACACGAAAAACCAAAGCTTGCTTGGACCTATACAGGCTTTTATGCTGATCTAATGAAAAATGAAAATGTTGACCCGAAACGACAAGAACTTGTACGTTCACTTATTCGTAAACTGAATAGACCTAATGGCACCCATGTATTTATTCCTTATGATACGCCTCATAAAATAGGCGAATTATTTGAAGAAAATGGAGCAAGTTTTTATTGGTCAGTTATAGCGCATTTAAAAATTAGAAATCTTTTGGTTTTTGGTTCTGAAACAAGAGATACCCTCCTTCTGCCAAGTAGGGGGCGTTATTCCTCTTTCTATTATAATGGGCATAGAGTCTATATACTACCTGATTTGAATAAGATAGAAGATACTGCAAATCAAGACGCCTTATATAATTATTTAGATAAGCAACTTTTATCCGTGAATATCTAAAGTTTTATTTTCTTTTGCCGTTTAATTTTGTGTAGATACTTTAACGATTTTCGTAAGATTCGGAAAAATAAAATGTACTGCAGAGGCTAATATGTTTAATATGAAAAATTATATACTTGCTTGTGGATTGAGTGTTCTGTGCTTTTCACCACTCAATCTTTATGCCGGCGCTCCACCTAGTGAAGCAGAAAGTATAGTGAATGCAAGTTCTACTCAAAATGCCGTAAAACCGGCGATGAGTTCGTCAACAGTGAATACAAATGCGCAAAGTTTGTCTATTTCAGGTGCGAGTAATAAGAAAAATCCTTATTCAAGTGTAGCGCAAATTCCACCTCCGAAAATTGTGAAAATGTCTGACCTTGAAGAAGATCCATGTGCAGATGTAAAAATTCAATCTTCCAATGTACATACACCGCAAGTTGTAAGCACAGCACCTCAACAAGTGCAAGCTCAAACAAGCAGAACTATGTATGAGTACCCAAGCCCGCCTGATACTATATATGATATGGAAAAAATCCGTATTGATAAAGATGAAGTTGAAATGCGTGAGTTTAAAGTGCAAATTCGCGAACTTGCAAGTCAACTATTTGAAACATTTTCAGGTGCCGGACTTCAAGGCTTGGTTGCTTATCCTGTAACTTTTGTAAATCTTGAAAACTATAATAGTACTTCTGATTTTGGTCGTTATCTTGCTGAGGCTCTTATTTTTGAGCTAAATCAGCGTGGTTTTCCGGTGAATGATGCAAAAGTAAGCAATCAAATAGTTTTTCGTGATGATGGGCAGTTTGTGTTTAAAACTCATGGCTCAGAGCGCTTAACCGGTTCAAAAAGTGTTTTCCTTGTTGGTACTTATCTCAAGGAAAAAGCAGGAATTTTTGTAAATGCCCGCTTAGTACGTAACAATGGTGATGTGCTACGTACAGCACAAATGGTGCTTCCTATGAATACCATGCTTGATGGTATGACAAAAGCTCCACTTCTTTCAGGCGGTTCATTGCCGATAAGAGGAAAATAATATGAAAAATTTATCTAAAAAAAGTATCATTTTAGTGAGCTGTCTGTGTATGATGCTGTTTATGTTAGGCTGTTCAACATCTACAAGATCTTCTCATTTTTCGACTTCTGCTAAGTCATCAAACTGGGCGTATGCTAAAGAGTTACAAGCAGAAGGAAGATATGAAGTTGCTAAAGAATATATGTTACTTGCACTATCTCAAGCGCAAACAATGGACGAGCAAGCTTGGATTGAACGTGAGCTTTTCGCTCTTGATTTACAAATAAAAACAAGAAGATAAAATTATGAAAAGAAAATATCCACTTATAGTAATTTTCTTATTGATGCTTGCGCTACTATTACCTTTTTCAGCAGCAGCATTTCTAAGTCAACCGGAGATTCCGGCGGCTACAAAACAACTTGTGGCTGAGCTTGATAAGCAAATTACAAAAAGATACGTAACTAAGGATTCACCAAAACTTGAACTTGTAATGGTTAGTACGGTGCCTGTTTCTTTAGAAAATCTAAAGGTTACAAATCCGCTTGCAAGACAAATCAGTGAAGAAATTTCATCTGCGATGTCAGAAAAAGGTTACAAATTAAATGAATTAAGAAAAGCTGATATCGTTACTATTATTGAAAAAGAAGGTGAATTTATTCTTACTCGTGATGTACAAGAATTACTTAATTCTTCTGCTAACGGAGTTGGAGTTATAGCTGGTACTTACACAAAAACAGCTGAAAATATTCGCTATAATATAAGTGTTATTCACCTTCCAACAAATGAAGTTATGGCAAAATCATCAATGACAATTCCAATTAGAAGTGAACTTCAAGAACTACTGGTTGAGGATGATACGCCAAAGCCTCCTCTTATGCCTAGCGTGCGTACAAGTTTGAACTAAAATTTTTTATTAGACAGTTAGGAATTTTTCCTGTAAACTAAAGCTTTCTAAATTGAAAAAAGTGTATTTTTTCTCAATAACTACTTCAAAATTTGGAGGATAAATGGCACAGACAAATATACTTCTTGAATCGGGCACTAATGAGCTTGAGATTGTTGAGTTCTATATTGATGAAGAAGGTTATCGTGGGCATTACGGTATAAATGTTGCGAAAGTTGTTGAAATTATTCGTATGCAAGCAGTAACCTCTATGCCGCAAATGAGCCACTTTTCAGTAATGGGTGCATTTTCTTACCGTAATGGTAAAATTGTTCCTCTTATTGACTTAGCACTCTTTCTTGATAAACAGCCCGAAAGTGTTGAAGATCCTAAAATTATTGTTACGGAATTCAATAAAGTACAAACTGCTTTTCTTGTATCCGGTGTGAACAGAATTTACCGATTGAGCTGGGAAGATGTTGAGCCTCCGGGAAAATTTTTGCAAAAAATGAGTGGGCAGTCTGTAACGGGTGTTGTAAAGCTAGAAGGTAGAGTTATTTTCCTTTTAGACTTAGAAGCAATTGTTGCAACCCTTCAACCAAACCTTGCTCTTCGTGAATACGAAAAAACTCCAGATCTTGAAGGCACACGTAAATTCCGTATCTTGCATGCGGAAGATTCCGCTTCAATTCGTCATCTAGTGCTTGCTATGCTTGAAAAAGATGGTAGATTTGAAGTGCTTCAATGTAGCGACGGTAAGGAAGCATTTGATAAGCTTGCTGAAATAAAAAATGAAGCAGTAGCTAACGAATTGCCAATCGAAAGCTATATTCAGGGCGTTATTACCGATATCGAAATGCCTTATATGGATGGACTTGCACTTTGTAAAGAAATCAAAGGCGATACGGTACTAAAAAATCTTCCGGTTGCGATATTCTCGTCACTCATTACGCCGGCGACTGAGCATAAGGCTGAGTCTGTAGGGGCTGATGCACAATATGCAAAACCTGACTTAAAAAGCATTGCCGATAAAATGTATAACCTTATGGTATCAAAGCTTGGCTAAGCTTTAGAATGAATCGATTTTATAAGAAAACTGCATGATTTAGTGCGGTTTTCTTTTTTAAATAATATTGTTTGAGTTTACTTTTCTCTGAAATTTTACTATGATAAAAAAAAATAAGAGGTTATACTATGAAAAAAATATTTATAATGTTGTTTGCTTTATGTGTATTAGTTCCATTTAGTGCTCATGCGCAACTGATTTCATACGAAGGAGTTGATGCAATAAATGAAGCTTGGGACGACTTAGCAGATGGTGCCGAAAAAGTTACTGATACTGTAAAAGAAGGTACAAAAAATGGTTTAAAAACTATAGATAATGCATACGAATCTGTAAAAGGTGGCGTAGTTAATTTAAAAAATGATGTTTTCTATAGTAATCGTGACGACGATGACCGTGATGACGATGATGATAGATTTGACGATGACCGTGATGATGACCGTGATGATGACGATGATGATGATGACGACGATGGCGACGATAATGATGATGACGACGATGACGATGATGACGACGACAATGACCGTGACGACGACTAATTAAAAATGCTCTAAATGAAAAGGCACTCTAAAATTTTAGAGTGCCTTTTTCTATAGTAAAGTTTTATGTAATTTCTTAACGATACATGCAGAGTGAAACAATTTGATTTTTAAAGATATCAGGATTTTTAACATTTTTTATGTGTAAAACATTATTTCCTGTTCCTGTAATAGTCAAATGTCCATAGTTAAAAATTCTTCCGGCTATTGTTTGATCAACATTAACGCTCTCAATTTTTTTTATAGGATATTCAAGAACAGAACGGCTGATAATTCCTTTTTTAGAAATAACACGATAGTTCGTCACAGCTACCTCAGAAAACCTTTGCCAGTAAAATATGATTGGTAAAAATAATCCAAGTGATAAGAAAATCCACCAAAAATTATCCCATAAAGCAAATTCGCCTTCATAAGCAACTTCTTCATCATTTAATAATACGCTATTGATATAACTTCCCATATTTTCCTCTTTATTTTATATAGTTATGTGTTAAGTTTGTAGTTGTTTACATAAAGTAGATTCTGTAATATTCAAATCCGATTGGAATCTAACTTGTGTTTATTGAAAAGTCAATCTTAGAGCACTTTTAAAAATGCTCTAAGGATTTCAATTCATAATGTGTACATTTACCAGATAAAGTCAAGAATTTTTACTATAAATTTCTATTTACAACTTAGATAAAAAACGTTATGTAATTTGAAACATAATGCTTTCTTGGCTGATAATTTATTTTTATCTATTTATCTATCTAGCCGAAAAGAAAGCCTTTATTTATCTTGGTAATAATAAGGAGAAAGTATGCCCCTAGTTCCGTTAGCTGATCGTTGTTCTCAAGTTTCAAAATTTTTGGTTATGGATATTTTAGCTAAAGCGCAAAAAATGCAAGCTGAAGGGCTTGATATTATTCATCTTGAAATAGGTGAACCAGATTTTGATACTCCGGAATGTATAACAGAAATAGGGCATAAAGCATTAGATAATGGGGAAACTCACTATACTTCTTCGCAAGGTTTACCTTTACTGAGATATACCATTGCTACTTATTTTAAAAAGAAATACAATGTTAAAGTTGACGCTAATCAAGTTATTGTTTTTCCGGGAAGCTCAGCAGCGATGTTTCTCATTTTTAGTGCGTTATTAAATGCGGGCGACGAAGTAGTTATTTCAAATCCGTCTTATCCTTGCTATGCTAACTTTATACGTTATGCAGGTGGAAATATTAAGGAAGTTCTTACTTATGAAAATGACGGTTTTCAGCTTCTACCGGAAGATGTAGCAAATGCTCTCAACTCCAAAACTAAAGCGATGCTGATAAACTCTCCTACAAATCCAACCGGTATTGTAATGGATGAAGAGCGATTAAAGGCTCTTGTGAATGTACGAGATGAGTTTGCAAAGAAAAATAATAATATAAGCCCGGTAATCATTTCAGATGAAATATATCACGGACTCAGCTACGCAGGTGAAGAACATACAATCTTAGAATATACTGAAAATGCAATAGTTTTAAATGGTTTTTCAAAGGCTTATGCAATGACAGGCTGGAGATTAGGTTACGCTATTGTTCCAAAAGAATATGTAGAACCTTTAGTGAAGCTTGTTGCAAACTTCTTTCTATGCACAAATACTATGACACAATATGCTGGTATTTATGCTCTAAATGAGGGTGAACAGCACGTGCAATCTATGCGTAAAGTTTATAATGAACGACGTATTTATGTGCTTAAAGCCTTACGTGAACTTGGTTTTCAAATTCCGGTTGAACCTCTTGGAGCTTTCTATGTGCTTATAAATGCAAGACATCTGGCAGAAAAATTTAATGGCTCTTCTATAGAACTTGCGTACGACATTTTAGATAAAGTGCACCTTGGTATAACTCCCGGAAGTGAGTTTGGTTCTCAAACAGAAGGATTTTTACGAATATCTTATGCAAATTCAATGGAAAATCTAGAAAGAGCAATGCAGAGATTAGCTACTTATATTAAGAAATATCACTAGGGCATGTTTCCAAATTAATTCTTTTTCCTTTTGAACTGCATCAAAGCAATTTGCCTTCATTAAGAGAGGGCAGTTTATGTATGTTTTGATACGCGGAACTTCATAAAAATCACTTTTTCTTGTCAAAAGTGCAAAATCTCTTAATTTAGAAACACATTCTTGAAACGCACTCTAGTTGTAACACTGATAGATTTATATATTTCTGAAATTATAGTTTTCTTTTGTTACCTTAATAAATAAAAGTACTTATACTTGACATTATTCAATTTTTATATAGATTATAGAATTGAAGTCTGCTTTTAGGTTAGAGCACTTTTATAAGTTTTCTATGAAGCATGCTCTATATAATATGTCTGAAGTATTTTTTATGGGAGTTCTATAATGAGAAAGAAAACTGCCTTGCAACGTGTAGATGTGCAAGTTGCTATACTTGTGACTATTTTAGTAGTATTTTCTTGTATTGTTGTATACTTTTTTGCTTATACGCTAAGCTATAATCAAATGATTGATACCCTAAAAGAAAGAGTTCACTGCATAGCAGTTTATGTTGAAAACGAAATACCATCTTCGGTGTTTACAGAAGTTACTCAAAAAAGCGATGTTGAAACTGAAGCTTATCAAGAAGTTCAAGAATTTCTTTCAGAAGTGAGAGAAATTTCATCAGCGCAATATCTTTATACAGCAACTAAAAATGCAGATGGTGAATTGATTTATCATATTGATGGTTTACCTATAGAAGATAAAGATTTTAGACATCCGGGAGATCTTATTGAGGCGGAGTTTCAAAGTGAATTGTCTCAAGCTTTGAAAGGCGCTATCGTAATGCCCGGCGATATAAAAAACACTGAATGGGGCGATGTATTTGTTGCTTACTATCCTGTTCATAATAAAAAGCGTACACATATTATTGGTGCAATTGGGCTTGAATTTCCTGCAAATCATCAATACGAAGCATTTAGGCGAATACGCTACATGACTCCATTTGTTATTCTTATTACATGTTTAATCGCCTTTTTCACATCTCGAATATTGTTTAGAAGAATTTCTAATCCTCACTTTAAAGATTTATCTAATACTGATTCTCTAACAGGATTGAAAAATCGTAATGCATATGATTTAGACTTAGAAAATCTTATTCAGTCAAATAGAACAGGGAGTTTTGCAATTATGCTTGCAGACTTAAATTCACTAAAAAATGTAAATGACAAATATGGGCATAAACTTGGTGATGAATACATTAAGTGCTTTGCTAGAGCTCTGAAATCACAAGAAAATGATAATCATGTTGCTTATAGAATTGGTGGAGATGAATTTGCTGTTTTCTTCTTTAATCCAAACAAAGAGAATATTGATAGCTTTGTTCAGACTATAAAAGTAAAACTGAAAGAAGAAGCATCAGCAAAAATTCCATTTTCAAGTGTTGCTATTGGCTATGCTATAGCTGAAAATCTTAACTATTCTTCGTGGGTTTCAGCTCAAACTGAGGCAGATATGGCGTTATATCGTGACAAAAAGAGCTTTTATGAAAATAATCAAAAATGTGATAACCGCCTAACTGACTCTTCTCAATCTACAAATAATAACTAACTATTTAGGGTATGTTTCTAAATTAATTCTTTCAAAAGAAAACTATTGAGAATAATTCCTTAAAAAGGGGCTTTTACTATTGTGTTTTTTCTAAAATAGAAATATACTTACAAATAAGTTGTTTTCTTTTTCCATAGAAGGAGCGCGTTATGAGCTTTACTGAATATGAGAAATTAGCTATAAATAACATGGATATAATGTGTTATATCGTAGATTTATGCACATATGAACTCCTGTATGCAAATAATATGGCATGTGCTACTTTCAGCCCGCTTACTTCTAAGTTTGTAAAGGGAAAGAAATGTTACGACTTTTTACATGGAAAAACTGCTCCGTGCGATATTTGCAATAATCATCTGTTGCAAGCAGGCCAAAAACTTAGAACAGAAATAATAAACAAAAAAAATCTGAAATATTATACTCATATTGATTCAGTAGTAGAGCATAATGGAAAAAAAGTTAAACTTACACTTGCTTATGATGCCTCAGATCAAAAAGAGGAAATTGAGCTACTTTCAAGAAAAATATCACTTGAAGAAACTTTAATTCAATGTATACAGACTCTTATAGAAGATACAGAGCTTGATAAAGCTATAACTAAACTCCTTTCTATTGTCTGCCAGTATTATGATGCTGACAGAGCTTATCTTTTTGAGGTGGACCAACAAACAAAAACCGCTGAAAATACACATGAATGGTGTATAAACCCTGAATTTGCTTCGATAGAACAAATGCCTATTCTTAGCTTTGAAGAATTAGCTCCAATCCTTACATCC
Source organism: uncultured Desulfovibrionaceae bacterium (assembly GCA_964369185.1). Taxonomy (GTDB): domain Bacteria; phylum Desulfobacterota; class Desulfovibrionia; order Desulfovibrionales; family Desulfovibrionaceae; genus CAYJAZ01. The sequence continues at coordinate 71,518 of CAYJEN010000004.1, forward strand.
TTTGAAGAGTGTGAAAGTATAACTATTGAAGATGTTGAAAAACTTGATAAATCTTCAGCTCTTTATAAGGTTTTACATGAAACAAAGTGTAAAACAGTTCAAATTGTACCTATCTATTCAAATGGCATAGTTACCTACTTTATGGGTGTTGATAACTCAAAAAGATTTATGAAAGATCTTACTCTTTTAAGGTCTGTTCTTCTTTTTGTTGTTGATGATATTAAAAAAGATAAAATTATGAAGCAGTTGGAACATCTTTCTTATACAGATATTCTAACTGGTTTAAGTAATAGAAATAAATACCTTGAAAGATTGGAAGATATTAATATATCAAAACTTTCATCTCTTGGATATGTGCACGTTAATATAAATGCGCTTAAAAGAATGAATGAGCTTTATGGTGAAAAATATGGCGATAATGCACTAAAGCAAGTTGCTGAAATTTTATCGAAATATATAAAATCAGATCTTTTCCGTATTTCAGGCGATGAATTTATTGCACTTTGTCCCGATATAGGACACAAGGATTTTGAAAGTTTAATAAGTAAACTAAGAAAAGAAGAACAGGAAAATACTGAATTTACATTTGCTGTTGGCGGTGTGTGGCAAGATAAAAAAATTGATTTACGTCAAGGTCTTACACAGGCAAACGATATTATGTATTCAGAAAAACAGAATTTCTATAAAGCGCAAAAAAGTGATAAAGTTCAATCACGTTTAAATCCTGTAGAGATAATTCTTGATGAAATTCGTGCAGAGTTATTTCTTATCTACTTGCAACCGAAAGTTGATCTTGTAAGCGGAAAAATAGCAAGTGCAGAAGCTTTGGTAAGAAAGCATGGACGAAATGGAAAAATAATTTCTCCCGATAGATTTGTTCCAATTTATGAAAATGAAGGTACAATCAGGCATTTAGATCTTTTTGTACTTTCAGAAGTATGTCAATTACTTCAAGAGTTTATATCTCAAGATATTGCATTACCAATAGCGGTGAATTTTTCACGCGTAAGTTTTATCGGTTATGATATAATTGATGAAATTGTAAAAATTTGTGAAAGCTATAAAGTACCTCATCATTATATAAAAATTGAACTTACTGAAAGTATTGATAAAATGGATTTTGAATTTTTCCATAAAAAAATAACTGAGTTAAAAGGTCTTGGTTTTGAAATTTCTCTTGATGATTTTGGTGCTAAGCATTCAAATCTTCTTATGCTTACAATGGCTGAATTTAGTGAGGTTAAAATTGATAAAGGACTTATAGATAATATAACTGTAAGCGCCGAAAATAGAACTGTTGTGAGAAATATTATCAAAACAATTAAGGAACTTAGAAAATCTGCTTGTGTTGCAGAAGGTATTGAAACTATAGAACAAGTGTTGTTACTTCAAGATTTTGATTGTACTTATGGGCAAGGATATTATTTCTATCGCCCTATGCCGATAAGCGAGTTTGTGCGTGTTTATGAAATAAGTTATGGCGGTAGTGAATGCGCAAACATAAAAAATAAAAATCGTAAAAATTTCATAGTAAATTATGACGAACTTTATTCTGCTATTGAAGCTATGCCTTTATGTATGAACTTATGGGATCATAAAAATAGAAATATTATGTGTAATAAGCAGGTTATAGATTTATTTAGATTAGAAAGTAAAGATGAATATATAGATAAATTCTTTATGCTATCACCTGAAATGCAACCTGATGGCAGAACTTCTATCGATGCTGCTTACACATACCTAAAAGAAGCAAGAACTAAAGGATATGCACGCTTTAATTGGATGCATTGCAGATTAAACGGTGAAGAAGTTCCGTGTGAGCTTACTCTTGTGCGTCTTGATGTTAAAAGTGAGGACAGCGATTTTCTTATAGCTGGCTATACAAGAGATTTAACTCCGCAACTTGCAGGTACTGACGGATATCACTGGGCGAATGAATATTTCTTCAATGAAGTATCTGATAAAATGCTTTTTAATACAATATCTGAAATAGCAGCTGAATTCTTCTGGGTCTATAATAATAGACTAAAAACTATTCAGTTTTTTGGTAGAGGCAAGAAAATGCTCAATCTTCCGTCAGATAAAATGGAATTCCCTCAAGAAATTATTGATAAAATGATAGTGCCATCTCAGCATCATTCTGAATTTACAAACTTTGTACAAGCCATGAAAGAGGGAAGACATTACCCTGTAGAGGTAGAGTTCAACATGCCTGATGGTTCAGTGCGCTTTTTTAAAATAGATTACAAAACTATCTATAATAAGGATAATAAACCTTTATTTTCTATTGGAAAAACTTCTGATATCCACGATAAAAAGCAACTAGAACTTCTGTTACTAGCGACTAAATAAAAAAATTCATAATTTGCAAATATCATACTTAGGAACATACTTTTGTTATTGGGGTATGTTTCTAAGTTATTTTATTTAAAAATATAAGCTTTTTTTATAAAAAAAACTATGAAAATATGCATAATTTGAATAAAAAATTACTTTTATAACAATAAAAAAATAAATAAATTTAATTAAAATGATATGCTGTTCAAATAACAAGTATAATTTTTTACTAGTATTTATAAAGCTGTTACTTGACAGCTACAGTGTATAATTGTTATAAAAATAAAATCTCATAGTGATAAGTTAAAGAGAAATTATCTTATGAGAGTTGTTTTAGAAGCTATTTTATTGATGTAAACTCTAAATTCAATTTTATTCTATATGTATATACTCTGTGTGAGAAACTTATAAATTTTTATTATAAGTGATTAAGAATTCAAGCTGTTTTTGAAATTTAGAGATGAACCCTAACTACTGTTTAATATAGCGTAACTTGTTTTACTTCCACTGCAAATGCTCAAGAACGTCTAAAGTGCGTTAAAAAGAGTGAAGACTAGAAGTTGGAGGAACTATGAAACTATCAATTACACAAAAATTTGTATTTGCTTTAATACTACTTTTGTTGGTAAGTGTTGGCACTACATTCTATGTTTCTACATCTAACTATTCCAAGGCACTAAATGATACCCTAATAAAGGACATTCAAACGGCACAATTTAATTTTGTATCTATTACAAAAGCAAAAGAAGCGGAGTATAGCTATACTTCAAAAATAGCAACTCACTACGAAGGGCTTGTAGGGGCAATTGAAGCTGATGATACTGCTAAACTAAAAAAAATAGCAGATATCTTAATGGAAGAATCAAAAACAAGTATCTTGACCATTACTGATAACGTAGGGAAAGTTCTAGCAAGAGGACATTCTAACAATATCGGCGATGATGTAAGTAGTCATGAGGCGGTTGCACCTGCTTTAAAAGGTTTGACAGAGATTGGTATTGCACAAACAAAAGGTCAGCAATATTCATTAATCGCAAGCAACCCCATAATTAAAGACGGTAAAGTTATAGGTACTTTATCACTGGGAACATCATTAAATAATCCGTTATATATTGACTGGTTAGCCAGTTTGCTTCATGTACATGTTACTTTTTTTGAAGATAGCACAAGAGTAATGACAACTATAAAAAGTTCTAAAGGTGAAAGAATTATAGGTAGTAAGTTAAACAATCCAGTTATAGAAAATAAGGTTTTGCGAAACGGTGAAGTATATTATGGTGAAAGCACAATTCAAGGGGAAAAATATTTAGCAGCATATTGGCCAGCTGTTAATCTTGAGAATAAAACTATTGGAATGTGGTTTATAGGCTTACCTATTCATGAAGCTCTTCACGCACAAGAAAGTGCAGAGCTTATAACAGTGATTTCCTCTAGTATTGTTCTTGTAATAATGCTAGTAATAGCTATTTTTATTGGATTAAGTTTTAGTAGACCTATCAAAAAAATAGCTGAATATGCAGTACAAATAGCGGAAGGTGAAGAAGATATATCACTCTCTATCAAAAGTAATGATGAAATTGGAACTTTAGCTAACTCACTTCAATCAATGGTAGAAAAGCTAAAAGAGCAGGCATACTGGTATCAAGAAGTGTTAGATGCTCTGCCAATTAGCGTATCTGTTACTGACTTAGATAGAAGATGGATTTTGCTTAATAAAGCAGGATTAAAAGATTCTGGTAAAACTTTAAAAGATATAATAGGTCAACCATGCCATACACGTAATGGTAATCTGTGTAATACGCCTGAATGCGGTATTAATCGACTGGAAGAGGGGCAAACAGATGTTATCAATACTATGCCAAATGGAAAAGTAATGCATATGATTCTCAGCTACTTATACGACAGTAGTAAAACAAAAGTAGGGCATGTTGAAGTAGGTATTGATATAACAAAAGAAATTTTAGCAAGGCAGGAATCTGAAAAAGTAGCAGATGAAACAAAACGTTTTTTAGTTGAACAAATAGAAGAAATTGTTATGAAGCTTGATAATGCAGCGCATGAACTAGCAAGTGTGATAAACTCAGCAGAAAAAAATGCTAAAAATACAGCTGATTATATGTTGAAAGTATCAACATCAATGGATGAAATGGAAAGCACTATACAAGATGTTGCCCGAAATGCCTCAAAGGCGTCAACAAATGCGAGTGAGACACAAAATCACGCAGAAGGTGGGCATCACGCAGTTCAACACATAGTAGGAGACATTCTAAGCGTTAAAAATTCTTCTGATACTTTAAAAGTAAGTATGGAAAAACTATCTGAACATGCGAATGGTATTGGAGCAATTCTTGGAATCATCAGAGATATAGCAGATCAAACCAATCTTTTAGCACTTAATGCAGCAATTGAAGCGGCAAGAGCAGGGGAGACAGGACGAGGATTTGCAGTTGTAGCAGATGAAGTGCGTAAGTTAGCAGAAAAAACTATGAATGCCACAAAAGATGTAGAAGCAGCAATTGAAGTAATACAAAACCATACAATAGATAGTACAAAAACAATGGATTCCACAGTGGATGCAGTTCACAAGGCAACACACGAAGTTCAACAAGCGGGTGATACTCTAAGTGGAATAGTAGAATTGAGCGTATCAACAGCAGAAGAAGTGGCAGCCATTGCAACAGCAGCAGAAGAGCAAGCAATGACAACAAAAGATATAAATACAACAATTTATGAGTCAAGTGAGTTAGCACAAAAGCTTTCGGGATCGATGTTAGAAGCATCTCACACGGTAAAAAAAGTATCATCACAGGCGACAATACTCCGCGACGTTCTTAGTAGTATGAAGAAGTAGAGTATTTGATTTAGACTTAATAAGAGGTGAAGTTTAGTTTCTAGAGATAGAAAGTGAACATCACCTCTTTACTTTAAAGTGATATAGAAAAACCTTGTGTTATAAATTTAGAGAATGAAATAAAGAGTGTAGATTGTATTTTATATTTTCTACCTATCAAAAACATAGAGAAAGTGTTTTATTTCCAGTAAAAAATCCCTTTGCTGGAGTAATACGATTCACGAAATATAATTTTTTTTAAAATAGTGTGATATTTTGCTTGACTATTATCTGAAAATTATATAGAACTTTCTTCACGACACAGCAACATTATGTTGATTGTCATTCCCCGATAGCTCAATCGGCAGAGCGGGTGACTGTTAATCACTAGGTTGGCGGTTCAAGACCGTCTCGGGGAGCCACAAGAAAATCAACCACTTACGATGAAAATTGTAAGTGGTTTTTTCACGTTTAAAATCGCTCGGGCTACCACGGGGCTACCACCACAGAAACAGGAAATACCATAGCAAGTAAACTTGCTGTGTAAATTAATATACAATAAGGAGGATGTGTTATGAAAGACTCATTCTGCAAACCATTGTTACACGATGGAAAAACAATTTATGGTGGCGCTGCTAGAAATGTACGAATAAAAAACGCTGGTGGATTAGAGAATATGATAAATAAAGCTTGTCGCAATGCTTGCCTAGATTTACTAGAGCAAATTGAAGCTATCACTCAGCCAACAGCAACAGTAATTCCATTTCAAGCTAGTAAAGCAGCATAATTTTTTTAGGGCGGTAACGCCCTTTTTTCTTTAAATTCCATAACTTTCAAACTTGAAATGTCCTATTCGCTCTAGTACTTTTTTAAATCAATTAAATCGTTTCTATATAATCTATAACTTGAATTTGCTCTAAAAACGTTACAATTGCTATAATGGCTAGCAAAAGAGCTAGTAGCCAATGCTGAGCTAACTTTTCACCCCAACATCTGGGATATAATATATACAATTTCAAATTATTTTGTGTTTTTAAGCTCCTATCCTCTACTTTTTGAAGCAAATTTGAAAAAATATCAACTTTTCTAAGTGTTGAACGGTGAAGTTTTAAATATTCTCTCTTTTGAAAAGCTTCAGCCTCCTTATTCCCTGTTAAAAAATCTCGAGTAGAGATCTTATTATGTTTTATTATACTTTCTAATCTTGGATGTTCGGTATAGTTTTCACCGTAAATAGCAATCAGTAACCTTGCCAAATCATGTAGTGAAAGATGTTGGAGTTCTACAGGATTACCTCCAAGTACCGCATACCTATGAGCAATTGCTTCAAATCCAAAGTGCATATCGCGCATATTCCAGTGTATCCATAATACATTACTATGTATCTTAATGAAGTTATAAAAATCATCTAACATCTTTTTTTCAAGTTGATTGTATTTATCCTCAAATGAGTCTATACATACTCCTTCACGTTCAGCATACATGTGGATTGAAAATGACTTCGTTTGACCAGATGATAGGTGTCGCACAGCAATTGATGTTATCCGAGGTGAATGTCCATTTATGTTGTCATAAAAACTTTCACATGAGTAGTGTATTAAGTAACAAAATTTTTTCTGAGAGGTTATTATTTTTACCTCTTCCAGAGCATCATTTCTACGTTGAATGATAATACCTGAGTTCACGAATCTCTCCTAATGAATAAATATGACTATATTTTCAAATAGATATAATATAATCCCTAATGAATATTTTATCAGTAGTAATTCAATAAAATAATCTTGTATTATATATTATACTTATTTTTTCTAACTGCAAATGCAGCTTCACCACCTTCTAAAATATTGCAAATATGCTGTTGTATTCCTACTTGATTAACTATTCCTTCACTAATAGCCATATTTTCATCAAATAAAGGCATATTGTTTTCTATTGCTCCTGAACGATACTCAAAGCGATGTTTTTGATTAGGCGATGTACTACCGTTTTGATTAGCTACAATAATTTCATCAGCATCACTGCCTAGAACTATATTTGCATTATGCGTAACAATTATGATTTGTCTTTCTTTTTTCTTTAGTTTGATAAATTGAATTAATTCATCATATATTGAACGGTTATCTAAGTCATCTTCTGGTTGATCGATTAAAATAGGACACTGGCTATCAGCTAAGCTAATTAGTATTTTTAACAAAACAAGAGCTTTTTTTCCCGGCGACATCAGATCAATCGGGTCATTGTCCATCTTTACTCTATAAACGATATTATACCAATTGGTTAACAAGTCCCGAATAGAGGACTCTTGAGTATGTCCTTTTTTCAGTGGCATTTCTGATGAAAGAATACTTCTAATGACTTCACTCAGAAGGGTATTTGAATAATCTTTATCAGAAAAATCTTCTTTATTAAAAATAGCTTTAAATTTGAGTGATCTTATATCAAAAATTTCATTCATTTTACTAATAAAACTGTCAAGCCTAAACGGAATCTCTATATAAAATTCAAGCCCATCTTCGCTTATCATACTACCATTTACTAAATCAGAATATTTGAATGCCTCCTTTTTATAACATTCTGAACTCAAAGATAATATTGTTATAATTTCTTCTTTCTTCTTCGATAATTCTTTTATTTTTTCATCTTTTTCTAAAAAAGACTTATAGCGTTTATCTTCAGTTTGAATTTTTTGTGTTAATTCATTAATAGCATGACTATTTTGTATTTGAGCTTTAAGAGGTTCAACTATTTTGTAATTTTGCTCTAATGAGATTGATAGTTCTTGAACTTCACTTCTTATGCTTTCTATAATAGAAGCCTGCTGTATTTTCCACGCAGAACTAGCTTCTTCTATAATACTTTCTTGAATTTTTAATACTCGCTGTGTGCACTCTCCACTTATCTTAGTATCAATATGTTTTTTTTCAATAAGTGTTTGTATACTGCCAATTAATATTAAGTCGTTATTTTTTTGTGCTATTTTTTGCTCGATTGAATTTATTTTTTCTAGTGTATCATCATAAGTTTTTAAATCTTCTTCAGATAAATTTAATTCTTTAGACAATGTTTCTTTTGTTGCTTTAAGTTCAGCTATTTCTTTTTCTATTCCACTCTGTATACCGATATCGTCACGTTCACCAATTAGCTTATTAAGCTCAAAATTGATTGAAAATAAATCTAAAATATTTTTTTCATAAGTTATTTTGTAATCATTATTTGCAGACTTTAACTGGTCATATGCCAGTACAAATTCTGTTTTTTTCATTATTATTTCTTGAATCCACTTATCAATTTCTGTCCTTTCTTGGTAGGAGTCACTTAGCTTATTTAAATAGGTCTGTGGAATATAGATTATTTTACGCTTTTCAGCCTGCCCATCTCGCCAAAACACTTTCATAGAATCAACTTGTAAGGTTTTGTTTTTAGAGGTTGATAAACATTTTTCTGCCTCTTCGGCATTTATAGAATATGCAATATTCTGCAACAAGATAGATTTACCTGTAGATTTTCCTCCTATTATACACGTAAGTTGGTCACTAAATAATATTGGTTCCGTTTGAAAATCTTGATGATTATATTGAACCTTATCTATAACGAAATAATTTGCTTTAGTTTCAGGTTTTGATTCAGAAATTTTAACTCTTTCTACTGGTTCATATAACACTTGCTTTAATCCATTAAATGTAGGATCAGCTTTTATCCAGCAATATCGCTTATTATCAGGTTCAAGTATTTTTTTATTACTATGTGCATCGCAACCGTGAAGACATGCTTTTAAAGAGCCACAGTCTTTTTTTACTTGTTCTGGAGGAGAATTTAATTTTAATCCAGAAAAGTAAGCATAGTCGCTTGGCTTTGCAGAAAAAATTACATCTACAAATTTGTATATTGACTGACGGAATGCTTTTAGTTGTGAGTTATTACCTTCCATGTAGCCAGAATGCGATGTAGCCCCAGTTATGCCATCGTTTGTACTGTTAGAAACTCCTATTATTACATTTTTTCTTAATTCTATATCCTTATCAAATACTTTTTTAATAGAATCAAAAGAAACAACAAATACATCAATACCTTTTTTGTATGCCAAGTCATTATCAATGCCAGCATTCATTTCTTTACCTAATCGAATCAGTTCATTTCGATTAGCCGTATAATTTGTTTCTCCGTACGGAAAGGTAATCTTAGAAAAAAATCTACTTTCTATTTCATTGGCAAATTCAGGGTTAAATAAAAAATGGATGTTAATAGGTGAGTCCTGAGCAATTGGTTGTATTCTCATTTCAACATTAGGCAAAATCAACTTGATACTCTCAGGTAATTTCCCATCAGCTACAACTTTTAAATAGTTGTCTATTGATAAGTAATCAGTAATACCAAGTGCTACTACTGCATTTTCTTTGTGTGTAGTATTATAATTTGAAATGTCCTGATAATACTGTTCCCATTTCGCTTCTAATGTAGTTCCTATAAATTGATCATTTTTCTTAGTATTTGGAGTGTGGATGTGTAAATCCCACCTTCTCCACTCTGAACCTCTAGGATATTCACTCATGGCTTAAACTCCACTTGTTATAGCGTCCTCAATTATTTTGTCAATTTGAGAGCGGAGATTTAATATTTCAGCTCTAATTTGATTCTGCTTATCGACTTCAATTTGAATTTCATCTAATATTCTTTCTTGTTCTTTTATACTGATATCAGGCACAGGAAATTCTTTTATTACGATAGGGAAGATATTCGTGTTGTTTCCTAAACCTTTTTTATAGATCTCTATTAAATATTGGAAATATGTTGTCCTAAAGTAATAATACGCAAATTTAGGAAGATAATCCTTAAGGCGCACTCGCATTGTAAAATCAGCAAACACACCTTCTATATCATCATCTTCAATGATAGCAACTTTTCCGATTGTACCTTCTCCAGAACGAGCTATAAGTATATCATCTTTTTTTACTGTTTTTTGTTTTTTACTCTTAGCATATTCTTGAGAAACCGTCTTAGCTTCATCAGATGAAAATTCCCAATTTTTTATTGTAGCCATTGAAATATAGTAAGTTTCTCCATCTTCACTATAATTTGTCGGTGAGATACTAGCTCCGAGTATAATGGGTTCGGCAAGATAATGCTTTATCTTCTTTGTCGTTATGCTTGAAAGTTCTTGCATGACAAATTCTCCAGCATTCCTATGAAACTTTGCACTAAATCTTAAATCCGGATTGTTTGAAAAAGATGCTGTAGAGGTATTAAACTTTTTTATAGTTTTTAATTCTTCAAATTTTTCGTAATTAAAGTTAAATGTACGTTTAAACACCTCATCTATAATATTTTGTGTAGAGAATAGAGATTTTTTTATTTTTTTAATAGAAATATTTAAGGGGGTAATTTTTTCAATGGCATTACATTGTTCATGTAATGTTAAGTTTTTTATTTTTACTTTGTATAAATCTTCATACTTATATGAAGAAATACCAATTCCACGGTAAATTGAAGAATCAAGTATTTTTTTTAATGTTTTACTTCGTAATAAGTAGTAGACAAACTGCGTGTTCCAGCCTTTTTGTACTTTAAACACGTAAAATCCGTTTGAAAATACATAGTTATATAGATCAGAAATATCAAAATTTAGTGCTGGAGCTCTTGCCAAGCGCAAGCTAGATAGCAAAATATTATCTTTAGTAACCATATATTTCAGCCTATTAGGATGATTATCTTTAGTAACTATTTGACAATCAATAATATCGCCATCTTCATCAATGTATGCTTGTCCTGTAGGAATTCCTTTGTATTCGCAATCATTTTCAAAATTAAAACTCTTCTGGTCAAGTATAAGAACGTCACCGAGCTTAGCTAAATTATTGTTGTGCACTCCAAATATGTTCCATTTAGTTTCTTTATAAAATGAGTGAAATTTCACATCATTGCGAAAACATTTATCCTCAGATATCTGATTTAGTTTTATTGTAATACATTTCATAGCTATTTCTTTATTCCCAAACAATATTTCGCATAAAATCAAGTATTGTTGTTTCAGTACCATCATCAATACAAATTTCATTTTGATTGATACGGAACAAGTCATTTGGCATAGCTTTTTCGCCACGCTTTGTGCGTTTATAACCAACATTATCCGCTTCTGCCATAAAAATATCATAATTTAGCTTTGAAGATACTTCACCGAATACCCACCATGTATTAACAAAGCCGAATATATCTTGTGTGTCTTTGTCAAGTTTACACAAATCTTGTAAGTCATCTCTATATTTTGTAAGTATTTCATCATTTGAAAGCTGTATATCACTATCTAGCAAATGATTTTTTAGCATTCTATTTAATAAATTACGCTCTTCTTCGGTGGTTAAATCTTTAATTGAAGGTAAGCTAGATTTCTTTTTCTTTCCTTCAAAAACACATATAATATTTTCAACCCTTGTTTTTAAGCTAGAATAATCTTTTGAGGCTTCAGCCCAAACAGTATTCCATAAATCTATCTCAGCTTTAGTTTTCTTTTGTGCAAATAAAATACTTGTTTTCGTTGATGTATAAGGCTCAAATGTTACTTGCGGAAGGGAAACAACTGCTTTTATTTTGAAATATTTAAATAAAAACAATCGAATATATTTATTTTCAGTTGTATCAAAAACACTTTCAGGCAATACCGCTGCAAAACGCCCATTTTCACGAAGTAACTGATACCAACGTTCTACAAAAAGGTTTTCAGAATTTTTCTTATCACCAAACATAAAATCTTTTACAACTGACTTTTTAGTATCATTATCAAGTTCAACACTAAAGGGAGGGTTAGTTAAAATTAAGTCGAATTGTTCATTAACTCCAAGTGCTTTTTTTTGTTGTGAATAATTTGGATCTTCAACAGTTCCTTGCAAGGCATTTGGTGCTGTTTCTTTTTCATATTTAGAAAATGAAAGCAAACCATCTTTTACAAAAATATTTGTCGAACCATCACCATGCAGAATCATATTTACTTTAGTAGCTGTGCCTAAATTAAAGTTAATTTCTGAGCCATAGATAAAAGTTTGTGCCCATTTATTTTCACGGTGGTCTGGATAAAACCAGTCTGACTTAATTTTATCTTTTACAGCCCTGGCAGTACCCAAATCAGCATTATACCCATCAGCATTTCTATTTCTATACTTCATGCTTGCTGTAATAAATTTCATATATTCAATTAGAAATGTCCCACTACCAGTAGACGGGTCAATCATGTAAGGAATTTCCTTATCTTCTTTTATGCGTTTTATTGCTAACTTGTCAGCTTGAATACCCCAAAGCATAAATTTTACAATATTCATAGGTGTAAAAAATTGCCCTTTGCTTTGTTTAAATCCATCACGGATAATTCCTTCGAAGAAATCACCTAAAATATCTTTCCCATCTAAACTGTTTTTACCATCAACAAAAGACAATCCTTCTAATTTTTGAACTGTATATTTCAATTTTGAGAGAGAAAACTTTTTAGTATCAATGACATAAGCCTTATTTAGCTCTTTCTCATCAATGAGGTTCATTTTTTCTCTTAGAGCTTTCCTATACAAGTTATTTATTCTGTCAAATAGTTCATCATTAGTTTCAAAAGCTTCATCCCCATCTTTTTCAAAAGTGAGTGATTGGAAGTCATAAACATCACCATCTTCTTTTTCGTCTTCATCTTGTATTTTTGAAAGGATAAGATTTACTAAAGAAGAAAAAACTTCGTTGTCATCAGTTCCTCCACCACCCCATAATACATTATGGAGGTCTGTTTGGAGTCTTAATAACGCCTCTTGTGTGAAATCTGTTTCTAAATCTTTATTTGAAGCCTTAGCATAAGGAATTTTTTGAGCTTTACCATATCTAACTGGCAAAGTATTTACAATATCTCGTGTAGCTTCCCAATCAGCATAAGTGAGTGTTTTTTCATTATCAATGACAATACACTCATCGCCAATAGCTGAGCCTGTTTCACGCGTAGTATATAAAACAAGATATTTTACATCCCCGCCTTCTGCACGTTCCATGCCTGCCAATTTAAATAGTTGTTCTTCAATAATTTGCTCTTTATCTTCATTTTCATAATCAGTAGGTGACTTTAACTCTATAAAAAGAAAGGCTTTACCATTTACATCACGAACAATAATATCGATCCTACTAGTTATAGTATGTGGTCGCCCCGCAGTATATTCACGCTCTATCTCAATCCTGTCTGGAGAATATTTAAGTTCATTCACTAAACGAGTTAAAATATAAGCTCTAACCATTTCCTCATCACCAGAAATAGTTTCTATAGTACGGTGTTGTTTAATACCTGTATATGAAATTTTCTTTTTTTCTAAATCAATATTTTTAACTACCTTAATTGGTTGTGAATTAATATACTCTTTAACTGCTTCTCTATTCATAAAAAACGCCTTCTATTATTCTGAATCTGGAACAAATTCAATTTTAAGTTTCATTCCCATGCCTTTTGCTAGTCTGCAAAGCATCTTATAGCTAGGGTTCGACTTACCATTTTCTAACTTGCTTATATCTGAGCGATTTATTCCTATTTTTTCAGCAAGCTCTTGTTGTGACATCTTTGCCATAAGACGTGCATTAAGAGTTGCCCTCACAAGTTCATATTCTGGAGTAAGTTTATCATATTCAGTTTTCACCTGTGAATTACTTAATAACTCATTCTTAATGTCTGTATATTTCAAATCTTTCTCTCCTTATAGTTCGTTTTTATAGTAGTGGAATATATCCTACTCGTCAAGTGCAAAAAATTTCCATCGGAGCCGTGACAAGGTGCAGAAAGGCAAGAGCAAAGCGAGGTCAAGGGCGTAAGAGAGAGTAAAGCGAACGTCCCTTGACCTCTTAGTTGTACTGCCACAGAAAAACAAGCTTAGGCACAAGTTGACATTTTTCATTAGATAAATTATTTTTAAAAGAATATTGCTATTTC
>CAYJEN010000005.1:0-62378 GCA_964369185.1 uncultured Desulfovibrionaceae bacterium
GTTCTACGCTCGAGAGGAGGAAACCTCGTTTTTTCACCCTGAAAAACGTGGTTTCTCCCTCTCGAAAAAAAAGACTACTAATAAACTTTTATATCTTGCTCTACACAGGCTGCTGCATAAGCTTCGTGCAATTGAAGCGAAAGCTTTTCTTTAGCTGGAAAAGCTTTATCAAATTCATCAACTTGCTCTTGAGTGAATTCATATACATCTGAGAATTGAGCATAACCTTTTATATTTTCAAATGCTTTTTCTTTGAGAGGTAGAGCTTGTAATCCTACATAGTAGTTACCATCACCCATACCTATGTTGTATTTTTTACCGCCAACGAATCCGTATGGCGCATAATGATGAGGAAATCCTAAAATTACTACTCCGTTAAAGCCCATTTCTTTAGCTTTTTCTAACGAGTGAGCTATAAGCTTTCTACCTAAGCCTTTTCTATGAAGCTCAGGAGAAATGAAAACTGGTCCAAAAGTAATAGTGCTATAGTCTTCTTCACCCTCTTGTACTATTTTTGAGTGAGTGTAGTAGATTGCCCCCTCGACCTTACCATCAACCTCGATTACAAATGAGAGCTCTTTTATTGTATCTTTATGGTCTCTCATTATATGTACAAGATAGTGTTCATGACCGCCCGGAAAATAAAGATTCCAAAATGCTTCACGAGCAACTTCTTCTGCTCGTCTAAAATCTTTTGCTTCTTCGTTTCTTACTACTATATTCATAATGATTCCTTTTTTCTTGTTATGCTTTTTAGTATCGCTCTATCAGTTTACTCTTTAAATTGCAAGAGGAAGAAAGCACTCTTTGATATAAAGAGCCCTTTCTTCCTCTAGAAGTTATTTATTTAAAAGTGACTTAGATAGTGTAGTCAAAATATGAATTTTCGCTTTATGTCAAGGAAGATGATAGCGATTTGAAGGAGTTTATCAAAACATAAATGACTGAAAATCGCTTGAAATCTGACACAGAGATAATCGAAAAGGCGATTTTGACGACACTATCTAGAAGAACATTCCTTCCGGAGTAGGTACGTTTAGAAGTTTTACAAAGCATCCCCATACAAATAGACAGAAAATTGCTGTAAAACCTGTTGATATTAGTAAATCACGTACTAGGCTATGCCCTCTTTCACGGAAGATATAAGCCGAAACAAATAAGAATGTAGCTGATGTTACAAAGAAACCAATTACAGGTATCAGTAAGATATAAGCTGTTGATAATACAGAAATTACAACAACTCTACCTACTGCAACAGCTTCACCGTCTCTTGTGCTTTCTTTTCTTTTTACAATACCTTTAATTACAAGGTAGAGTCCGCCTATTGCTAAGAAAATGATAAGTGCTTGCGGAAATACTAAACTTACTCCGTATAAGCCCTCTAGCTGACTTCCAAATAAAAGCGCAACTATCAAGAAGCTTAGACCTGCATAAATATCTTTAGTGTGTTGATACATTGTCTTGCTCCTCACCAGATTCACTCTGCTTTTTCTTTTTCTTTTTTTCGATTATCATTGGTGTAAAGAACGAAAGAATAATACCTACGATGAGGAATTTATTGATTCCGCCATCTGTAAGAACACTGAAAAGTCCGCCATCGCTCGCTACTGATAAGTGCATACATTTTCCAAGATTTTCTTCAATCATTGGTCCTAGAATAATACCGAGTGCCATTGCGCCTGTATCCATACCAACTTTTGTTCCAAAATAACCCACAAAACCAAATACTAAAACTACCCAAATATCTAGCATACTGTTATTGATTGCGTATGAACCAATAACTGAAAGCATAACAATACCAATTGCTACATAGGTAAGTTTAATATTCAACATTTTTGCCATTCCACGTGCTAAGAAATAGCCTACAGGAATCATAAGAATGTTCACAACAAAAAGTGAGTAGATAAATGAATACGCTAAATCACCTGTATTTTCAAAAATCTTAAAGCCCGGTTGAATACCATGTGCCATCAATGCACCCAAGATAACCGCCGCAACTGCTGAACCCGGAATACCAAGTGTGAGCATTGGAATTAATGCACCACCAATAACCGCATTGTTCGCACTTTCTGAAGCTACAAGACCTTCTACAGATCCTTTACCGTATTTTTGTGGATCTTTATCCCAGAATTTTGCTTGGTTGTAAGCAATAATTGACGCAATTTCACCACCTGCACCAGGTAGCATACCAACTACACCACCAATTGCTGATGAACGCACAAGATTTGTCTTATCTTTTTTGAAAATATGAGAGAAAATTTTCTTGAATACACCTTTACGTGGATTGTATTCAGCAATAAAGTTTCTGTCAGAACCTAAAAGATAAAGCACTTGTGAGAACGAGAATAAACCAATCATCGCAGGAATAACTTGGATACCTTGAACAAGTTCGTATGTGCCGAATGTAAAACGTGGAATACCTGAGTTAGGATCAATACCAATTGTGGCAACCAATATACCAAGTGCGCCGGAAAGCACACCTTTCATAATATTATCACTACTCATAACTGCGATTGTAGATAATCCAAATAGGCAGAGCCAGAAGTTTTCAGGTCCGCCAAACTTTACGGCAAAGCGCGCTAAAGGTTCAGCCATGAACAATAGGAAGAATGTTCCTATAATACCACCAAAAGCTGATGAAATAAGTGATGAATATAAACCTTCATCTGCTCTACCATTTTTACACATCGGCCAACCGTCAAATGTAGTTGCTACCGATGACGGAGTTCCAGGTGTACATATAAGAATAGCTGAGTTTGCACCACCATAAATTGCACCGGAGTAAATAGCTCCTAGCATGATAAGCGCGCTTATTGGGTTCATCGCAAATGTGATAGGAACCATAAGAGCAACACCCATTGTTGCTGTAAGCCCCGGCAATGCTCCAACAAAAATACCGCCGATAAGACCTACTACCATAAGCACTATATTTGTTGGCTCAATCAAGTGCCCTAATGCCGAAAAGAAATATTGTTCCATAAAATTTCCTTAAACAAGAGGATATATATTGTAATTGTTTATTCTATCACAATAATATATCCTCTAAATTAGATTTGAATTAGCGAAGTAAATGTCTATCTCATTTGTAAGAGTTTACCGTTATCAGTAATTTCTCTAATAATTGCATCTTGCTCTCTGAGCCATTGTTCAAATTCAGGGCCGTTTGCGTATTCGTGCGGTTGACCGGCTTTAATCATATCTTCGATATATTGTGGGTCATTACCGATAAGAGCAAATTTTTCACGTAAAAACTCAAGTTGAGCCGGATCGATATTTTTAGGAGCTGCAAAGAAACGTCTGATATCTGAAAGAATCGGATAACCTGCTTCTTCCATTGTTGGCACGTCAGGAAGGAATGAGTTACGTTCTTTTGATGCAATTGCTAGAACTTTGAACTCGTCAAGGCTACGCATAACGTCATTCAAGTTACCGAACATAACGTCAATTTCTCCGCCTAAAAGAGCTGTATTTTGATCTGCTGCACCTTTATAGAAGATATTAGCGAACTCCATTTCAGGATATTTTTGAGAAACGTCAAGCATCATAAGGTGGTGACCACTCATAGGGCCAACTAAGCCGAGTTTCACTTTTTTAGGATTTGCTTTTGCGTATGCGAAAACTTCTTCTACGCTATTGAAAGGGCTGTCTTTACGAACTGTAATTGTTTGTGGATCGTTTACAACTTGGCAGATATAAGCAAAATCATCAATTGAGAATTGTGCGCCTTGTGCCATTGGTTGAAGAACTACGTGAGGAACGTTTGCTCCACCAATTGTATAACCATTAGGTCTTGCACGTGCGATTTCAGTAAAACCGATTGCTCCGCCTGCACCTGGTTTGTATACAAATGTCCAAGGTTGTTCAGGAACATATTTATTCCAGTATTTTTGCATAATACGAGCTTGAACGTCTGATGAACCACCCGCAGTAAATGCAATAATCATACTGATTGGTTTTTCAGGATACTCAGCTTGAGCAGGTTTAACTACTGTTGCAAATACAAGCGCGAGAACTGAACACATAAATAACAATTTTTTCATAGAATCCCCTAAAAACTGTTTTAGCTAAAGTGTTATTAAAACTTATAAACAAACCCCTAACAAAATTTATACCTCCTAATACATGCACTAATCATGCATTATATAAATATCATATAATAATTTTTGCTAAATTCATGCAAATCTTATTCCATTTTCCATAATATATTATATTTCTTTAGGTTATATTTTTCACACAGTTCAAATATTGGTATATTATTATAATATTAGATTCTTTTTTACCTAAAAATTGGCATTTTTCGACATATTTTACCCAAGAAAAACTTCATCTTTTACCGTACCGGTTGTAACTTATTTTTATTATTCTGTATACATAAAAAAACACGATACCCTTTTTGCTAGGATATCGTGCTTTTGTTTATATGTTATGTTTTATAGATACTAGGCTATGTTTCAATGTTCATTCTTTTGCGTTTTTCTGCTTCAGATTTTATTTCTACGACACTATCTAAATTTTAATGAAGTTAATATCGTCAGTTAGTAACTCACTATCTTCAGTAAGTGCGCGATCTTGAAGAGTAATTGTACCTATAAGTTCATCACCATTTTTGATTGTAATAACACCATCATTAGCTTCATTTGTTTTAGTAGATACGGTATAACCTGCTTGACTGAAAGCCGTAAGATCAAGGATATCTTCTGAGGTATCAAAACCTATAATAGTATCGTTTCCGCTATCGCCTTCGTGCCATACAAAAGCATCACGGCTACCAGAGGCTATCATGGTATCATTACCCGCGCCACCTATAAAGATATTGCTTACTTTATAATCTACATCACCAATAGTATGAGTAAGGCTGTTATCACCTAAACCACCGATGAGAATATCATCACCGATACCGCCACTAAGAACATCATTACCTGTACCGCCGATGAGAATATCGTTACCTGTACCACCTGAGAGAATATCATCACCACCAAGACCTAGAATAATATCATCACCTTCGCCACCGAAAATGAAGTCACTACCATCATTAGGAATTACAGTTTCAAGTTTATTTGCTGCACTGATAAGGCTATCAATGTTTTCAATATCACCTGCTTTTGATGTAATTTTTTCTGCAAGTTCAATTAATTCTTCTTTGTATTCAGGACCAGTCATATTTTTAATATTAGCATAGCTATTTACATCAGCTTGGCTCATACCTAAGTTTTGTGCAAACTCACTTAAGTTATCTAGGGAGCCGCCACCAATAACTAAATCATTTCCACCTTGAGCAAATACTACATCCCTACCTGCTCCTGTAAAAATAACGTCAGTGTCAGCACTATCAGATGGGACTGCAGCAATAGAATCAAACCATTCAGGATTGTCTAGAATATATTCCATTGCTTCTGCTGTACTTGGTTCGTAGCCTTCTATAGCAACCTTATCGCGTACTGCTTCTTTAATTTGCACTAAGCTCATACCACCAAAGATAAAGTTATTGCTTTCATCAGCTTCCACAAAAGTAGCTTCGTATTCAACTCCTGTCACTTCAGGGGCTTTTGGTGTGAAGATGGATGAAGGGTCAGAAGTTACTTTCCAGTCACTTGTTAAGCCATTAAACCACTCATTTAGGTTTGTGTTTGCACCTGAATTACCTGTTTCTAGTGCTGCTGCTGTAATGCTTCCGCTGCCTACCGCCTCTAAAAAGTCACCCATACCTTTTTGATGTGAAGCAACTACAAGATAAAGCTTTCCATCAACACCTATTTCTAGCTTTAAAGTATATTCATATGTGGTTTCTTCAGTATCATCTAGTACTCCATAGTCGCCGAACATTTTATTTGCAATAATAGTACCTTTTGCTATCCACACATCGCCAACTTCTCTACCTGTAACATCAAAACGGATATCGTTATCACATTTCATAAAGCCATGATAAGCTTCTTCATTTAAAATACCATCATCATGTACAAAGTCAATATCGATAAATGTTTTACCATCTTTTTCTATAGTATTAGCTATAGTAACTTCTTCCATGCTAGCTTTATAACCTTCTAACTGTGAACCACCTGAGAAAATAAATACTTTATTTTCAAAGTCTATAGCATTACCTTCTTCGTTGTACTCCACAGAGTTATTTTGTTTATTAAGCCATTCTGTAGTAGCATTATAACCAGCTTGTAAGTAACCACCTATAGCATCGCTTGTTTGAATATTGCCACCTTCAACATCGCCATTGAGGTTATCTATAATGGTTTGCCCTAAAGAGCTTGTATCAGCATCTTTACCAAAAGAGGCAAGTTTATTATAAGAACCATCTGCTAATATTTCATACACAACGGTTGAGTTTGTTGCTTCGTCGTATTCAAATCTGAAATTGGTACTAATCGCATTTTCAGGGTCATCTTTTACATTACCATCTCTTAACGATACAGTTATCAGTTGTAAATTCACAACAGCACCTTCGCCATCACTTACGTGATCTATCAAGGTAGAAGACATAAACAACTCAATAGCGTCTTGCACAGAATGTCTAAGGTCATTACCACTTACTTCAGAATTGTTGCCTTGGTTATCAATAATCATAGAGATATTATAGCTTTGACCAGGTTCTAAACTTGCGCCCGCACCTGTAATACCCTCAACAACTGAGGTAGGTTCAGTCTTTACAGTTATAGTTCCATCAGCAATATCGCCATCAGCATCAGTAACTTTAAGTTTTATATCTGAACTATTTTGAGGTGCTGTAATTAACCAGTCTTCGTTGTTACTTGTTTTAAGGGTTAAACCATTACCAAAGTCGAGAGTAAGAACACCGCTATCCATCGAAACGCTACCGCCTTCAATAGTCCATGAAGTACCATCAAAAGTAGCTGTCTTATCACCAAGAGTAATGCTTGCACCGTTGCCATTATCTGCACCTATTTCAAAGCTGAGAAGACCTTGTGCGTTAGATTCACCCGCTATTATGGTGTAACTATCCTGAACAGTTGGTGTATCGTCAATAATAGTTACATCAACCTCAACAGGTGTGCTCTCGTTATTAGTATCTGTGATGGTAAGTTCAAATGAAGTCTTGTGTAAATCTTCATTCTTACCTGTAATAGCACTATCTAGTGTATATTTATAGGTAATAGTGTATGTACCATCGCCATTATTTATTGTATTCGTAATGGTTACATTAGAATCAGTTGTAGTTACATCCTTGATGCCATCAGCAGATTTTACAATTACTTTACCTGTTGTTGTTTCTGAATCACTACCATCAACAAGTCCATTTTCATCAACTTCTATTGCTTTTGCTTCAATAAGTGTTGGAGCAAAGCCTTCAGTAGTTGGTTTAATTTCAATGTATTGTTCTGCTGAGTCGCCATCACCATCTGTTGCAGTGAATTTCAACACAAGTGAAGTTTTGAACTCTGAATGCTGAACAAATGTCCATGAACCATTTGATGGATTGAAAGTAAGTGTAAAGTAATCAATACCTGAACTTTCTGAGCTTGCTGTGTAGACAATTTCACTGGCACTATTTTTAGTCTCAGTTAGGTCGATAGGCAATCCATCAATTTCAATCATGCGTGTTGTGCCACTTGTAGGAACTTCAAGAAACTCTAATGTCATAGATATACCATCAGCACTACTTGCACCCATGTCACCTTTTAATTCGCCTTTGCTTGCATCAAAGGAATATGAAAGAGCTTCAACATCTTCTTCTGCAGTTGATGTATAGCCGAGTTCTTTAAGGTTAGTTGCACCTGAATAATTTTCAGCAATATGAGTCCAAATATCTATATCAGCATCAAGGGATATTTTTACTGTACCACCGTTGTGAGTAAATTCATATTGAATTTCATGTTTAGTTTCAACAGTAATTGTTGGTGTAGTAATCGTTTCAGTATCTTCACGAAGAATAGTTACGCCATCATCTTTGATGTTTACACTCACTGTTATACTATCTGAAGTTGCACCACTTTCAGCTTCTTTAGCATCTTGGATAGTAATATTGAATGAATCTACTCCACTTGCAAGTTCATCATCATTAGCTGTATCAGTATGACCAAGATATGCTTTTGTTTGATCATAAGTATAAGTTAAGATATACTCGCCATTTTTGTATTCTAAGCTATCAAGTGTTACTGAACCAAAGCCTGCTGTAGAGTTTGCAGCACTACCTGTAAGAACAAACTTACCAGTAGCATCTTTGCTTATTGTATATACTTGACCATTAACTGAGATTTTACCACCAATCATGCTTTCTTCTGATGTAAAGATAATTGTACCTTGATCTGAAGTTAGACCTGTATCATCAGTGGTTACTTCTTTAGTTGATTTAGTATCATCAATAGATACAGTATCATTTACACCATTGATATTGATTGTGATAGTATCTGTAGCTTCTACTCCATGCGGGTCTCTATTCACAACATCAAAGTTATCAGTCACATCTTCATCGCCAAGTGCTTTGAGTGCTTCTTGTTGTTCTGCAGTTACGCCTTTTTCATATGTGAAAGAGCCATCTTTATTTACAGTCAACGTACCGTAAGTACCAACAAAAGAATGTGTGCCTGTAATTGCTGTACCTTCTACATATAGGGTTGAACCATCGCTATCTACATCGTCAAATGTGATATCGCCGCTTACAGTTTTATCTTCACCAATTTCTTCTGAAAGACTATTATCATTACCATCATAAAGTACATCAACTGTTGGTGCATCGTTAGTACCGTTTATAGTTACAGTGATAGTTTCAGATACTACTCCACCCTTACCATCATCAACTGTTACTGTATAAGTTGCTGTGAAAGAATCGTCTTCTTTTAGACCGTTAGCTGCTGCATCATTTAGTTCAAAAATGATTTTACCTGTTGAAGCATCATAGCTAGGTGTACCGTATGCACTGATATCTACACCATCTGTTTTAGTGATTGTAACAGTAAGGTCATCATTATTTGCATCAGTAATAACAAAATCAATGCTGTCACTAAGAACACCGCTATTATTATGACCGGATTCTGTCACCTCAAGAGTTTTATCAGTTACAGTAATTTCAGGTGCTTGGTTTGTACCTGTTGCAGTAATGGTGAGAGTTGAGTTAGATGGGTCTCCATCGCCATCAACAATAGAATAGTTGAATACAAAGTTTTCGCTTGAACCTGTAGATAAAGTTACATCTGTATAATTAAAGGTATAAGAACCATCTTTATTAATAGTAATATTACCTTTTGTTGGATGTTCAAAGTATGCAAGCTCATCACCTGTTGCACTCCAGTCAGCAGGTGTTGACCAACCTTCATTATTGATTGAAGCAGTATCAGGAGCAAGTGTTACACCTGTAAGAGTTGCTCCATCAGCACCTTTAGTGTCGTTAGTAAGTATATTGCCTTCTGCTACAGTATTTTCTTTAGCGTCAACTCCGTCAATATCGACATTTGCTACAGATGTTGTATCAGTAACCGTTGCGTTGAGAGAGCCAATTGCTGTATCACCTGTTGCATCTGTTGCTGTAATTGTGAAGCTTTCAGAAAGTGAATCTGATAAAGTATGGTCAACTACTGCATCTGATGTATATTTATATTGAATTTTACCGTCTACAATAAAAAATTCTACAGTCCCGTATTGACCATCAATAGCTGTTTTACTTGGATCAGCAAAGCTTGCTACACCGCTTGCATCAACATTAATGACAACCTCACCAAGGCGACCAATTTGAATTATACCTGCTTCACCTTTGAAATCTACACCAAGGTCTAACAAGCCTGTAGTATTACCACCCTCTTCAAGCTCATTTATAGAATCGGTTGCTTCTGGAGTGATACTTGCTTCATTATCTGGAACAACAGTAATTGTTTCACTTGTGTTTTGTGAATCTCCATCAGTATCAGTAATAACGAAGTTTAACACAACATCGCCTATAAAGCCAACAGCTGGAGTAAATTTATATGTTCCATCTGCATTAAAGCTTACTGTTCCTTTTCCTTCAAGCACTACATCAAAGCTTCCTTTACCTTCAGCTATAGCAATATTTCCGTTTTTATCTAAAGGAATTATTGTATCGCCAAGTTTTAAGGTTGTACCGTCTGCGCTTGTGTCAATTGTTAGCTCACCTGAAACAGAACCATCATTTTCGATAATTACTTTATCGATAGCTAAGTCAGTCCCTTCACGGCTTTGTTCTGCGCTTGTAAGGTCAGAAGAAATATTTACTTCACTATCACCAATAGTGATTGTTACTTCTACTGTTCCTGTATTAGCTCCATTTATAACCGGAAGTTTTACTATAATCTGACCATCATTTAGGCTATTGTCGTTAGCGTGCTTATAAGCTGCATCTTGAGTGAAAACTAATTTTCCGCCCACAACTTCAAAGTGACCTACAAGATTTTTATCAGCATCGTAAACTTTATATTCATTAGTATCGCCAAAGTTAAAGCTTGAACCGTCAGCTAACTTACCATCAATCAATGGAAGAGAATTTACATCTACTTGAGTATCTAAACTATCATCATGTGAAGAAACAGTTCCTTTTGCATCACCGCCGGCATTTACGTTTGTAATATCGAGTGTAAGGGTTGCTTCATCGTAATCACCTTCACTGTCAGTCACTCTATAGTTGATTTGTGGCATAACATCACTATCAAGACTATTAGCTGTTGAGGTAAAAGTGTAAGAACCATCAGAATTGATTGTTAATGTTCCATAGTCAGACTCTAAAACTAAACCTTCTGCCGGAACATCAAGCCATGCACCTTCTGTAGCAGAACCACTTATCCAACCTTTTGGAAGTTGTACTTGTGAAACAGCCTTACCACCGTCAGCACCTGCTACATCATTTTTAAGAAGATTTGTTTCTGAATCAGAAATAAATGTAGATCCTTCAAGAATTTCTCCACTTGTTTCATCTAATGCAATTGGAGCATCATCTTCAATAGTTACAGTAATTGTAGCATCAGATGTGTTACCCGCTTTATCTGTAGCAGAAACAGCCACATTAAAGCCAAGGTTTTCGCTTCCGCCTTGCGCTAGTGGATTATTCTTATCATCTGTATGACTTACATTATCATTCAAGGTTACATCATAGCTTACTGTGTAGTCACCTGTAGGTTTATTTAGAGCATCAAAAACAGGCTTAACCACTATATTATTAATTGTGAAGTTACCCTCAGCAGATGTTATATCTCCAGTAAAGCTTCCGTTACCGCTTTCATTAAGAGTAATTTTTTCTCCACCAATTGTAATAGAAGCTAAATCGCTATCAGCATTTACTGTAAATGATTTTGATACAGTAAGAGCACTTGAATCCTGTGCAGTTCCATCAGATAAGTTATCTTCTTTGAGCTCTACTGAGTTATCGTTTATATGACCATCAACTTCAAACTCGATTTTAGGGCCGGAAGTATCTATAGTTGCTTTATCATCATCAAAAGCAGAGTTTCCATCTTCATCGGTTACGGTTGCACTAACAATAATTTCTGTTTTATCGGCAGGAGCCGGGAAAGTTACTGTAATACCATTAGCGATCATATCTTCATTTAAAGTAATTGTGCCGTCTTCATTAGGAGTGATTATATCACCTTTTGAATCTGTATAAGTAACATCGCCATCGCCTTTACCTTTAATGGTAACATTTACAATGTCGCCAACAGTAACATCATCACCAAAAGTAATATCTGCGTTTACATTGCCTTCGTCTGCTTTTAAATCTTCTGAAGAGATTACTTTATCGTCGGTATCACCATCTGTAGTGATAGATACAGTAATATCAGGTGTTGCATCAGAAGCATCATCACCGAAGTCAAAGTCGAAGTTAGCGTCTAAAGTTCCGTTTACAGTGTCGCCGTCGCTATCTTTTGCTATGTAATTGAAAGAAAGTTTTGGTAATTCTTGCCCAATGAAAGATGTATCCTTAGAAGAAGTATCAATAGATACAATAGTTCCATTAACACTTACTTGACCTAAAACTTTGCCATTATAGCTTAGAGTTGTGCCTTCTAAGTGATATCCTGTATTTGGGTCATTGTCTTCATCAGTAACAGAAAGCGTAATTGAGCCAGTAGCCGCCGCACCATCAGCACCAAAAGAAATATTATTGCTTAGGTCATAGTTTACTGTTGAGGTATTGCCGTCTATAGTTTCAGCTGTTGCAATTGAATTTGTGATGATTGGCTCGTCATCAGTGATTGTTACTTGAATAGTAGGTTTTGCTGTTAAATCGGTTTTATCGCCGTCATTATCAGTTACAGCACTGATAACAAAATCATCACCTAATTGTGGTTCATCACTGCTGCCGTTAGTATGTCCCATTGGTGCACGTTGAGTGTAAGTATAATCTACTGTATAAGTTGCTGAACCGTCTGTTGGAGCTTTTAAAGTAAGTTCTAATGAACCATTTTTTCCGTTAACAACCACTTTTCCGGTTACTGAGTCAAATGTATATACGTCACCATTGATAGTTACAGAACTTACACCATTGTAAGAAACAATAGTAAAGCTTGAAGAATCAGTAGTTGTGAGAGTTTCATCACCTTCAAGGTTTGGGCTTTTATCTTCAAATGCTTCATCAGAAGTTTCAAGGTTATTACCATCTGTAAAGTTAAAAGTTTTCTCATCAATAAAGCTATCAACTGTTACTGTTATCGGATTAGATAAAGCTGTATCATTATCACCGTCTGTATATTTTACTGTGAAACTACCTGAAGTTGTGTTGTTTGAAGTTACTGTGTAACTACCAGTTTCTTGATCAATTGTTACTGAACCCCACGAAAAATTATATGTGAGCTCGGTTCCATTTTCAGTAGGTTTTACCTCTGCATCAAGAGTATAGTACCCATTAGCAATGTCCGCACCTTCATCAAAAAGATCAGAAGCTTGTTTTGCTGAGCTTGTTTCGCCACCGTTCAAAGTCATGCTATGATCTGCATCAGTTTTCACTGGTTCAGTATCTAAAATAGTTACTTCAATATCAAGTGTTGCACCATTTACGTTTACCGGAAGCTTAATAATAGCATCACCGGCTTCGTTGAAAGTGATATTGTCATTTGAGCTTAGATCTCTGTGATTATAGTTATCATCAAGTTTTACTTCATAGCTTAAAATGCCTGTATCAGAGTTATAAGCTGTAACATTAAGTGTGTAGCCACCCATATCAAGAGCACCTGTTGTGCCATCAAGATTGAATGTTTTACCGTCAATAGTAATTGTTGTGATAGGATCAAGAGAGTTGATAATCAATTCACCTGTAACAGTGCTTGAATTAGCACCGATTGTATCGGCATCATCTAGAGTTACTTTATCGCCCTCTTCGTTAGGAGCAACAGTTGTTTTACCTGTAAGATCAATAGTAGTTGCGCCTTTTACAAAGTCATTATCACCATCGGTAACAGTGTAAGTAATTTCTATATTAGGTACAATACCTTCTGGTTTAAATTCGGTATTATATGTAAAGCTTACAGTGCCACTTGTAACGTCATTAGTGATAGAGCCAATTTTTTGCCCTTCGTAATAAACATCATTACCTTTTAGTTCAAACTCTTCACCGTTAACGCCAAAGACTACACTTGAGCCCTCGATATCTGCACCAACTTTATATGTGAAAAGTTCTTCACTAAGATCAGAGCTTGAAACATCTACAGTTACAGATGGATTAGAAGTCAATACAGGAATATCATCTTTAATTGTTACATCAATGCTTGGAGCTGTTTGAGCATTTCCGTCAGCATCTTTAGAGTAATCAGAATATGTTCCGTTCCCGTTAGTGATGCCATTGATAGTGAAACTATCACCTAAATCAGCAGTTTCATCATTGTTAGTATCAGTATGCTCTTTTACTGTATCTTGAGTGTAAGTATACTTTACTGTATAACCGCTTACTTCATCGCCCTCTAGAGTGAAAATAATATCGCCGTGTTTGCCTTCAACCGCAGCTTTACCATCTTCATTGAAAGTTATTTCTTTACCATTGATAGTGATACTTTGAACACCATCTTGTGATATAAATGTAAATGAACCTGAATCAGAAGCAAAGTCATCACCTTCTTTATTGCCAATTTCAGGGTCAATAGCATCGTCAGAGGTTGTGAGTTGGTTATCAAGGATTCCATCTTTATCACTATCAGGGAAAGTGATTTCAGTTGCTTTGTTATCTACTTCAAAGCTTACAGTTGTTTTTGCAACATCTCCATCACCATCTTGATATTGAATATCAAAGCTTACGTTATCGGCATTATTATTCGGAGTTACGGTGTATTTACCAGTTGTTGTGTTAAGAGTTACAGAACCCCAAGTATAGTTATAAGTTGTTTCACTGCCGTTTACTGATGTTGATTCTGGCTTATCAAGAATGCTGTATTCAGCAACATGAGCTTCAGTAGCTGTTTCTTTTACAGTATCATGTTGGTCAGCACCTTTATTAAAGTATGCAGACGCATCTTGCTCTGCAGAGGTTTCACCTGCTGTTACTACTTCTGCTTTACCTGTAGACGCATCAACAGCCAAATCAAAATTCGTATCTTTAGCAATAGGAGCATCGTCAATAATATCTACATGGATTGTTACATCAACATTAGTTCCATCTGAATCGGTGATTCCTAAAATTACATCATCAGTAGTTTTATCAGCGTCAACATCAGCAGGGCTTGTTAAGGTATACTTATACTCAACTGAATAAGTGCCGTCATTATTATCAATTACAGAAGTAATGATGATATTACCGTATGTTGTATTAGTTGCGCTTGTATCTAAAGTCCAAATTCCATTTGAGTAGCTAGCAAGAGTTTCGCCACCAAAAGTGATTGAACTTAAACCATCAAGAGCTGTGATGGTTATTTTAGCTGAGCTTGAAAGATTATCACTATCAGGGTTTGTTCCATCAGCTAAATTATTTTCATTTAAAATATGTGGATGAGTTTCAATACCTAGGTTAGGTTTTGTTGGATCAGTTGGATCAACCGGTGGAATAACTACGATTACACCATTATCTGTTCCTGTGATTTCAAAAGAAAGAATGCTGTCGTCTGTAGCATTATTGCTATCTTTTGTAAGGATATCAAAGCTTTCAGTTGCGGTTTCTTTATCTTCTAGGTTTGATACTTTATCGTATTTTACACCGTCTGCTGGTGTATAGAGCACATAATCATAAGAACCGTCTGGGTGAACAGTAAGTATACCGTATTCACCTTCGATAACGGTATCTTGAGTTTTAGAAATAGTAATGCCGTCAACAGTAACTGTTTGGTCAGCAAATGTATCATCTTCACTATCAAAATCGGTAACGATGAGTGAGCCTGTTGTTTCCACATCACTATTTTCTTGAAGTAGAACATCGCCTTCAAAAGAAATTTCAGGCTTATCATTTGTACCTTGAACGTTTACAACAACAGTTGCAGGAGTGATACCGCCATTACCATCGTTTACATATACAGTAAAACTTTCTTGAACATTTTCGCCTGCATTTAGGCTATCAAGTTTATCAGCTGTAGTGTTATCAGCATTATCGGAAGCATAAATATTGTAGGAGAAAGTACCGTCAGCATTTAGTGTGAACTCACCGTATTGCCCTTGAATTGTACCGCTTGTACCATTTTGGAAAGTAAAAGTAAGAGCATCACCATTTGCATCACTAGCGAGGATTTGACCATTTGCAATTAAATCACCTGCGTAAACATCGTTAGGATTGCCACCAAAACCAACGCCTGATTCTTTTACGCCAACATGTGCACCGGCAGCTTGAGCTGCTGAGTTACCATCATCAAGACCATCAGTTGAATCATCATCACCATCAGGAAGCGCTATAATATCAATAAGTTCCGGTGGGGTATTTACACCTTCAGCGTCAGAAAGTATAGTACCGATTGAATACCCTGAACCACCTGTTAATCCACCAAGAGCGTCAACACCGGTTGCAAGCGCATCATTTGCGGTAAGATAGAATCTACCGCCATCGTTTGCAGCCGCAGCTGCAGCAGGACCGGCAGCAGGCATAAGGTTTTCATCTAAAGCAGCGAAGAATTCTTCACCCTCTACAGTTTCACCATTAACAAGGAAATTTGGTATAAATTCAGATGAATAAACTGCATAAAAGTCTTCTAAAAGTATTGAAGAACCATCATCTTCAAATGAAATAATTAGGTTGTTATCAACTTTTTCTAAAATAGCATTTGCAATATCAAAGCCAAAAGCAAAACCTGTCATTTCTTCATTAACTGTAATCAATTGCTGTGTAGCCGCTGAAGGCTTATTCAAATTATAAGTAGCCATACGATTTTTATTCTATTTCCTTTTATATGATTTAACGAACTATTTAAGTATTTAAAAATATGAAATAAAGCTTCTAAACTAGATAATAAAGTTACCTTAAATCCTTAAAGTTAGATTTTATGGGATAATATCTTCCAAATCAGATTTTTAATACTATTCAAAATGCATTGGTAGTTTTTTATCTAAAGAATACTTGAGCTGCCCGTCTAAAAAAAAGTAAGAATCGTCACATACTCAAACTGCCGACATTAATCATCGCTGCAGTAACTTTTCGGTATTTCTTCTTCCGAATTAAGTCAGCATTTATTTAGCTTTTTTTATATAAATGTCAAGCGAATTTTATCAAAAAAAATATTATTAAGACTAATTACTATTATTATTCATCGTATATTTAATAGTAATCATTGAATAAAATTTTCAACCAATTAGAATATAAGAAGTTTTCAACTTTTAAACAATGATTACTTTTTACTAAGTTATTTTTATCATTTTTTATGATTTTTTATCTGAACAATGACTACTTTTTTTATCTAAACAATGATTACTTTTCATCAACTTTTATTCATCATTATTCAAAAGAGCTAGCCTTCTTTTTATTTTGAACTTTGTCTTCATACATCATACAGTCTGCTTTTGCCAAAAGTACACTTATTGAATCTCCATCAACAGGATAAATTGCGTACCCTAAACTAGTTGAAACTTTAACTCTCAACTTATTTAATGAAAAAGGCATTGATGTTATATTTTGTATTCGTTTAATAATACTTTCTCTTGCTTCATGACTTAAATCACCCTCAATTATTAAAGCAAACTCATCGCCCCCCATTCTTATTACTAAAGTATTTTTCTTGAAATTCATTTTAAGTCTTTCAACGTATACAGTTAGTAACTTGTCGCCTATTTCATGCCCATGCGTATCATTCACCGGTTTAAAGTCATTAAGGTCAAGATAAAAAAGAGTGAATGATTTTATATTATTATTATCAAGATATTCATCTATCATTTTTCTATTATATGCTCTTGTGAGAGGATCGATATAGAGTTCACGTTCAGCTCTTTCTTTACGTTTTTCTGTTCTAGTCATTATGCAGTAAACAAATGCTGTAACGGCTATGCAAGCAATAAAAAGTGAGAGTATTCTTTCAAAATTACTAAAAAGCGCATATGGTTCCATAATTGAGAGATTCCACTCTACCGCACCAACATTTAAAACTTTTCTATCTGCAAAAACATCTAAATAGTTTTCTGTTTCAATACGCATTATCTTTTCACTATTAAATGAAACTACAAGCTTATATTCAAAACCCATATCTTTTAATTCAGATAATGCAGAATTTTCTACAAGACCTAAAGGACTTAAATCTACACTTACAAAACCTATAAATTCATTACTGTTATATATTGCTTTTCTGGCAACTATGCCTACTCCATCTACAATATTATTCCATGGAACTGAGAATACAATTTCTCTTTTATTTTTAGCATATATTGCGTATTCACTTGCATATTCTCCTTCAAGCACGTTCTTGCCAATCAAAACATCATGTCCTTTTTCTCTATTATAAAGATAGGTTATTACACCATTTGGCAAGTAAGATAGATTTTGATGAATTCCTTCTGTACAAAAACTGTCCGCTAATTTATCAAACTCTACTTGTGTAAATCCTTGAGGATTACGAAGTATTATTACTTCAAGAGGATGAAGAATATTAATTGCTGAATTTACAGCATTTTCTATTCTATCAGTGAAATTATTCAATACAAAATCAACCTTTGCAGAGTTATCAACTCTTAATTGAAAAAAGCGAAATACAGTTAAAAACAAACTACATATTAAAAGAATTATTAATGTTTTTTGGGAAGCCTTCATAAGTAACTCCTGTATTCAAAGAATACAATTTTAAAATATATATATTAACATTAAACAAATTTATCTTCTTTGAACATTATAAAGCTTTAGTAGTTTGTTATTGTGATTATTTTGACGACACTAGCTAGTGTATAAAAAAAGCTTCCTCTAAAGTGTATGCACACACTAGAGGAAGCTTTATTTTATAATAAGCTGTAAATACTATTATTTTACAGGAACAGCTATAGAGAATTGTTGCCCTTTTCTCAATACTTGTAAGAATACTGCCCCACGAGATTTACCGTCTTTCTCAACAATTTTCTTTAGGTCAGCCGGTTTACTTACATCTTTAAGGTTTGCAGCAAGAATAATATCTCCGCTTTGTAAGCCAACCATTGCAGATGTTGAACCTTGAGCAACTTCAACAATTACAAGTCCTGAAGGCACATCATTTTCTTTCAATTCTTTTTCAGATAATTGACGTACACTTAATCCAAGAATATCTTGTTCAGGTTTAGCTGTATTGCTTTCTGATTCATCAGATTTTCTTTGCCCAAGAACAGCTTTTAATTTCTTGGTTTTACCATCACGAATAAGGGTAATATCAACACTTTTACCTGGTGCAACACTTGCGATTGACTGAAGTAAGTCAGATGAATTTACAATTTCCTTACCGTTAACTTCAATAATTACATCGCCAGCTCTAATACCTGCTTTATCAGCCGGTTCATTTTTCATAACTGAACCGATAAGAGCACCGTCTTCACTTTTAAGTCCAAGAGCTTTAGCAGTATTTTCATCAATATTTTGAATACTTACACCAAGCCAACCACGAGCAACTGTTTCACCTTTTTTCAATGCTTCAATAATACGTGAAGCTTCTGAACTAGGAATAGCAAAGCCAAGACCTTGACCTGAAGCTAAAATAGCCGTGTTTATACCAATAACTTCGCCATCCATATTAATGAGTGGACCGCCGGAGTTACCTGGATTGATTGAGGCATCAGTTTGTAAAAAGTTATCAAAAGGTCCTGCTTGTAAATTACGCCCTTTAGCTGAAAGAATACCGGCTGTTACAGTATGCCCTAAACCAAAAGGATTACCAATTGCAAGCACCCATTCACCTACTTCACTT
Source organism: uncultured Desulfovibrionaceae bacterium (assembly GCA_964369185.1). Lineage (GTDB taxonomy): Bacteria > Desulfobacterota > Desulfovibrionia > Desulfovibrionales > Desulfovibrionaceae > CAYJAZ01. The sequence goes on from CAYJEN010000005.1 coordinate 19,224, forward strand.
TTATCTGAATCACCAAATTTTAAAGTAGGAAGTTGTGTCTTTGTAGTTACTTTTAATAAAGCAAGATCGCTTTCAGGATCAGTTCCGATAATTTCAGCATCTAAAGATGAAGATTTACCGGTTTTACCTTCAAGGTGAACAAAAACTTTATCAGCACCTTCAACAACATGATTATTTGTAACAATATAGCCATCTTGTGAAATAATAAAGCCTGAACCTAAAGAGGATTGTTTTCTTTCTTGTCCTCTACCTTGCCCTTCAAATTGACGGAAAAAGTGTTCAAACTCTTTTGGCATTGAGCGAAACATTTCATTGGGAAACATTCCATGCATACCGGTTTGAACAGTTCTTTCAGTGCTTATATTAACAACAGCATGACCGGCTTCTTTAGCTAAATCAACAAAATCCGGCATCTTACTAAATGCTGAGGTTGCGGTTGAGCAAATAAATATAACAGCAAGTAAGCTTGATGATATATTAGCGGTTAATTTTTTTAAGTTTTTCATAGAGTCTCCAAAATTGAGTATTTTGTGAAATCTGATAAACGTCTACTTTCTATTTATAAATCTTACACTAAGATTTACTATTTTCCTCATCCGCCGCCGCCAATGGTTGCCACTTGTCCGCAAGAGGAAGCATTAGGGCAAGTTCTGTTTAGCTTTGGCATTTGTGGCATTGTTTTACCAACTTTATAAGGAAAAGGGTTTGTCTTTAGTGGTGATGGAGCTGACATTCTTTGCGCAGTATCCATATCTCCACATTTTTGACAAGGTGGACGTTCGTCATTTTCAAAAACAAGTTCTTCAAAAATATGACCGCATGCATTGCATTCAAAATCATATAAGGGCATAAAACCTCCAAACCGATAATAAATTTTCTTTGTGCTACAAGATACAATAAATCAATTTTTAAAACTTGCAAGATGACAAATTTTTGTACAAGAATGAATACTTGCACATTTTTCAAGAATATGTCATACTCCCAAGCGTGAAAAATACATCTATAACCATATCAAATTACATGAAAAATAAATTTTCGAGACTTTTTATAGGCCTCGTTCTTTTCACATGCTTATTTTTTTGTAGCGTTGAGAAATCTCATGCTGAAGCACAACCATTTTTCACTCTAACATCCTCAAATATAAGCTTTTCTAATAATTCCATTCAACTTGAATTATTTTTTTCTCTGCCTGATATTGAAAGAATTGAAAAAATGTTAATTTCAGGTGTAAGTATAAATATTGATTGTTTTGCAACTTTAAATGAAAATAAAGCTTTTCTGCCGGATAGTGAAATTCAAAGTTATATTTCAGGTTGGCAATTACGTTATCAATCACTTACACACGAGTTTCTTCTCTATCATGAAAACGAAAATCCTCTACGTTCAAGGGATTTAAAGTCTTTACTTCATAATATATTCTCAAAATATACCCTTTCACTTAACCACCTACCAGAACTTGATTTTGACGGAAAATATACTATCGATCTCACACTTGGCTTAAGGCATGCCACAGTTCCACCATGGCTTGAAAAAACTCTTTTCTTTTGGACTTGGGATATAGCGAAAGATTCTTATTTATTTACTCTTTCACTTCCAAACTCACAATAAATTTTGTAACTTTATGAAAGAAATAAAAGAAAGTACAAACTCACAAGCAAGACGCGAAAAGGTACATAGAAACCGCGAAATTGCCATCGCTGTAGTTCTCGTGCTCTTCGTTTTTATTGGAACATGGGGACAGACGACTTATTTGGGTTCTGATTCTTGGTATTTCCTTGTTTTACTTAATCTTAACGCTATTTTAATGCTTGTTGTCTGTTTTCTTGCAGTCCGAAATATTGTTAAACTTTTTACTGAAAGGCGAAGAAAAGTTTTTGGCTCTCGCCTTCGTACTCGCCTTTTGCTTGCCTTTGTTTCACTATCATTAATACCTGTATTTCTTATGTTTTTAGCCGCTAACCGTGTTGTTATTACAAGTGTTGACTACTGGTTTACAAGCACCGTTGCAAGTTCGATGGATGCAGCTATACAGGTTGGTCAGAACATTTACGAGACAGCATCAAATAGGCTTGCAAATAGAATTGAACTTATTCCCCATGAAATTGAGAGTGAGCAGGAAGGCAAAATCACCCCTGAAGACATAGAAAAGTATATCTCTAAGCAGACTTTGCTTCTTGATAGCAATATATTTGCACTTGTTGATACATCAAAATCTTCATTCAGACTTGACTTTGCACTTCCCGAAAAACGTTCAACAAGTATAGTTATTCAAAATATTTTCCAAAACACTTCATGGTCATCCATAACAAGTTCACCTTTCACAGGACTTTATTCAACCAGTGGAAATGATTACGCTGTAGCTATACAGAGATTAGATAATCTTCCCTCACATTTACTTATAGTTGCTGAAAATATTGGTAATGTTGCACAATCAAACTTAGCATCTATTAGTCAAGGCTTTGATGAATATATTTATCTAAAATCTCTTAAGCGTCCTTTAAAGCTATCTTTTTCCTTAATTTTAGGATTATTGGCTTTAATCATGGTTTTCAGTGCTATTTTTATGGCGGTTAGGCTTTCAAAAGAACTTACAGCACCTATTGCACTCCTCGCAAAAGGAACTGACAGAATCGCTCAAGGCGAGCTTGATGTTTTTCTTGAAGATAAAGGAAAAGATGAATTAGGACAGCTTGTAGCCTCTTTTAACTCAATGACAAAGCACGTGCGTGAAACAAATGAAGATATTAGCAAAGCAAATAAAGAGTTAGAACAAAGAAGTATATTTATTGAAACAGTTCTTGAAAATATCGCAACCGGTGTTGTTGTGCTCTCTCGCAGTGGGCAAGTGCTTACAATAAATAAGGCTGCTTGTTCTATATTTGATATGCCGGAAGAAAAATTCACTCAGCAAAGCCCAACGGAATATTTTACACCTAAAAATCAAAAAATATTTGAAGAAATGCTTATTTTTCTTACTGATAATCCCGATAAAATATGGAGAAAAGAACTTGAAGCTGTCATTCGTAATCAGCATGTAAAGCTGCTTTTTAATAGTTTGCTCATACCAAATTTCAATCATACAGAAGAAATAAATGGTGAAAAAAATCTAGAAAACGATCTTATAATCGCTGTTATTGAAGATATTACCGAACTTAGCTTTGCTGAAAGGCTTGGGGCATGGCGTGAAGTTGCAAAACGAATAGCCCATGAGATGAAAAATCCGCTCACTCCAATCAGACTTTCTGCTGAAAGGTTAGAGCGCAAATTCAACCCTCAGCATAAAGAGCAAACTTTCACCGATTGCACAAATCTCATTATAAACGAAGTTGAAAGAATGCAAAAGATGATAAAGAATTTTACTGAATTTTCTCGTATGCCTGAAATTCAACTCAAAAAAGAAAATTTGGAAACTATTCTTTTAGAAAGTTATCAAATATTTAAGTCATCCCACACGCATATAGACTGGCAAATTAATCTGCCACCATCTATTCCACCTTTACTTATACACACTGAATCTTTCAAGCAAGCACTTGTCAATATCTATCTCAATGCTTGCGAAATTCTTGAAAAAACAACAAATCCTAGGGTGATTACTTCCGTAGAACTTATTCAAAATTACTGTTTGCTTACGGTTGCAGATAACGGAATTCAACTCAGTAAAGATGACTTAGGGCATATGTTTGAACCATATTACTCAAATAAAAAAGATGGAACGGGTTTAGGGCTTGCCATTGTTCAAGAGACTATTTCTAGTCATAACGCCACAATTTATGCTGAAAATAATCAGTATGGTGGAACAAGTATTCATATAAAAATCCCCCTCATTCAAGGCTAAGTTCATTTTTATAGAAAGAAAACTTTATTCCTTGATTTTCTAAGACAAAAAAATCCACAAAATAATCCTAAATTAAAAAAGTTGACGAATATTAGTATTAAGGATAAAAAAGTTGTGAAAATTTATTGTAAGGATGCATAATGAATATTACACAAAAGATTCTGCAAGCGCACTTACTTTCTAGCGAAGGTAAGGGGATATTAGAGTACAAAGCTGGCGAAGAAATCAGCATTAGAATTGATCAAACACTTACACAAGATGCAACCGGTACAATGGCATGGCTTCAATTTGAAAGCCTTGGAATTGACAGTGTAAAAACAGAACTTTCATTGTCCTATGTTGACCACAACACACTACAAATGGGCTTTAAAAACCCTGATGATCATAGATTTTTACAAAGTTCAGCGGCTCGCTTTAATGCGATTTTCAGCCCTCCGGGAACAGGAATTTGCCATCAGCTCCATTTAGAAAATTTCGGAATTCCGGGTAAAACTTTACTTGGTTCTGACAGTCACACGCCAACCGGTGGTGGTATTGGCATGCTTGCTATCGGCGCAGGCGGACTTTCTGTTGCTCTTGCTATGGCAGGGCAAGGATATACAATCCCAATGCCGAAAGTTGTGGGTGTAAAACTTACAAATTCTTTAAAAGGCTATGCACAAGCTAAAGATATTATTCTTTATCTTCTTAAAGAACTCACTGTAAAAGGTGGCGTTGGAAAAGTAATTGAATATTACGGCGAAGGCGTAAAATCTTTGAGCGTGCCTGAAAGAGCAACCATCACAAATATGGGCGCAGAACTTGGCGCAACAACTTCTGTATTCCCAAGTGATGAAAGCACACAAGCATTCCTCACAGCAATGGGCAGAGAAAAAGACTTTACTCCTCTTTTTGCTGACGAACAAGATTCTTATGATGAATACATTGAAATAGATTTATCAACAATCGTACCGATGGCGGCTTGTCCTTCTATGCCGGATCAGGTAAAAACAATTGCAGAACTTGCAGCTTCTGAAACAAAAATTGATGTAGCTCAAGTTTGTATCGGTTCTTGTACAAACTCATCATACGCCGATATTGCCGCAGTTGCTGATATTTTAGACGGAAAACATGTATCATATAATACAGATGTAAATCTTTCACCTGGTTCACGTCAAGTTTTACGTATGCTCACCACTAACGGCAAACTAGAAAAATTAATTGATTCCGGTGTACGTCTTCTAGAATGTGCGTGTGGACCTTGCATCGGTATGGGTTCTTCACCAAAAACAAGCGGTGTATCTGTACGTACTTTCAACAGAAACTTTGAAGGACGCTCAGGAACTAAAGATGCTGATGTTTACTTAGTAAGCCCAATTACAGCAGCATTCTGTGCTATTCATGGTGGTTTCACCGACCCTGCAACTTGGGGTGAAGGTATTACTCTTGCAGATTTACCAAAAGAAGTTCCATCACTTAAAGAGCACTTTATCTATCCTGACAGCAATGAAAAAAATAGAAAGCAAGTACAAATCAGTAGAGGACCAAACATCGTGGCTCTTCCACAATTTGAAACTTTACCGCAAAGCATTGATTTTGAAGTAGCAATCAAGCTCGAATCTGATATCACTACAGATCATATCATGCCTGCCGGTGCTGAAATAACTTCACTCCGTTCAAATATTCCGGCTATTTCACGCCACGTATTTGAAAGAGTTGAGAGCACATTTGCTCAAACTTGTGATGCTATCAAAGAAAAAGGTATCAATTCTTTAATTGTCGCAAGCACAAACTATGGTCAAGGCTCTAGCCGTGAACACGCAGCTCTTGCTCCTCGCTACTTAGGTGTTCGTGCAGTGCTCGTACAATCATTCGCACGTATTCACAGAGCAAACCTTGTAAACTTTGGTATTCTTCCACTTATTTTTGAAAACCCTGCGGATTATGCTAAACTTGAAAAAGGCACAGCTGCAAAGCTCGACCTTAGCGATTTTGCACCTCAAAAAGCAACGAAGCTTATACTTTCAAGTGGTGAAGAAATTCCTGTCATCAATGATTTATCCGCTCAAGAATGGGAAATCATCAAATGTGGTGGCTTCCTAAATTATATCAAAAAATCAATAGGATAAAGGACATTATAATGTTAGATGGTATTCGTAATCATTCCCAATCAATTTGGGTAAAAATCGCTTTTGGTCTTATTATCCTTGTGTTTGTATTCTGGGGAATAGGATCAATGCAATCTGTATCAACAGGAGTTGCACGCATAAATGGAGTAGAAATCTCAGAACAAGAGTATTTACAAGCATATAACGAACAACTCAACACTATTCGTGCAAGTATTCCAAATATTACAGATGAACAATTGAAACAAATGAACTTCCCTAGTTATGTATTGGAATCCTTAGCAATTCAGACAATCTTTCAACAGGAAGCTCAAAGAATTGGTATGACAATCACTCCTCGTGAACTCTATGAAGTGATTTCTCAATATCCATTCACCCATGATGCTAACGGAAAATTCAATCTTGAAGTTTATGAAAAAGCAGTTGCAAATGCAGGTCAAACACCTAAAACATTTGAAGAAAGCATTAAAAAATCAATGCTTCAAGCTAAATTTGCTGAAATTTTAGCTCCTTTTGCATATGCATCAGAAACTCAAGCAAGACAACTTTACGAGTATAACGCTGAACAAAGAGCTTTTGACGCTGTTTTTGTTGCAGATGCTGACTTTATTGATAGCGTAAATCCTAGCGATGACGATCTTAAAGTTCTCTATGAAAGCACAAAACAAAACTATATGGCACCTGCAAGCATCAACCTTGAATACATTGAAGTAAGTCCATCTACTCTTGCAAAAGTAGATGCTGTGACTGATGTTCAAATTCAAGAAGAATATACTAAAAATCCTAATGCTTATGACATTCCTGAAAATGTAACAGCATCACACCTTCTTATCTTGCTTCCACAAGGTTCAACCGAAGAGCAAGAAGCAGAAGTGCTTGCTGAAATCAAAGATATTCAAGCAAAACTAGCTGAAGGTGCGGATTTTGCCGAACTTGCAAAAGAGTTTTCTGATGATGTTGTAAGCGGTCAAAATGGTGGCGAATTAGGAACTTTTGTTCGTGGTCAGATGGTACCTGAATTTGAAGAAGTTGCTTTTTCTCAAGCAGTTGGCACTATTTCTGAACCTGTACGCACTCAATTTGGTTATCACCTTATTAATGTAACAGGCAAAGAAGCTGCAAAACCTTTATCAGATGAAGAAAAGAAAGAAATCATCGGTAAAGTTTTAGCTGAGAAAGAAGCTCTTTCACGCGTTCAAACAGTTGTAGATTCTCTACTTGTTCAAGTAAATGGAAATTCTTCATTCGCTGATGCTGCACTAAAGGAAGGCTTAAAAGTAAAATCAACTGGTACAATTCCTTTTGAACTTCTTGCAAGCTCTTATAATATAACAACTACTGATATCGAAGCTCTTAAACAAACTGTTGCAAACACAGTTTTAAGCAATCCTATTTCAGCAAATAATGCTTTACTTGTTGCGAGAGTTGTAGAGAATAATCCTGCACAAGCTCAAGCATTTGAACAAGTTAAGGAATCAGTAAGAGCTGAATCAAAGCAGTCTTTAGCGCATCAAAAAGCAAAAGAAAGTGCTTTAGAACTTCTTAAAGATACCAGCAAAATTGATAGCACAACTATCACTGAATCTACTATAGACAGACAAGGTATTACATCTTTCGGTGTGACTGTACCTTTAAAAGATGTTATCTTTGAAGCACCTGAAAACACTTGGTTAGCTGATGCTTATGCTGTAGATAATGGATATATCATTGTAAAACCGGCTGAAATTATTCCGGCAAACGAAGAAGATTGGGATATTATTAAAATCAATGCTCTTCGCCAAATCGAGCAATCAAGAATGGATATGCTTTTCAGCCTCTACCTTCAAGAACTTCGCTCACTTGCTGAAATTGAAATTCTAAACGAACTCTACTTCCAGTAAGAGACTCTTGATTTATGCAATCCTCCGGTTCTTTTAAGACTTTATCGAAATCTTCACAGTTCAGAAATGACTTTGATTCTAAAGCCTTATATAGTGTAAACTGGGGGATTGTTTTATTTACAGTTATTATTGTAGCACTTGGATTAATCAATCTTTACTCGGCAAGTAGCATAAGTAATGAAGATGGTTTCACTTATGCCCCATACTTTCAAAAGCAAATTATCTGGGCCGGTATGGGTCTTGCTGTGATGCTTGTTACATCGCTCATCGACTACCATCGTTTTGAAATAATTGGAATTCCATTCTACGTTCTTATTGCAATATTACTTATTCTTGTTCACCTTATTGGTGTTAGCGCCGGCGGTGCTCAAAGATGGCTAAACTTAGGTTTTATGAACTTACAACCTAGTGAATTTGCTAAATTTGCAGTTTTAATCGTTGGTGCAAAGATGCTTTCTAAAAGCGGTGAATCGCTTTCATGGATAAGATTAATACAAGTATTTGCAATGGCTTTTTTCCCTTTTGCTCTTGTAGTTACTCAGCCGGATTTAGGAACAGCATTAATGCTCTTGCTTGTTCTTGGCGGAATGGTGCTCTATCACGGAATTAAATGGCAAGTTTTACGTGTTTGTTTGGTAGTTTTTCCTCTAATGCTCCCTTTTACTTGGTTTTTCCTTAAAGACTACCAAAAACAAAGGGTACTGACATTTTTAGACCCTTCAAAAGATCCTCAAGGTTCGGGATATCACATCATTCAATCACAAATAGCAATAGGTTCCGGCGAGTTAATGGGGAAAGGTTTTCAGGAAGGGACTCAGAGTCAATTAAGATTTTTACCTGAAAAACACACTGACTTTGTAATTGCAGTTCTCGGCGAAGAATGGGGCTTTGTGGGAACACTCTTGACAATTGGTGTTTTTTGTCTTTTCTTATACGCAATATTTTTGAGTGTGCGAGATGCAAAAGATAGATTCGGAAGTCTACTTTGTAGCGGAATTTTCTTTTATTTTTTCTGGCAGATACTTATTAATGTCGGAATGGTGATTGGAATTATGCCTGTTGTGGGTATGCCACTGCCTTTCCTTTCTTATGGCGGTTCTGCCATGCTTGTGAACTTTGCACTTATTGGCATTGTTCTAAACGTCTCAGTAAGACGCTCTATTTTCAAAGATTAGGAGTTTTTATGACAAGTACATTCACAGTGAATTCACTCTATCTGCTTTCACTTACTCTTTTAATTTTCACCTTTTTTACCGGTGCTACATTTTCAACTGCTTTTAAGCAAGTATTTGTGCTGAGTATAGGGAAAAAAGCAAATAGAAATATCTATAAAAAACGTGCAATTCAAGCATTAAATCTTACATTTGTTGTAAATACTGTTCTCTTTATATTTAGTGCTGTCGACTTAGCATTTTTCAAAATTTTCTATGGATTACTATCAATTGAGCTATCATTTTTAGCACAATTTATTCCTTTGTTTACTGGTTTGAGCATGATTTTCTCACGTTTATGGTTACACTCTTTGAAAAAGAGCCCTAAACCTATTATTTCAGGATGTTGGGCTTTTCTTACTGTTTTGGTTCAACTTAAAGCATTTTTGATTCTTTCTTCTATAACTTTCCTCTACTTCTACAACTCTACTCCATTGGAATCACAAATATTTTTTGCTGTAACAGAAAGTAGCTCACTTTTACCGCTTATACTATTTGCTAATAAAGCTTTATCAATCCTCTACCCTATTCTTGTTCAGATAAAGTTATTTGCTCTTATATTGCTTTTCTTTTTCCTTGTTGGAGGAAGTTTAGCTTATACTACTCAGTTATTCTACACACTTATGTCTAGAAAAATTGATGATTTCGGACGTGATTACTATATTCAAACTCTCAATCTTTTATCACGTAATGCTTTTAGAGCAACATTCTTTCTTACTGTGTTTCTCATTGCGATTGTAGCACTTAGCTATTTTGATATGTCTATTATGCTTTATGCATTCAATCAGCTATCATACGCTTCTATATTGATACCGCTTGCTTTGATTAATCTTTTATTTGTAGCGCTTAGCAATAATGCTTTAAGACATAAAATTGCAATTGTTATTTCTCCTTTTCTTATTCTTATTGGCTCAACTTTCTTTTTCCTTCAAGTTATACCTATGCCTCAAGTATAGAAGCAAGTAGTTTTAGATAGTAAAAGGACTCCTCAAGCTAATATTGAGGAGTCCTTTTTTATGGTAAATCAGCGTTATTTTAGAAACTTAGATAAAATTTTTGGAAACGGCGGATATCTAAAGGAAAAATCTAAATACTTCGAGCGTATCATAACCGATTTCAAGTGTGAAAAGATATCAAAAGATGCTTTATGCTGATATTTTCCCATTCCACTAAATCCAACTCCGCCAAATGGAAGATTACCATTTATTAAGTTCAAAATAGTATCGTTTATTACAATATTTCCTGCACTTACATGTTTTGAAAAATGCTCTTGCACTACTTTACTTTCTGTAAAAAGATATGCATTAAGAGGTTTTTCACGTTCTTGAACAAATCGAATTGCCTCTTCATAGCTTTCTACTGATAAAACAGGCAATAAAGGCCCGAAAATTTCTTCTTGCATAAGCGGACTATCAAGAGCAGGTTCGTCTACGATTGTCATTCCAATTTTAAGGGAATCTTTATCGTATTTTATATTGTACTCTTCTCCAATTTTTATAAGTCTTTCAAATGCTTGCTCTGTAATTATATGTGAGTACTCAGGATTAGTTATAAAGTCTTCTCCTATAAATTTTTGAACTGTTTCTTTGAGTTTTATAATCAATTCATTTTTTATATTTTTATGAGCAAGTACATAATCAGGAGCAATACAAGTCTGCCCTACATTAAAGAATTTACCGAATATAATTCGTTTTGCTGCAAGTTCTAAATCTATGTCGTCAAGCACAATTGTTGGACTTTTTCCTCCAAGTTCGAGGCAAACAGGAGTCAAATTTTTACTTGCTGCCTCCATAACAATTTTTCCAACTCGTGTACTTCCTGTATAAAGAATGAAATCGAAGCGTTCGGCGGTAAGGGCTTCTGCTACTTCAACCCCACCTTGTATAACTGCAAAATATTCTTGAGGAAATACACTCTCTATGATTTTGGCTACAATAGAAGTTGTGTGAGGTGTTAGTTCAGATGGCTTTAGAATTACACAGTTTCCGGCTGCAATTGCTCCTATAGTCGGTTTAATTGCTAAGAAAAAAGGGTAGTTCCAAGGCGATAAAATCAAAATTTTTCCATACGGTTCGGGCTGAATATAGTTTTTTGATGGAAAGGTCAATAAGGTTTGAGAAACATACCTTTTTCTTGCAAGCTTTTTTGTATTTTTTATCATATAATTCAGCTCATTATAGACAGGTATTAATTCGCTCCCAAATGCTGTAAGGCGCGATTTCCCTAAATCTTTATAAAGAGCGTCTAAAATAGCTGACTGATTTTTTTTTATTTCTGTAAGAAGTTTTTTTAAATATGATAATCTATGCTCGACAGAAAATGTTTCATGAGTCGTAAAATATTCATTTTGTTTGCTAATAATTTTTTTTATTTCTAAAGAATCCATAATACATCCTTTACTTTTTAAAAATAAGCATTATTTAAAATTACTGTTAAAATATTATAAGTATATTTTTAAAGATGTAAAGTATAATTAAAGGTATCAAGTGACGATGAATAAGGAAAAACTTTTCTATCTTGGCTTTGGCGGTAACATCGGAGACCCTGAATTAAATATCACACAAGCTATTGATTTATTAGAAAAATCTATAGATATAAAACTCGTTGCAAAATCATCTTTTTGGCGGACTGAACCACAGGGTGACAAAAATCAGCCTTGGTATGTGAACGCTGTTGTTTGCTTTTCTTATGAAAATTTATCTCCTCATCTCCTACTTGAAAAAATAGCAGAAGTAGAGTATAATCTTGGACGTGAGAGAGTGGTAGGCAATCAAAATGCAGCGCGCACAATTGATATTGATATTCTTGACTTTTCAGGAATTATTTTAGATGAAAATAATCTAACACTTCCGCATCCACGTATGTTTTCACGAGCTTTTGTTCTTGTGCCTTTGCATGAAATTGCAAGTGATTTTGAGTATAATGGAAAAAATATTTCAGCATATCTTGATGAAATAGAGTATACATTAGATGGGAAAAAAATTTATCAGCAATAGAGGTGTTCTATGATTTGGAAATTATTGATTTTTGCAATCGCCGGTTATGTTCTTTACAGACTTTTTATGAACGATAAAAACAAAAAAAATACCGATGAACAAAAAATTATGGAAAAGAAAATCGCAAATGGTGAACTAGTTCAAGATCCAACCTGTGGCACCTATGTTGACCCTGAATCAGCTATCACTGTAAAAAGTGGCGAACAAAAAATATATTTTTGCTCATACGAATGCAGAGATGCATACATAAAACAACTCGAACAATAATTAGGTAGTTTAATGAATTTATTATATGCCGACAGGCAAGGAAATATTTACGATCACCCTGAATTAAAAACTCTTGTTCGTCGTGGCGATGAATTTGCCTTGCCACGTCCGGATGAAATTATCCCCCTTCCGGATGAAAGTGAGCTTTTCCTTCTTCCACAAAGACGTGCAATTGGTCTTAATGAAGAAACAGGTGAAATTGAAGTATTAGAAGAACTTGCAGTAGCTGCTTTTATAGCTCCCGGCTATACTCTAAGTTCTCACCCTGCGTATGTGAGCGAAGACGATGCCCAAACTTTACCACTTTTTGCCTATGGTGCAGTTGGGATGATTGGGGATGAGTTTTATGTTGCTGCAAAAAAAGTTGATATGGACGATAGGCAAGTCTTTGCTGAAATTTCACAAAAAAAGATTATCCGCCGAGCAAAAGATATTATAAGCGAGTTTCCTGAAAATAGACTCATCCAACATTTGATGACTAACTGTGTTATGAAGTATGCTTGCCCTGCTGCCAGAAACTTATGTCTTGGTAGATATGAAGCACCTATTCCAACATCAAAAGTATGTAATGCTCGTTGTTTAGGTTGTATTTCATTCCAAGAAGAAAGTTCAAAAATCTGTGCAAGCCCTCAAAATAGAATGACATTTACTCCAACAAAAGAAGAAATTCTTGAGTTGATGTTCTTCCATTCAAGATTTGAAAAAGAAAAACCTATTTTCTCATTCGGTCAAGGATGTGAAGGTGAGCCTCTCACACAAGCTGACTTATTGATTAAAACAGTGCGTGAATTTCGCGAAAAGAAAGGGCGTGGAACTGTAAATCTCAATTCAAACGCTTCAATTCCTTCAGCGATTGATGAACTGTGTAAAGCAGGTCTTTCTTCTCTTCGCATTAGTTTAAACTCTACGATATCAGATAGATATGCTTTATATTATCGTCCTCACGGTTATACTTTTGCAGATGTAGAAAAATCAATGGAATATGCAAGAGCAAATGGAATTTTTATTTCTTTCAACTTGCTTTATTTCCCTTGTGTTACTGATACTGAAGAAGAATTAGAATCACTAATAAACCTTGTAACTAAGTATAAGGTTGATTTTATTCAACTAAGAAACCTTAATATTGACCCTGAAATGTATACAAATCTCTTGAAAGTTGATTCGCCTGCTATGGGGCTTACAAACTTTATCAAAAGGTTACGTAAATCTTGCCCTTGGTTGAAATTTGGATATTTTAATCCTTATATAGGTGAATAATGCGCTTTTCATTTGTTATGTCGGAAGATTCGTCTTTGCTTTTAAAAAGAGCTAAAGAAATTCAAGAGTTATTTTTCTCGCAGAAGTCACTTGAATCTGCTCGTCATACTTTCTGGGGTGATGAGGGCTTATCTTCCGATTTTTGGCAAATGTTAACAATTGTTTCACTCGAGCCAAAAGCTGACTTTTTCCTCATTAGAAAAGCTGAAAAGCTAAATGCTGATACATGGAAAAAAATATCTGAAACTTTAGCCACTCTGCGAGATGATGCTTTTATTGTTTTTTGTATTGAATCTGACTGGGAAAAGAAAACCCCTAAAATTCCGGCATATATTAGCAACCTAAAATGTTTTACTTTTTCTGAAAAAAAGGGCTGGAATACTCGTGTTCCATCGCTTGATATGAAAAGCCTACCTTCTTATATTCAAAAAGGATTTAGAGAACGAGGGCTGAGCTGTCATAATTCTGTGATTGAGTCATTGTGTAGCATGCTTCCTCCATATGCAAGCGCTGTTGACAATACTCTTGATCAGCTTGCTCTTGTAACAGATAATTCTGAAATCACGAATGAAGACTTATCAAACCTTTCATCTGTTGGAATTGATATTCTCCTGTTTGACTACATAAAATATCTAGAAAATGGAAATACATTTAATCTTTGGAAAAATATTTTGCAGGATTCTGGGAAAGCAGAAGATGTATTCTTTGGATTGATAGCTCTTCTTACTCGTGAAGCTAGAATTTTATGGCAAATTCTTGTCGGTGATTCCATAAAACTTCCCTCTTTTTTATTGACACAAAAAACACAAAGCGCTCAACGTTTAGGCAGAAAGAAAGTAGCTTACTTATTCATGTTATTAAGAGAAGCAGAATGGTCAATAAAATCAGGCAAAAAACAAGTTTCACAAGCAATGGAAGAACTACTTGCCGATTTAAATTCTCTTTATAAAGCTTAAAAATTATAACGTCGGACTATGATTATGCTAACACATGAAGAACACACACAAAGCAATGATAATAAAGTATCTTCCAAGAACAATGCAAAAAAAAATCATAAGCTAGGGCATAGACAAAGATTAAAAGAAAAGTTACTTTTAAATCATAATACTTTGCCGGATTACGAAATTCTAGAACTATTGCTTTCTTACGCAATCCCACGAAAAGATACCAAAGAACTAGCAAAAGAAATGTTAGATAGATTTGGTGGAATACGCGGTTGCATGATGGCAAAAAATGAAGAACTTGAAACGGTGCCGGGCATAGCTGGCGGTGTGTCGGGCTATTTTCTATTACTACGCGAGTTTTATGCACGCTACATGGAAGGATCGATTAAAGAAAAGCAAGTGTTTCGTACTATAGACGAATTTATGCAGCTTGCCTATCTTAAACTTTCTGTTTTATCAGAAGAGGAAGTTTGGCTTGCATGTGTAAATAATCAAAATCAAATTACATCATTTGAAAGTTTGTTTAAAGGCGGAATTGATCATGTGGCATTACAGTGTAGAACTATTATTGAAAAAGCCGTAAATCGAAAAGCAAATGGTATTTTTCTTTGTCATAATCACCCTAGTGGCAACGAAATGCCATCTAAAAATGACAAAGAGCTTACTGCAAACCTTTCATCTGTCTGCGAAAATCTTGGCATAAATTTTTACGAACATTTTATTATAACTGAAAAAGGTTGTACTTGGATACTTGCCGAAAAGTTTTATAATGTTTAGTATATGTAATAGAACAAATTTTACAAAGCTTAATTTTGAAATAAATACTATGTGTAGAGGAAAACATGACAAAAAAAACTAAAGAAATCGAAGATTCTTCACAAGTTAACATAATAGATAACAAACTGACAGAAGACAATATAAACGATGAAAACTCAACAGACAATACAAAGTCTGAGAAAGATAGTAAAAAGAAAGTTGTAAAATCTAAAAAAACTCCCTCTGATAGCGATGAATCAGCTAATATAGAATCTGAGAAATTAAAAACAACCAAATCTTCAACAGATAGCCCTATTACTGAAACCCCTGCTACAGATATATCAAATGTAGAAAAATCAGAACCGCTAGACTCTACATTTTCCGAAGAAAGAATATTAGATTTTATCAAAGAAATTCAAGAAATTGGTAAGGAAGAAACACCACGTAAAAGACGCCCTCGTCGTCGTTATATAAATGGTGACTATAACGAATCTGTAAGACCTTTGGCATTGGACATTAATGAAGGTGAAAAACTTTCAAATATGCCAACCCTTCCGCTTATTCCAGAAAAGTTACCGGTTCTTCCTCTAAAAGATCTTGTTGTCTACAACTCTATGATTATTCCTCTTTATGAAAGCAGACCTTTTGCTATTGATGCTATTGATGAATCTCTGGGAAGCCACCGTTTTCTCTTTGTGTGCACTCAAAAAGATGCTACAATAGAAAATCCGGGTATTGATGACTTATATGAAGTAGGCTCTGTTGTCATGGTTCTTCGTATGATTAAAGCTAATGAAGGACAAAGAAAACTTCTTGTTCAAGGTTTATCTCGTGCAAGAGCACACTCTCTTCTAGAAACAGATTCTTTTCTAACTGCAAAAATCGACCTTCTTGTTGAAGAAGAAGTTGAAGTAAACGAAGTAGATAAAGAAGCTCTTATTCGTGCCGCACGCGAACAAAGCGAACAGCTTCTTTCAATTCGAGGAATCCCAAGTCAAGAAATCATGCAGGCACTATTTGCAATTGATGAACCCGGCAAACTTGCTGATATTATTGCTACAAATATGCGTTTGACGATTAATCAAGGGCAGGCTCTTCTCGAGTGCTTAAATCCTTATGACAGACTTCGCCAAGTAAATAACTATCTTTCAAAAGAAATTGAAGTAGCTACCGTGCAATCACGTATTCAATCTGTGGCTCGTGAAGGCATGGATAAAGCTCAAAAAGACTATTATCTTCGTGAGCAATTAAAAGCAATTCGCACAGAACTTGGTGATAATGTAGACACTGAAGAAGAATTAGACGATTTAAAAGAAGCTATTGCAAAAGCAGGTCTTCCACAAGAAGTGAAAAAAGAAGCGGATAAGCAATATAAAAGACTTTCTACAATGCATAGTGACTCCGCAGAAGCTGGAGTTATTCGTAATTACCTTGAATGGATAACAGATTTGCCGTGGATAAAAGTTACAAAAGATAATCTAGATATCTTAAAAGCTAAAGAAATTCTCGATGAAGATCACTTTGGTTTAGAAAAGATAAAAGATCGTATTTTAGAATTTTTAAGCGTCCGTAAACTAAAACCTGACACAAAAGGTTCAATCCTTTGTTTTGCAGGCCCTCCGGGAGTTGGTAAAACATCACTTGGTAAATCAATTGCACGTGCTATGGGTAGAAAATTCCAAAGAATTTCACTCGGTGGTATTCGTGATGAAGCTGAAATCCGTGGGCATAGACGTACATATATTGGAGCTATGCCGGGCAGAATTATCCAAGCTCTCAAGCAAGCTGGAACTCGTAATCCTGTAATTTTACTTGATGAAATTGATAAATTATCTAACGATTTCCGTGGCGATCCATCATCAGCTCTTTTAGAAGCTCTTGATCCGGAACAAAATGTAAACTTCTCAGATCATTATCTTAATGTTCCTTATGATTTATCACGTGTTTTATTTATCTGTACTGCTAACTATCTTGATGCTATTCCATCTGCTCTACGTGATAGACTTGAAATCATTAGTCTTTCAGGCTACACAGAGCAAGAAAAACTCGCTATAGCAAAGGCGCATCTAGTGCCACGTCAAGTTGAAGATAACGGACTTGCAAAAAAAGACGTAACCTTTAGAGATACTGCTCTTGAAGAAATTATACATGGCTACACTCGTGAAGCAGGTCTTCGTAAACTTGAAAGAGAAATTGGTGGCGTGTGCCGTAAACTTGCAAGAAAACGTGCAATGGGTGAAACTAAAAAGTATAGTGTAACTCCTAAGTTAGTTGCTGAATTATTAGGCGCACCAAGATATCTTGACGATGAAAAAGATACACATCTAGAACCTGGCATTGTGCAAGGTTTAGCATGGACATCAGTCGGCGGTGAAGTTCTTTATGTTGAAGCTACTACAATGAAAGGAAAAGGTGGGTTAACCCTCACCGGTCACCTTGGTACTGTAATGAAAGAAAGCGCAAGTGCGGCTCTCTCTTATGCTCGTAGCCATGCAGAGGAACTTGGGATTGAACCGGATTTCAATGAAAAATTAGATATTCATATCCACGTTCCAGCCGGAGCAACTCCTAAAGATGGTCCTTCAGCCGGTGTTACAATGATAACTTCTTTGATTTCAGTTCTTACAGGAAGAAGTGTTCGTGCAGATGTTTGTATGACAGGCGAAATTACCTTACGTGGTAGAGTTATGCCGGTGGGCGGAATTAAAGAAAAGATTCTTGCCGGTGTAGCACGTGGACTAAAACACGCCATAATTCCTGCTCAAAATACAAAAGATTTAGAAGAAATTCCGCAAGAACTTAGAGATAAAATTGAATTTCATCCGGTTTCTCATGTAAATGAAGTTCTAGAATTTGTTCTAGAAAAAACAAAAACAACAAAGAAGCCTAGAAAAACAAAAATTAAACAAGAGGAAAAAGTCTTACTTGCTTAATAAGTAACAAGCTTAGAACATCAAATAAAATGTTCTAAGCTTGTTTTACTATCTTCTTTATATTATGAAATAAAAAACTTCCTTTACTCTGTTACATAAAGGAAGTTTTTTTGTAAATATTTATATAAAAGATAAGGCTCTATATTTGTAACTATGGAATAGCACTTTATATATTCATAAAATTTAGGCGCAAAAAAAGGGCAAGTAAACTTGCCCTCTATGATAGCTATATAAAGACTATACACAACCGGTTGGTTTAGGAAGACCTGCCATTTTGCAAGCTCCTTTACCTGGACCTGATGGGAAAAGTTCGTAAACTTCTTTCAATTTGAAACCAGTATTTTTAGAAAGGATACGAACCATAGGAGCGATACCATTCTTTTTGTAGTAGTCTTGAAGGAAGTCAAGAATTTTTTGGTGATCTTCAGTAATGTCTGAGATACCTTCTGATTCTTTTACGAATTCCATCCACTCTGGGCACCAGTCGTCAAATTTGAGTAAGAAACCGTCTTCATCAACTTCGAAATTTTTACCTTTGAAAGAAACTTCAGCCATGATCGTCCTCCTTGGACAAAATAAAACTTTTAACTTTAAGTAACACATTATATTTTCACATAATGTGCAACTTTCTATGAACTAAGTATGCCATCATTTGAAAAAAAATGCAAGATAAATTTATCACTTTCTTCAAATTTAGCAGTTAAACTTCGTAAACTTTTTCTCTAACCCAGTAAAGTAAGTTGAACTTTTCTTGAATTGCCTCAATAAGTTTATTTTCTTCGCTTCTTTCCATTGGGCGAAGATGCACATAAACTCTGCGTTTTCCTAAATCTGTAGGAATTTCTGCACTAAGCATTGTTACAAGATTTGCACCTGAACTATGAAGAAGATCAAGAAGTGGAATTGTTACACCGGGCACATCATCCATTTTAAACGCAAGTTGTATTCCGCCGTATCTAGAACCAGTAACCTCTGCATATATTTTGAAAATATCATGATCGGTAATAATTCCTTCAAGTGTTCCTTCTTCGTCTACAACAGGCAATGAACCAAAGCCTTTTTCTTCCATAAGTAAAGCAGCTTTTTCAACTGTATCAGTAGGATAGATAGCTACAGGAGCATCCGTCATGATATCTTTTACTTTGATTTCTGAGAGTAGATAGTGTAATTCATGAATATCTAATGTTGTTGCTTTTGATGGAGAGGCGTCTTTGATATCTCTATCAGATACAATTCCAATTACTTTTCTATTATTATCAATAACAGGTAAACGACGAATATTATGATCTTTCAATAATTTAGATGCCTTAATCATTGAAGTTTCTTTTGTAACAGTAATTACGTTTGTTATCATCCATTCACGTACAAGCATAGTTCCTCCTCAGTTTTGGAGCTTAGAGATATTTTAAAACTATTCAACACTATTGATTCAAGCTTTAGGAATAAAAGTCTAGGTTATATTTCTAAATTAATTCTTTTGCGTTTTTGACATTTATCATATAGGGCTCAAAAGATGATTTATTATTCAGTGTATGTATGTTTTATACTTTCCACTTCATAAAAAATCACTTTTGATTGAAGTTTCCACAAAATCTCTTAATTTAGAAACACACCCTAACTATTTATTCATGCAGCATTTTTTATATTTTTTACCGCTTCCGCATGTGCAAGGTTCATTACGCCCTACTTTTGGTTCTTCACGACGATAAGGTTCATTTCCTAAAATATCGCCTTCCACATAGTACCATTTGTCGCCTTCTTTGCGGAAAGTAGCATTTTCAACTAAATCTTGTGGCATACCGTTGATGCTATAGTTTGCTCTAAATGATACAAAACCTTCAACATCATCTTCAGTGCCTTTTTCTGTTTCAAGAATTTCAAGGCTATCCCATGAAAGTGCACTTGACCATTGCTCAATTTCTTTAACGTCTACATCATCACGAAATTCCGGATGAGTGCTTTCATTTAAAAAGTCATAACTTTTAGTAGCATGAGCTGAAAATCTTGCACGCATAAGCTGTTCTGCTGTAGGTGCTAAAGCTGTTCCTTCAATAATTGGTTGACAGCATACTTCAAATTCTTTTTCTGAACCACATGTGCATAATGACATAGGAAATCCTCTTTATATACAAAATATTCCATATTTTATATGCTCTTTTTTAAAAAAAGTCAAATTTTTGCAATTAGGGTGTGTTTCTAAATTCAGAAATTTTGTGGAATTTTCAATCAAAAGTGTTTTTTTATGAAGAGCAGTGTATTTAAACTACCTTTCTAATTGATAAATCTAATTTTTACTTCCTAATAAGCCAAACTTGCTCATTACCTGAATGAATTTCTGCAACAGAATCAAGCTCGTCTTTTTTTATAAGATCTCTTAGTGCAACAGAGAGATTATCAAGATTTTTTAGCCAATCTTCAGCAGCAAGTGATATAATCATTTGGTTATTTTCCCAAAACATTTCAATCCCTTTACCAGCACTTAAGCGAAACCATGCTACTTCTTTCACATCAAAAGGGAGAATATTTTTATTCTCACGCACTTCTTGCAGAAATATGGGAAGCAACTTAAGTGCACTCTCAGCGCCTTGAGCAAGGTAAAGAAGAGGTAATGATGTAAACCCTTTAGATTCAACACGAGTTATCAATCTACCTTTATCATCAAGATAGAACAGTTCATTGTTGTGCAAATACCAAAAATAAGGTGTACGTTCAGTGATTTTTATTGTTATATCATTCGGTAAATCTCTTATTATTTGAGTATCTTCAATCCAAGGATTTTGAAGCATGCGCCCTTGAATTTCATCCAACTGCAGATTTAAAGAATTCATTCCTTCATCAATGTCACTTATTAAAATAACTTCTTCTTCGCTTAAATGTAAATTGCCAACAACTTCAATATTTTTTATTGTAAAATAAGGATGAGTCAACACGTAATTCGTTAGGGAATAAAAACCATATCCCACAATAAGCATAAGCCCTGTAACAAACAAAGTTGAACAAAACCATAACATACTTTTTCTAAAAGAAATTATGTTGAGTTCACTCCTTTGCGATTTTGTTTCAGCTTCTTGTACAGATTGAATTCTAGTATTTACTCGCGACGGAGTCTTCTTAGAATTAGATTCCGAATAGGTATTTCTTTGAGGAGTTTTATTCTTTGATAGACGTATCATAGCACACCTATAACTTATTATTATTAATGATTTTTATTTCAGTTTGAAGTGAAATATTGAACTCTTTCATTACTTTTTCTTGTGCAAGTTCAATAAGTTCGATAGCATCTACGTATCTACCATTTGCAAAATTTGTCAGGAAATTTGCATGGATAGAGCTTAATCCCATATCATTAATCTTAAACCCTTTCAGACCGACATCTTGAATAAGTTTACCGGCTGCAAAACCTTCAGGATTTTTGAAAGCACAGCCTGCTGTTTTTTCTCTAAGAGGTTGACTTGATTTCTTTTTTTCAAAATTTGCTTTTATTGTATCTTGTACTTCTTGCGAAGATTTTTTTAGCATTTTAAAAGTCATATCCATATTGATTATATAGGAATTTTCCTTTTTTAGGCTAAAGTGACGATAAGCAAAGTTCAAATCATCTTTATAATACTTTTCTGTACCATATTCGGGAGTGAAAATCGTTGCAGAATCAAATACATCAACAATTGAACAGCCAAAAGCTCCTGCATTCATTGCCAAAGCTCCACCCATTCTTCCCGGAATTCCAGCTAAACCTTCTAATCCCGAAAATCCATTTTTTGCACAAAATTGAACAAATAAAGGAAGATATACTCCACTAGATACATTTATCCAAGCAAAATCAGAATCCTCATTGATTACTTTAACAGCTTCTTTAGAATTTATCAAGTCGCGTATTAAAACAGCATGGATTTCAGTATCTTCAATAAGCACATTTGAACCACCACCAAGCAAAATGGGCGGCAGCTTATCTTCACTTAAAAAGTGTGCAACACGCTCGACATCGCTAAAACTCTCAAGAACATATTCTTTCTGAGCAGTTCCACCTATGCCTAAGGTTGTATATTTTTTTAGTAATGGCTTATCAATTATCTGCATAACATTCTACTTTTATTGTTGATTTAAATATAGAGGCGCAACTTTTGTTATACTACCCGCGCCAAGAGTTATAAGAACGTCGCCAGATTTTAAATCTTTGTTAAGATTTTCCACAAGTTGTTCAAAACTTTCTGCAAATTCAACTTTAGTCTCGCTCACCTGCTTTATGCCTTGAACTAAGTTTTGAGAACTGATTCCAGGAATCGGTTTTTCAGAAGCCGGATAAATTTCAGTAAGATAGAGTTTTTCTATCCCTTCAAATGCAGTACAAAAATCGCCAAAAAACGCTTTAGTACGTGAAAATCTATGAGGTTGGAAAGCTACAAATATTTTCTTATTAGGAAACACTTGTCTTGCAGTTGCAATTGTTGCTTTTATTTCAACAGGATGATGTCCATAATCATCAACTACTGTTATCTCATTTTTCGTGCCTTTATACTCAAAACGTCTTCCAACACCGGTAAATTCGCCAAGTCCTTTAATCCAGTGTTCAGCTTTAATACCCGACTCCATAGCAACACCAATAGCAGCTAAGGCATTGAGAATATTATGTTTACCCGGTTGTGTGAGTTCAATCTCAGCAAGTTCTTTTTCTGTTCCGTCGGTATCTTTTTTAAACACTTTAAAACGAGATGTAACACTGATATCAAGGATTTCTGCTCTAAGCATATTTCCTTCATTAAATCCATAGGTTATAACCGGTCTTTTTACCATTGGCAAGAGTCTGTTTATTCCTTCATCATCGCCACAAACAATATTCACGCCATAAAAAGGTACTTTATTCATGAACTTTACAAAAGCATTGTCGATTGTTGCTTGATCGGGATAGAAATCTACATGATCTATATCAATATTTGTCACAACATTTATGATTGGAAGTAGACAGAGGAAAGACGCATCAGATTCGTCCGCCTCAGCTATAAGGTACTCGCCCTTTCCGAGACGAGCATTTGCGCCATAAGCATTGAGTCTGCCACCTATAATAACGGTTGGATCAAGCTCTGCCGCATTGAAAATTGTAGCCGTGAGTGATGTAGTGGTGGTTTTTCCATGAGTTCCGGCAATTGCAATTCCGCAACGAAGACGCATAAGCTCAGCAAGCATTTCAGCGCGCGGAATAATTGGAATATTTTTATCTTTTGCTGCTTGAATTTCCGGATTATCATCGCTAATCGCTGTTGATTTTACAAGCACCTGTTCATCAGTAATATTTTCGTAGTTATGCCCGATACATATACGAGCACCAAGTGATGATAAATGATGCACGACTGCAGAATTTGACATATCAGAACCGCTGACCTCATAACCGGAGTTTAATAAAACTTCAGCAATTCCGCTCATTCCTGAGCCACCAATACCAATCATATATATTTTTTTGATTCTACGCATCATAATACAACCTTAACCTTTAATTATTGTGTACATTTCATGAACAGCTTGAGGTTTCGCAAATGTTTTCGCATTGCGAGCTATGCTATATCTTTCTTTTGGATTTTCCGCAAGCATTAGTAATTTTTCTAAAAATTTTTCTTTATTGATGACAACATTGTCAGCATATACTTCTTTTTCCTCAATCATTATAGATGCTTGCTTATCTTCATAACTTTTTGCGTTATAATACTGATGATTATGTGCGGCAAACGGGAAAGGTATAAGTAATGACGCTTTTGACATACAAGCTATTTCTGATAAAGTACTAGCCCCTGCTCTTGCTACGATAAAATCCGCTTCTACGTATGCATTTTCCATATCATCAATAAATGCTTTTACAGATGATGAAGAATAATTACTTTTTTCATATGATTTTTGTACTCTTTCAAAATCTGCTTTACCGCATTGATGCGTTATTTCAATTCCAGCTTTATATAAATCATCTAAGCATTCAATAATCAAGGAGTTAATACTTTTTGCTCCAAGGCTACCTCCAAGAATAAGAAGTTTCTTTGTTTCTCTTTCTTGAATATTTTCATCTGCATATTTTGCAATTTCAGAGCGCACAGGATTTCCGGTCAGCACACATCTATTATTAACTGAACTATCTAATATTCCATCATTAATCGGAATTGATAACATTATTTTTTCAGCATATTTTGAAAAGAGTCTGTTTACAGCACCCGGAAAAGCATTTTGTTCTGCCAAAAAGATTTTTTTATTCAAAGATTTAGCTGCTAAAATTGATGGAGCTGAAGCATAACCTCCAAAACCTATCACTTTTTCAATCTTTTCATCTTTTATTATTTTACGAGCTTTGAAATATGCTTTTATCAAAAGGAAAAGAGCTTTAATACTTTTTAATCCACGCCCCACAAATCCTTGAACATTTAGACCCACAAAAGGTATATTTTCTTTTGCACAAATTTCTTTTTCCATACCATATTCAGCACCAACAAAAAGAACATATGCTTCTGGATTTTCACGTTTAATCTCTTTATATAGAGCTAAAGCCGGAAAAATATGTCCACCGGTTCCGCCAGTTGTTATGATAATACGCATAGTTACCTCTTGTAATCAGTTTATTAATCAATATCTGATTCTTTTACAGTACGTGAATAATGCAAAAGCAAACCAACACAGATCATACTACATAAAAGTGAAGAACCACCATAACTTATGAAAGGCATAGCTACACCTGTAGGAGGTAAAGCGCCAAATACAACACCAAGATTTAGAAGTGCACCAATCGCAATCACAAGGGTTATTCCAAAAGCTGTTAATCTATCTCTAATATTTCTCTGCCCAAGAACAATTCTAAAGCAACGAGCAAATAATAAAGTAAACAATAACATAATGATAGTAATAGCAAAGAATCCCATTTCTTCGCCAACTACTGCCATAATAAAATCGTTGTGCGCCTCCGGAAGGTATAAAAGTTTCTGCTTACTTCCGCCGATTCCAACACCAAAAAATCCACCAAGACCTAAAGCATAAAGTGACTGTACAAGCTGATATCCAGAATCTAAAGCATCTTTAAAAGGATCTAAAAATGCAAAAATTCTCTCCATACGATAAGGTGATGTAACAATAAACATAAGCCCGAGCGCTCCAATAACTGTAAAACTACCAAATATATACAGAAATTTAGCCCCACCAACAAGACACATAAAGAATAGAATTGTTGTTAGAAACAGTGTTCCCCCAAAATCCGGTTGTTGCATTATGAGAGCACCGAAAAGCATTGTTAAAAGGAAAGGCGGAAAGAATCCTATCATGTAAGAGTCCATCATATCACGCTTTTCGCTCATAAAGTAGGCAATATAGAGCACAAGGGCAATCTTTGTAAACTCTAGTGGCTGTATACTAAAACTTCCTAATGAAATCCAGCGGCTTGCACCATTAACTTCGTTTCCGAGCGGTGTAATACACAAAAATAATAAAAAACTTACCACAGCAACACTTACATAGTGAAGGCTATTAATCAGCTTTCGAGGCAGATAAATTGTTATAACCATTGCAATTACGCTTACAATTGTAAATAAAAATTGCTTTTTAAAGAAGTAATACTTATCGTCAAAAGTTCTATCTGCTACAACAGAACTTGCACTATAAATCATGATAAGACCAAAAATCGTTAGAATCAAAACGATTACAATCAACCACCAATCTATAGGATTGTGACTTACAAGATAATCTTCTTTATTTTCTATTCTTTTCGCTCTGTTTGCACGAGTATCCATCTTTAATCCTTAGCTTTATTTTGCTACTTTATTTAAACTATTATTTTTTGCTTATTTCTATTGCAATTTTTTTGAAATCTTTACCACGAGCTATATAACTCGGATATTGATCAAAACTTGAAGTTGCCGGTGAAAGTAGAATTACATCATTTGAATCTGCATTTTCATAAAGAAAATTCATAGCTTCTGATAATGTTTCCCTATAATCAAGTTCAACCTTACCGGACCACGCTTTTTCAAAATACTGTCGTGATGCTCCAAACATGCAAACTTTCTTGACTTTTTCTTTCATTATAGGAAGAAGCCCTTCTAAATCACCACCTTTAAACTTACCGCCAACAAGAAGAAGAATCGGTCTATTAAAGGCTGTGAGAGCAACTTTGAGAGATTCAACAGTTGTTCCTTTGCTATCATTTACGAATAACACATTATTATGCTCAACAACTTTTTCTAGTCTATGCTCAATAGGTTGGAATTTCTTGAGAGCTTCTTGTGCTTCTTTGAGAGTAACACCAAAAATCTTCGTTGATTTATAAGCTGCTTCAGCATTTAATACGTTATGTTTTCCAAAGAGATTACTCTCGTTAAAATCGTTAGTATCCCCATTAAAAAAGAATTTTTGCGCTTGTAAATGATAACTTTCTACTAAATTTTTAAGACTTGAACCTATTATCGCAATATCATCTTCTTCCTGACAACGAAAAGCACGCATCTTTGCATCAATATACTCTTGCATATCGGCATGGTAATCAAGATGATTTTCTGAGATATTCAAAATAGTTGCAACCTTTGGTTTCAAAGTATGGCAAGCCTGTAATTGGAAAGAAGAAAGTTCCAGAACAATGATATCTGATTTTTTACCCTCTACTTCTCTTTTTAAGATATACTCTGAAAGAGGTGTTCCTATATTACCACCTGTAAACACTGTAAATCCATGTTCTTTGAGCATTGCAGATGCCAAACTTGTTGTTGTGGTTTTTCCGCTTGTGCCTGTAAAAACGATAATCGGTTCATCTTTAATAAATCTTGCAGCTAGTTCAGTTTCTGCTATAATTTCAGGAGCATTTGTACGTGGAAGTAAAGGTTGAATTAAACTTATCGGTGCTGCCGGGCTAGGAATTATTATATCTGCCCCTAAAAAGTGTTCAGGTTTATGCTCTCCGCCAATCAGCTGAATTCCTTCACTTGTTAGATAATTTTTTACTTCATCGGAAACCTTGTCAGGATTGAGTTCAAGTACTCTTACTTTTGCTTTGAAATGGCGCAGTAAGCGGATTGCTGCTCTACCGGAAACACCAAGTCCTATAACAATTGCTTTCGTATTTTCATTGATTTGTTTGAGTTTTGATTTATCGCAAGCCATATTATTCTCCTAAGAAGTCTATTTATCGTAACTTAAGTACTGAGAGAGCTAAAAGAGCAAAGAAAACTGAAAGAATCCAAAATCTTATAATAATTTTAGATTCCGGCAAACCTTTTAATTCATAGTGGTGATGCAAAGGTGCCATACGGAAAATTCTCTTCCCTTTACTATATCTAAAATATCCCACCTGCATGATAACAGATAGAATTTCAAGCACAAATACTCCGCCTGCAATAATTAGAGTAAACTCTTGTTTAGCTAAAATTGCCACAAATCCTAATGCTCCACCTATTGAAAGTGAACCAACATCGCCCATGAAAACTTGAGCCGGATATGCATTAAACCATAAAAATCCTAGTCCTGCGCCCATCATAGCAGCACAGAAAATAAACACTTCTCCAACGTCCGGCACATATACAAGTTGAAGATAGTTTGAAAAGAAAGCATTACCCGCAATATAGATAAACACCGCATAAACAGTCATAGTAATAACTGCCGGAGTAATTGCTAAACCATCAAGACCATCAGTAATATTCACCGCATTTGCAGCAGATACCAACACAAGAACCCCAAAAGGTACATAGAGCCAGCTTAAATCCGGCATAAATGACTTGAAGAAAGGTATAGATAATTCGGTAGGATATTCTGTAAGAGCAAGAAGAAGAACAAGTGCAATTCCGCCAACTCCAAGCAAACCTGCCATTTTTTGGCGCGGAGTTATGCCTTTATTATTTTTGAAACGAATTTTTATGTAATCGTCAACAAAACCTACAGCTGCATAACCTATATACACAAAAAGTGTAAGTAATACATATATATTCGTTAAATTTGCCCAAAGTAGTGTCGTCACCAATACGCTAAAGCAGATAAGCACTCCACCCATTGTTGGAGTTCCTGCTTTTGCTTGGTGAGTTTTTACATCTTCATGAATTGCTTGACCAAATTTAAGTTCTTGCAATTTTCTAATGAAAAAAGGACCTAAAAATATGGTAAGCAATAATCCACAAATCATTGCCCCCGTTCCACGAAATGTAAGATAGCGGAATAGATTGAAAAGGTTAATGTCTTGGCTAAGAGGTACTAATAAATGGTATAACATCGGTAATCCGTTTCTAACTATAATAATTGATTAATTCTTTTACATAAACTTCAAGCTTATTCGAGCGTGAACCCTTTACTAAAAATACTGCTTCTTGTAAATTTAATTCTTTTAGGCTCTCAACAAATTTTTCTTCTCCGTTTAGAAGCTCAAATTTGTGTTTCCCTTTCACCGAATTGAATCCTTGCTGAAAGTTTTCTTTGAAAGAACCTGCATAAAATACATGACTTGCCTTCATTTCAGCAATAATTTTCCCTAATTTTTCATGCTCTTTTTCTGATTTATCACCAAGTTCGTACATAGCTCCAACAACACAGATAAGTGGACGAGAAGTTCTATTTTGTTCTGTACTTATTGTATATTCGTTCGCGGCTTCCACCATACGGGAAAATGAAAGTGGATTTGCATTATAACTATCATCAATTACAGTAATATTTTTATCATCTTCTATAAATTGATGCACTTCAAATCTTTGTATCGGCAGTGAAGTATTTCTAAATGCTTCTTGAATTTCTTCTTGCTGCATTCCACAGAGAAGAGCTATTGAAGTAATTGCAATTACGTTTTCTGCGCCATAAGCGGAACGAAGAGGTGCTTCAACATCAAAATTTTCACCATCAGCATAGAGTCTAAAAATACCCTTACCTTCTGCGTTCATATTCATGTACGCCGCTCTGTAAGGTACTGTTTTTCCTTCTGTTGAAAAATAAAGAGCTGAAGAAAATACTTTCCTGCTCTCTTTAACTAAGTCTGCATAGTCAGCACTTGCAATCGCTACAGACCAGCTATCTTTAAGGTATTGAAATAGCTTAGATTTATAAAATGCTGCACCTCTTGGTAGCCCCTCGGCATGACCAAGCCCTGCATTCAGTATAAGTGCAATATCCGGACGAATAATTGTTGCAATTTCGTCCATATCTTGTTCGTGGCTGATACCGGCTTCTAAAATCCAGAAGTCTTCATCACCTTTTGCACTAAGAATAGAAATAGATACACCAATTTGCGTATTATAATTCAAGTGATTTTTTGCAGTTTTCCCTTTTGAGGAAAGAACTTGAAAAAGCATTTCTTTTACACTTGTTTTACCGGCAGTTCCTGTAATAGCAATAACTTTTCCTTCAAAATCCATACGTTTTGCATGCGCTATTTTTTGAAGAGCTGAAGAAGTATCGTCCACAAATAAAGTTGGAACTTGAGGATTTTCCAGCTTTCCTTTTTCTGCTAAAAGTGCCACTGCTCCGCTTTCAATTGCTTGATTTGCAAAGTTATGACCATCATTTTTTTCACCGCTTATACAAACGAAAAGTGAACCATTTTCCACTAAACGATTATCAACAAAAACTTTATCAATTTCAATATCAACAAAGTTTTCGTCGTTCGGGCAATGAGAGCAAGTAAAGTCGAGTTGGGCTTTGCGTGCAAAATTTATAAGTTCTGAAAATAACATTCTTAGATTTCCTTTAGAATTTCTTGATCAGAAAAAGGATATTTCGTCTTTCCGATTATTTGATAAGTTTCATGCCCTTTTCCTGCCACTAGCAAGGCAATATTTTCTTTGTCTTTTTCTTCTTCTATTAAGTTACACGCAAGTAAAAGTGCTGTTTTTCTATCTACTTGTTTATAATATGCTTTATTTTTATCTAAACCTTTTTCTACATCATCAAGAATTTTATCAGGGTCTTCAGTACGTGGATTATCTGACGTGAGTATGCTTACATCAGAATATTTTGAAACTGCTTCCGCCATAAGTGGACGTTTTGTACTATCCCTATCTCCACCACAACCGAATACTGTATAGATTTTATTAAATCCTGCACCTCTAAGAGCCTGTAATACATTGATTAAAGCATCAGGAGTATGTGCGTAATCTACAAATGCATGAATATCTTTACTATTTGGAACCCTTTCTAATCTACCACAAACTCCATTGAAAGAGTTTAGGCATGCGAAATCTTCAAGTCTGTATCCATACGTAATACCTAGAGCAATTAAAGCTAGTATATTAGAGGCGTTATGTTGTCCAATCAAAGGAGTTTTCAAGATAAATACATGCTTTCTAAATTCAAGCTTCAACTCTAAACCGTTTGGAGTTGATGAAAGAATTGTACCCTTTAAACACGGATTTTCTGTTTCAACATTTTGTAATGTATAAGCAATTGCATCTTTATGTTTAGCTAGAAGTTTTAGTCCATAACTATCGTCAGCATTAATAACCTTTATTCTTGCTCTATCAAAAAGCTTTGATTTAACAAGAAAATATTCTTCCATATTAGGGTGATAGTCTAAATGGTCTTGTGTGAGATTTGTGAACACTGCGGCATCAAAAATGAGCCCTGCAACACGTTCTTGATCCAAAGCATGTGATGATACTTCCATAACCGCATAATCTGAATCAACTTTTTGCATGCCATTAAAGAAAGAATGAAGAAAGAGGCAATCAGGAGTTGTAAGAGGTGCATCCATTTCAAAGCCCTCATATCTATAAGAAACAGTGCCAATTACACCAACTTTCTTTTGAACTGCTCTAAGAAAATACTCAATAAGATATGTGAGCGTAGTTTTACCATTCGTCCCTGTTACACCGATAAGTGGAAAAGTGTGCTCATCAGTTCCATAAATTTCTCTGGCAAGCTCACCAAGTGCAAGACGTGCATTATCAACGACAAAAAGAATATGCTCGTATTGAGGATATTTTTTTGTAAAATACTTTACTATTTCTCTTTCACATATAATATTCATTGGCTGCTTTTCCGCAGCACTATACATATATTCTAACTGCTTATCTAAAACATCTACATTTCTTTCTAGGATTGGTAAGGAAACAAATATACAACCCTTTTCAACCTTTCTAGAATCTATAACTACTGGGATTTTTTGTTCTACAACCGTATCAATAAGTTCTTTAAATAGAATATTTTTCATGGGATAACCTTTTATATAGATTTGTAGTTTATATTTTTGACTCTACAGACTCATTTTCAGCCTGTACATTTTCTTCAAGTTTAACTTCCACCTCTTCTTCCGACAACCATACAACACAAGGGATTGGAGTGCCCTTATCATCAACTAATGGCACAGGAGTATCTGGCGCAGGATATTGATAAAGCACGGTTAATCCACTTCCTCGAATTTCAGGATTAATTCCATTAGGAATAAGGATATCAAGTGTTTGCTTTAAGCTTGCGCCGACAAGATTCGGGAATTTTGTAAGCTTCTGATTTTCATCAAATTCTACAATTCTGGTGAACTTGCTTTCATTACTTTTTGTGATTTCAGTTTCTTCATTAGCAAAGATAACATCAGGTAAATAACCACCATAGGCTAAAACTCGTGTTGCTACCTCTTGGAAAACAGGTGCTGCAATAGCACCACCGTACTGATTCGTTTTCGGCTCATCAAGCATTACTATAATGATGTAAAGGGGGTCATTCGCCGGTACAATACCAACAAAGGAAGCAAATCTATCTTCACCATAACCACCTGTATTCGCTTTTTCAGCTTTTTGCGCTGTTCCTGTTTTACCGGCAATTCTAACGCCCTCAACCCTAGCTCTTGTACCTGTACCGTTTGATTCAACAACATCTTCAAGCATTGCCATAACAGACTTAGCCGTTTCCGTTGAGAAAATACGTTGTTCCGTACTTTGAGCTTTGTTTTCATCTTTAATGAGTTGAACAGGCTTGTAAACGCCTTTATTTGCTAAGGTTAAGTACGCCTGCGCCATCTGTATGCCCGTTACAGCCACACTCTGACCAAATGCTGCTGACATTAAATCAACCTCAGTCCAGTCATCAGGTTCGCGCATAATCCCTTTACTTTCAGCTATACCAATATTGGTTCTAGAACCAAAGCCTAATCTTGCTAGATAGTTATGATATTTATCAATTCCTAGTTCTAAACCAATTTTCGCAACACCAATGTTACTGGAATAACGCAAAATTTCATTTACTGTTAAATCTTGATATGCTCTTCCATCATCACTGATTGTAATATATTTCGTTTCCCAAACTCCGTTTTCACCATGGAAAGTTGATTTATCATCAATAATTCCTTCTTCAAGTGCCGCTGCAACAGGAAATGCTTTAAGCGTAGAACCCGGCTCTAAAGCATCGGCAGCTATACGGTTTTTGTATATTTGAGGCGATGAATTTCTAAAATTATTAGGATTAAAGAATGGATATTGTGCCCAAGCGGCAATATCACCGGTTTTTGCTTCAACTATAAGCACACCGCCCCAAGCCGCTTGCACTTCTTGCGCAGCTTTTGCTATAACTTCTTCTGCTATATATTGGATTTGACCATCAATTGTAAGATAAATATCTTGACCTTGCGGAGCGTTTTGACCATCCATATAATAACGGCGACCTTCACCATCTTTATATATCACACGTTTACTTGCTTCACCGGCAAGTTCTTTGTTAAATGAACGCTCAATTCCTTCAAGACCTACGTTATCTATTCCAACAAATCCAAGTAGTTGACCGGCCAAGTGCTTTTGAGGATAAACCCTGTCAAACTCGCGCGAAAAGCCAATACCTTCAAGCTTTGCATTTTGCACACGAGTAGCGGTTGCATCGTCAACTTTACGAGCAACCCACACAAAAGCTTTATCTCTGGAAAAAAGTTCTTTGAGTTTTTTCTCACTCACGTTTACAAGTTCCGCCATTTTTTCAGCTGTAGCCATTGGATTGACCATTGCTCGTGGATTTGCATAGATTGAGCGCACCTCAATACTACGAGCCAAAACTTGCTTATTTCTATCATAAATAGTACCGCGTTTTGCCTCTACCATTTCGGTGTACATATGCTGTCTATTCGCTTTTTCAGCAAGCATTGGACCCTCAATTAATTGAATAAAGAATGCTCTGAACCAAATAACAGCCCAAACTATTAAAAAAAGCCCTGCGGCTATTTGAAAGCGTCCTGTAGTCCAGTCGATTTCAGATAAGCGTGATGTTGGATTATTTTTTTTTTGAACTTTACTTTGTTGCGCAGTTGAAGTATTGCGCTTTGAAAGTGTTTTTTTCATAATTATCTCTCATCTCTATTTCGGCATTATATTGCTAGAATTTACTTGAGCTTGTTCTAAAGAAACAAGTGAATTTTCTTTTCTTAATCTACGTACTTGACCGGAATTTGCTTGCCCCATTCCAATTTCTTCAGCTTTTTTCTTTAATTCATAAGGGGATAGCATTCTTCCATGTTCTACTTCTAGCTTTGCCGAAAGTTCTGCTTTCTTTTCTAACTCTGCTTGTAATTGACGACTTTGGTAAAGAAGTTCATTCTTTTCAATACTTATCCATACAGCCATAGGCGCAAGAACACCCGTTATTAAAAGCGATATAATAACCCCAAGCAACCATGTTCCTGCAGGATTTTTCAACTCTTTAAGTGTATAGAATTTTTTCATATTTCTCTCTTAGATAATACATTCTGCTATTCTCAATTTTGCGCTTGATGCCCTAGGGTTTGCCCTTACTTCTTCAAGTGTCGGACAAATAGGTTTTTTTGTAAGCACTTTCATTTCTGCTTCGTGTTTACATACGCAAATTGGCAATTGTTTTGAGCAAAGGCAGTCAGTCGCCCAAGTTCTAAATGTGTGTTTTACAATTCTATCTTCCAAAGAATGGAAAGATATTATTGCAACTCTTGCCCCTGTATTAAGGTAGGGTAAAAGTTTGGAGAAAAATGTTTCAAGCTGTTGCAATTCTTCATTTACTTGCATTCGTATAGCTTGGAAAGTTCTTGTAGCAGGGTGATTACGTGCTGTTGCTCTCCACTTTGCAGGGTAAGCATTCCAAACAATTTCAGCAAGTTCTTTTGTAGTCTTGATAGTTTTTGTTTGTCTATACTCTACAATTGCTCTTGCTATGCGTCCGGCTTGCGGATCTTCACCGTATTTTGCGATTATATTTCTAAGCATTGAAAAATCGGCTTTATTAATGAAGTGTTCTGCACTTTCTTCACTACTATTAGAGTTCATACGCATATCAAGTGGAGCGTCGGTATGGAAAGAAAATCCTCGTTCCGCAACATCAATCTGTAGAGATGAAACTCCTAAATCGAGTAACACACCATCTAATTTTTTATATCCCAGTTCATCAAGCACTATATCAAAATCAGCATAAGCGGAGTGTTCTAAATTAATTGAGCCCTTATATACTTCAAGGTTTTGACTTGCTCTTTTAAGTGCATCTCTATCTCTATCAAGCCCAATTAGGTGTGCATTTCCGCCTACCACGTCGAGTATAGCTTTAGAGTGACCGGCAAGACCGAGTGTGCCATCCAAATAATATCCATTTGGGCGCACATTAAGTCCCTCAATCACTTCCTCTTTTAACACAGATATATGTGTAGCATTTTCAGCTGTTACTGACATGGTATTTTCCTTTATATTAAACTCAAATCTATCTTAGTAATTTTTACATAATCTCTAGAAACTGTCAAGAAAACCATTCAACAAATCTTTTTTTCACTGTCAAATAGATATTTTCCAAATAAATTTCCATATATTTAAAATGAAAAAAACCATTTAGCAAAGAATTTAAAAAAAACTTCAAAACTAGCAAAAAAACGCTTGACTATTTTTTTAGTTTCTCATATAACACTCTTCACGCGCTCGTGGCTCAGCTGGATAGAGCAACAGGCTACGAACCTGTAGGTCAGGAGTTCGAATCTCTTCGAGCGCGCCATTTTGATTTAGTAGACTTGCATAATATAGTGTTTGTCTTTCACATATTTTGAATGATTACATTCAAATCACGCGCTCGTGGCTCAGCTGGATAGAGCAACAGGCTACGAACCTGTAGGTCAGGAGTTCGAATCTCTTCGAGCGCGCCATATTTCAAAGGACTTAGATACAAATCTGAGTCCTTTTTTGGTTTTACTGGACTTTATAATTTTTCCATTTTCATTTTCCAAAAAAATTCTTCATATTTTTTGATTTTATACGTATTTTTCATTTTTTGAATACAGATTCTATTTTTTCTCTCAGTAAAGAGAAAAATTCACTTCATCACAACTCTCATAAATTTTCTTTTTTCTACCTTAACTCTTAACTTTTTTCTTCTTCTACCGATAATACATATATGTGCTCAAAACTCAGCGGAGTGCATTCAATAAATCCATAAATATTCTATAAGTAAACTTAAATGGAGATTGTATGAAATTAAAATTGATGGGTAAGGTGCTAGTATTAACACTTGTTCCAGTTATCATTGGTATTACTGCACTCACGTATATTGGCTCAACTCTAACTTCAAGAGGTATTTATGAAGTAACTGATGTGCAACTACTCGAATTTGCAGGAAAACAAGCTTCTGAAATTGATAATATAATCGAAAATGCAGTATCTCTTGCCGATATGACTGATAGTAATGGAGATATTGAAAAAATTACTGCTCTAGCTAAACAATTTGGTGACTCAAAAAATAATTCGCCTGAGTATTTAGAAGCTCAAAAAACAGCAAATTCCGTTTTAGCAGAATTAGTTGAAAATTTTGAAAATGTTGTTTCTGCTACAATTATAGACTTAGAAGGTATGACTATTGCGCACTCAACTCCTTCACGTGTAGGTGTAGATTTATCATCATACGAAGCCTACAATGGCTCTTTGCATGGAGACGGTATAATTATTGATACTGTAACTTCAGGTATTACAGGCGAAACTTCCATCATTATAACTTCAGGCATTACAGACGATGTTTCTGATAGTGGTGTTGATGGTGTGCTAATGCTAGGTATTGATTTAAAAAACATATCAAGCGATACCATTAAAGATATACAACTTATGCCATCTTCAAATCCATTTGTTCTAGATGATGAAGGTGTAGTTCTTATGGAAAGAGCTTTTCCTGAACTTATAGGAACAGATAACTCCGCTGAAGAATTTGCGCGTATAATGCTAAAAGAGAAAAATGGTATAGCTCGTTATGACTGGGAAGGTGTACCAAAGGTTGCTCACTTTGCTCAAATGCCAACCACAAAATGGATTTTGGGTATTGAAACTGATGAAAGCGATTTTTATACAGCTTCTAATGAAATAGCTTTTGTTTTAGCAGGAACAAGTCTTCTAATTTTGCTTGTTGTTGCTTCTATTGTATTTGTGGTGATAAAAAAAGTAGTTGCAGCAGTTGGCGATGGTGCATCTATAGCAAGTTACGTTGCTCAAGGAAATCTTACCCTTACACCACTTCAAGAAAGACAATTAGATACAGCACTTGCTCGTAATGACGAACTATCAACCCTTGCATCTGCCCTAAGAACTATGATTCAAAACCTTGCAAAAATGGTATTTGACTCAGAAGAAAAAACCAAGGAAGCTCATCTTGCCGCAGAAAATGCAGCATTTGCGTCTCAAGAAGCAGAAAAATCGGCTCAAGAAGCAGAAGCAAAAAGACAAAGCATTCTTGAAGCCGTAGTAAAACTTGAAGGAATTGTAAACAATATCGCTTCTGCATCAGAACAACTTTCTGCTCAAATTGATATTTCAACCAATGGCGCAGCAGAGCAATCAGCACGTATGACTGAAACTGCTACAGCTATGGATCAAATGAATGAAACTGTTTTTGATGTTGCCAAAAACTCAAGCAAAAGCGCCGAACTTGCCGACAACACCAAAATAAAAGCTACAGACGGTGCAAATATCACTCATAAATGTCAAGAATCAATGATTGAAGTAAAGAGTGAATCGTTAAAACTACGTAAAAATATGGGCGAACTAGCCGGTCATACTCAATCAATCAGCGCAGTTATGAGTGTTATCACTGATATTGCAGATCAAACAAACCTACTTGCCCTCAACGCAGCAATTGAAGCAGCAAGAGCCGGTGAAGCAGGGCGCGGATTCGCTGTTGTAGCAGATGAAGTTCGTAAACTAGCTGAAAAAACAATTTCTTCAACTTCGGATGTTGCTAATGTTGTTGCGGCAATTCAACAAAGTACAGAAATCAACGTTGCTCAGGTTGACACTGCGGTTCAACTTATCGAGGAAGCAACTGAGCGTACTGTTGAAGGCGGAAAAGCACTTGAAGTTATTCTTGAAATGGCAGAACAAAGTGCTGACGGTGTTCGTGTTATCGCAACTGCAAGCGAAGAACAATCTGCAACATCGAATGAGATCGTACGCTCTATTACCGCTGTAGCTGATATTGCCGATAGTAATGTACAAGCTATGCACGAAGCAAGTCAGGCGGTGGCATCATTAACTGAACAGGCTCAACAGTTATCAAGTCTTGTTGAAAGTTTGAAGCATAGTTAGCATTTATAAAAGATAAAATATTTGGTCGAACCTTATAAAGTCAAACAATGGCTTTGCAAGGTTCGACTTTACTTTTTTATGTTATCCCACTATCATACTTTCATATTAATTAGCACTGCGAGGCTATATGGATACTTTATATTTATCTTTTTCTGTTGTATTTCCCTTGTTATGTATGATGAGCTTAGGATATAGCCTAACAGCACTTAAGATGTTCGACTTACCATTTCTCAAAAAAATCAATAGCTTTTGCTTTGAAGTTCTATTACCTATTTTGATATTTATTAATATTTATCAAAGTAATTTTAATCTTTCGGCTTCATTATATCTGATTCTATTTTCACTTGCTTGTGTTTTTGTAATATTCTTATTACTTTTATTTTTTGTTCCTAAAAATGCTGTTGATAGACGTGATAGTGGAGTTATAATTCAAGGAATTTTTCGTAGTAATTACGTATTATTTGGTATTCCTATTGCCGATTCACTCTATGGCTCTGCAGGTGTGCAGCTTGTTGTATTGCTGATTTCTTTTGTTATTCCACTTTATAATGTTTTTGCGGTTCTTGTCTTGCAAGGTTATTCAGGAAAAAAAACATCTCTTGGAGAAACTTTAAAGGCAATGGCAAAAAATCCATTAATTTTATCTTCAGCAATTGGTTTTCTGTTTATAGGACTACGAATTGAACTTCCTGAAGTTATGGTAGCAACACTTGTTGATATATCACAAATAGTAACACCACTTGCTTTGATTGCTCTTGGTGGCTCATTTACAATTACGGGAATAAAGAAGTATAAACACGACCTTTTTATTTCAGTTATGGGAAAACTAGTTTTAATTCCTTTAGTATTTATTCCAATTAGTATTTTATTCGGCTATAGAGGATTAGAACTTACTGCTCTTATGGCTATGTTTGTAAGTCCTACTGCAATTGCTTCATACACAATGGCGCAAAATATGGGAGCGAATGATGAACTTGCAGGTCAAATTGTTGTTCTCACTTCTACCCTTTCAATAGTAACTATTTTTATTTGGGTAAGCATTCTTCAATATATTCAGCTGATATAAGTTTTATTAAAGAAATTTTGATATTACATTAGGTTCTATCTTTTAATTAATAAAAAAACAACTATGAAAATAGTTCAATAACTATTATATACAAAAAAAAGGGGAAATCATTATACAATGATTTCCCCTCGAATTTATCTATAGAAAGATAAAGAACTATGCTGATTCGTATAAACGAGTCATAACAAATTCACGGTGACCAAGAGCTTCAGCAGCTGTGTTACGTCCATTAGATGTACGTACGATCATTTCGAGAAGTTTGTCGCCAGCTTCGTCGAGTGTAAGTTCTTTCTTAAGAAGACCAGAAACGTCAACGTCGAAGTGTTCGCTCATTGTACGAAGTGTACGTGGGTTTGAGCAAAGTTTGATAACAGGAACGATTGGGTTACCAACAACGTTACCTTGACCTGTAGGGAAACAGTGAACTACAGCACCACCAGCAGCCATCAATGTAACACATTCAGCAGCAGCAGATGAAGAATCCATGAACCATAAGCCAGGACCTTGTGGCATTTCAGCCATTCCAAGAACACCTTGAACTTTACATTCTTTACCGATTTTTTGAATGTTACCAAGAGCTTTTTCTTCGATTGTGGTTAAGCCACCTTCGATGTTACCTTTGGTAGGTTGTGAATCAGAAAGATCAGAAGTTTTGTGATCGTCAATCATTTTAGCGTAACGATCGAAAGTTTGTTGGAATTTTTCAGCAACTTCATCGTTGATACAACGAGCTTTTACTAAGTGTTCGCCACCTGTAAGTTCTGAAGTTTCACCGAAGAATAATGTGTTACCATTTTTCCAAAGTTTATCAAAAGCGTTACCAACTGTTGGGTTGGTTGCGATACCTGAAGTTGTATCTGATTCACCACATTTAGTAGAAACCCAGATTTCGCTAAGGTCGCATTCTTCACGTTGCAATTCAGTTGCCCAGTGAACAAATTCTTTTGCTTTGCGTGATGCATTACAAACAGTGTTGAAGTCACCATTTTGTTCAATACCAAAACCAGCAACTGGTTTACCGGTAGCAGCAATAGCTTCAACGATTTTGTTTGTCCAACCTTGTTCGATACCGATAACTACAACAGCAGCTACGTTAGGGTTGCAACCAGCACCAATAAGGGTGCGGAAGTGCAATTCTAAATCTTCACCGAATTGAAGACGTCCGTATGGGTGTTCAATGCAGAGTGTGCCTTTAACATTGTTTTCTACGCTTTTGCATGAAGCTAAAGAAATATCATCTAATGGAAGAATAATAACGTGGTTACGAACACCAACGCGTCCGTTTTCACGTCTGTAAGCTAAAACTTTAGTCATTTCTACTACCACCTTTTGGTCTTTACGTTGTGTACGTGGAGATGTTCACCTTTTTTGATAGGAGAAACAACTTTACCGATATCAACACCATATTTGAAAATGGTATCGCCAACTGCTAAGTCTTTCAACGCAACTTTGTGACCAATTGGAATATCACTAATAGTTTCAAATTCAATATCTAAATTTTCATGCATAATCCAGCCGGTAATTTTTTGTCCAGCTTTAATGCCCTCAACGACGATAACGCCTACGACATCGCCTTCTTCATGGACAACAAAATCAATATTCGCCATGGGTAATCTCCTGGGTATTTTTATTGCTCAAAAGTGAGCAAATTTTGTAGTAACAAAACTGTCACACAATAAGCAATGTCTGTGCCAATAAAAATAATTCTTTTTAAATTAATATATTAGATATAAATTAATTTTTTCACAAATTATAAAATAGACAATATTTACCCATTTTGTATTAATTTAATGCAAAATGTCCATATTTTACCCAAAATTATTAAAATGTTAATATTAGGTATCTTTTATCTATTGGTTTTAACGGTGAAATCCGCTTGAATATATGTTTTTGATAGCCTATTTACAATTAAATTTTTTTTTACCTTATTGACTTTTTTAAAAATTCATGTAACGGTAGGTCTAATATTTTTGAAAGGATTTTACATATTCTATCATGATTAATTTAATTAGAGCACTTAACCGGATTTTTTAACTAAATCTAGTAAGTGCTTTTTTATTGTGCTTGTTTTTACATAAAAATAAACTCTATTACTTATAGTTCTTTAACAAATTGCTATATGTATTGAAATAATAAACATTTATAAGGGGAAATGTTATGCCATACGGTTATAATGGAAAAATTTTAGTGGTTGACCTTGCGAAAGGGACTTGTTCAATTGATGAACACTCAGAAGCTTGGTATCGCACATACTGGGGTGGTGGTTGCCTTGCATCATACTACATGCACAAACTTATTCCTGCAAATGCTGACCCATACGGTGAAAACAACATTTTAGTATTTTCAAGTTCTGTTGTATCCGGCATTCCATTCTCAGGGTTTTCACGCTACACAACTGCTTGCCTAAACCCAATGACAGGTGGATTTGGTGAATCTGAAGCCGGTGGTTATTTTGGGCCTGCTATGAAGCATGCCGGATTTGATGCTCTTGTTTTCAAAGGAATTTCACCTAAACCAGTATATCTTTACCTAAATCAAGGCGAGTTTGAATTACGTGATGCATCACACGTATGGGGAATGGAGAACGCTCCTTTATACGATCAACTTCGCTCTGAAACAAATCCTAAAGCACGTATCGCATCTATTGGGCCTGCTGGTGAAAACATGGTGCGTTATGCTTGTGTTATCAATGAATTAGCACACGCAAATGGACGTTCCGGCACCGGTGCTGTTATGGGCTCAAAAAAACTGAAAGCTGTTGTTGCTTTTGGTGATGCTAACTCAATCGAGTATGCAAACCCTGAAAAATTAAAAGAATTAAACCTTTGGCACCGTACAGAAATCAAAAACCACTTACCTACTCAAAACATGGGTAAATTTGGTACAGTGCAGCATTTAATGGCTCAACAAAGCGGTGGTGTTTTACCGGTGCGTAACTGGCAAGATAGCGTTTGGGATGATGCTGAAAAAATCGGTTGGGACGGATATAAAGAAGTTTATGCCGGTCAACACACTTGTTACAGATGTACTGTTGCTTGTAAACGTAAAGTTACAAACAACGTGAGCGATAAACGTTACGGCGGTGCAGAATACGAAACCTTAGCTGCTTATGGTTCTATGACTTGCGTATCTAATATCGACCATGTAACAGCTGCTCATGAACGTTCAAATGCACTTGGTATTGATACTGTTTCAGGTGGTGCTACAATTGCTTTTGCTATGGAACTTGTTGAGCGCGGAATTTTAAAAGATGATGATTTTGCGGGTGTTTATCCTAAAGCTGTAAACTTTGGTGACGGCGAAGGTATGCTTGCTTTAATCGAAGCTATTGCAACTAAAACCGGTATTGGTGCTGATCTTGCTGAAGGTTCAAAACGTCTTGCCGAAAAAATTGGGCAAAATACTATCGACTACACAATCCAAATTAAAGGGCAAGAAGTTGGCTATCACGATCCACGTGGTAAAACAGGTGTTGGTCTTGGTTTTGCGGTATCTCCAACAGGTGGCGACCACGTTGAAGCTCCTCACGAATCACCATTCCAAGGTGAAGGCGTAAGAATGATTCGCCCTTGGGGTGTAACCGAAGCTCCTAAAGCTCTTGAACTTGGTGAACCTAAAGCTCGTTATTTCGTACAAGCTCAAAAAACATGGGCTATGAACAACACCTTGAGCATCTGTAACTTTGTTATTGCTCCTCTCTTTACAATGACTTATGCTAAACTTATTGAAGTAGTTGAAGCTACTACCGGCTGGGTAACAAGCCTTGAAGAGTTATTCTTAGTTGGTGAACGTTCAATCGTTCTTGCTCGTATGTTCAACATCAAAAACGGTATCATCAATGATGACGTACTCTTTGAGCGTCTCTACTCAAAAATTACCGACGGGCCAGCTAAAGGAAACTTTATCGACCGTGAAGAATTCCAAAAAACTCTTGATATCTACTACGCAATGTCAGGCTACGACGAAAACGGTATCCCTTCAAAAGGTACTCTCCAACGTTTAGATATCGCTTGGGTTGCTGAATAGTTTAGAACTATTATTTTTTATTCGAGAGAAGGGGAAACCACAACTTTGAAAGGGAACTTTTCCCACGTTGAGGTTTCCCCCTCTCGAGCGTAGAACGAATTCTCTCCCCCTTCCTTCAAAAAAACTTTTTAATTCTCATCGCATGAAATTATGTGGTGAGTTTTTTAGTTTAAAGTGGTGATGAGGTGAAAAATATATGCTTCGAAAATAGTTATCATTAAAAGTAAAATCCTCCTTAAAATCTATAGTCACAAATTTAAGGAGGATTTTTGTTACTAATTTACCACTTTCCCACCATAACTAAAGTAGCTTTCTTTACTTTGATGATAAAGGAAATTATTTTTTTGAAAAGACTTTTTCCTTTTTTCTCGAGGAACGAGAGAAAAAAGAAAAGGGGTTTGCAAAGG
>CAYJEN010000006.1:0-55669 GCA_964369185.1 uncultured Desulfovibrionaceae bacterium
GGTTTTTCTGCGTAAGGTCTGATTGAAAGTTGAGATACAATACAGATTTCACGCATATCAATAGCTTTTTTCTCAATCATATCAACAAGTTTAGCATCTGCATAAACAGTTACTGCTGTATCGAGTGAGTGACCGATAAGCCCTTCTTTTCTTTGTGGTTCGATAGCTTTTGTAAGCTCTGAACGAAGATTTAGAATTGTTTCCCAATCTTTAAGTTCTTCATCAGAAAGTAGAGCAGGAGCTTGATATTCGCTAATTGCAAATACAGTTTTTACATCAGGTCTTAGAGCTTCAGGAACGAACTTTAATACTTCTTCTGCTGTGAATGAAAGTACAGGTGCCATATCTCTTATAAGTATCATTAATATTTCAAATAATACTGTTTGAGCTGAACGGCGTTCGAGTGAATTAGGGAGTGATGCGTAAAGTCTGTCTTTTAATCCATCAAGATAGAATGATGAAAGTTCAGTTACGCAAAGACCGTGTAAGGTATGGTAAACTTTATGGAATTCGTAATCAGTATAGGCTTGTTGAAGCATATTATGGTTACGAACTATAACGTCTAGCATATATCTATCAACAGGAAGTAAATCTTCAACTTTAACAAGAGCTTCCGGTGTAAGATCGTTGATACTTCCGAGTAAGTAACGGCAAGTGTTACGAATACGGCGGTACGCTTCTGTTAAACGAGCAAGAATTTCATCAGAAATTCTGATGTCTTCTCTATAGTCAGAAGAAGAAACCCAAAGGCGAAGAATATCTGCACCGAATTTAGCCATAATATCTTGAGGAGCAATAACATTTCCTACTGATTTCGACATTTTACGGCTATCTTTATCAACAACATATCCGTGAGTAAGAACCTCTTTATAAGGAGCTTGATCGCGTGTACCCATTGATACTAGAAGTGAAGAGTGGAACCAGCCACGGTGTTGATCAGAACCTTCAAGATAAAGGGTAGCAGGGTAGCTAAGTTCTTCTCTTTGTTCAACAACAGCTGCAAAGCTTGTTCCTGAATCGAACCAAACATCTAAGATATCAGTTTCTTTTTTCCAGTGATTTCCACCACAATGAGGACATTTTAGTCCTTCAGGTACAACATCTTCAATTTCGGTTTCATACCAGTAGTCGCAACCGGTTGTATGTTTAGCAAATCTTTCAGAAATTTCACG
The DNA here is from genome assembly GCA_964369185.1 of uncultured Desulfovibrionaceae bacterium. Classification (GTDB taxonomy): domain Bacteria; phylum Desulfobacterota; class Desulfovibrionia; order Desulfovibrionales; family Desulfovibrionaceae; genus CAYJAZ01. Next base: position 1,173 of record CAYJEN010000006.1, read on the forward strand.
CATCCAATTAGGATCGTTCCATGCTTCACCGCAATCGTCACAAAGGAGCGCAAGAATTGGAACACCCCACATACGTTGACGTGAGATACACCAATCAGGGCGAGTTTCAATCATATTAAAGATACGATCTTCACCCCATGCAGGTATCCACTTAACATCGTTACGGATTGCGTTAAGAGATTTTTCTCTTAGATTGTTTTTCTCCATGCTTACGAACCACTGAGTTGTAGCACGGAAAATAACAGGATTTTTACAACGCCAGCAGTGCGGGTAAGAGTGAGAAATTTTTTGATCAAAGATAAGATTTCCAACTTCTCTAAGTTTTTCTACTACGTGAGGATTAGCTTCAAAAACGTTCATACCTTTGAAAAATTCAACACTTTCGTAGTATTTAGCTTCATCATTTAGAGGAGAGTAGATTTCTAAACCGTATTTTAGACCAACTTCATAGTCCTCACGACCGTGACCGGGAGCTGTATGAACACAACCAACACCGGCTTCTAATGTAACGTGATCACCTAAGATAATTTGAGATTTTCTATCATAGAATGGGTGTCTTGCTTCTAAGTTCTCGAGGTTTTTACCAAGAGTTTTCCCAAGAACAGTATAGTTTTCCCAACCAAAAAGCTTAGTACTTTGTTCAACTAAGTCAGCAGCAAATACGTATTGTTTTCCTTCGTAAGCTACAAGAGCATATTCAAATTCAGGGTTAAGAGCTACTGCTAAGTTATTTGGAAGAGTCCAAGGAGTTGTTGTCCAGATGATTACATAAGCATTTTCTGGGTCAGCTTGCTCAAAAACGTCTTTTAGGCGTACATCATTAAAAGGAAAACGAACATAAACTGATGGTGATGTATGGTCTGCGTACTCAACCTCAGCTTCTGCAAGTGCAGTTTTACAAGAGCCGCACCAATAGATAGGCTTTTTACTACGTACGATAGAACCGCGCTCAACAAAATTTGCTAATTCTTTTGATGTTGCTGATTCATAGGCTGGATCCATACTCATATACGGTTTTTCCCAGATTCCGAGAACACCTAAGCGAATAAATTCTTTTCTTTGTATATTCAGATACTTTTGCGCATATTCGCGACAAAGTTTTCTTACTACATGAGCAGGGACAGTTTTCTTTTTTTCACCAAGTTGAAGTTCAACTTTATGTTCAATTGGAAGTCCATGACAGTCCCAACCCGGGATATACTGAGAAGAATATCCTTGCATATTTTTAGATTTAATAATGATATCTTTTAAAATTTTATTTAAAGCAGTCCCTAAGTGGATGTTACCGTTTGCATATGGAGGGCCGTCGTGCAATACAAATTCACCTTTTTGACCAGATGCTTTAATCATCTCATCATACGCTTGTATGCTGTCCCAATATTTGAGTGTTTCTGGTTCTTTTTGATTCAAATTTGCTTTCATAGCAAATGAGGTTTTCGGTAAATTTAATGTATCTTTATAATCAGCCATGGGTGCCGCCTTCAAAATTAAAATAAGTTGTATTATTGTTCAAGCTCTCAAGAATGTCAAGAAAAAGAAAATTGAAAAATGTAAATTATGTCTTATAGCTTTTAGGGGAAGCATTTTAAGCAAAAATAAAGACTCTTTAGGGGGGGGAAGAGTCTTTATTTTTTGTATTCTATTAAGGAGGTAATTAATAGTATGTTTGAAACGTTTTTAATTTCTATATTAAAGGAGGATGTTTTGAAATTTGTAGTACTCCGATAAAAGGTAGAATCACTTGCGATAAATTTTACCTTTTATCGGAAAGAGCAGTTGTTGCAGTTTCTGCTCTCTTGCATTTAACTTTAAGGAGAGGTCATAAAAGTATATATTAAAATAAAGATACTATTGGCTGTAGTAGATTATTGAGGAGTAACAAAATACTATTTTCGCTTTTAACCAAAGCATCAATATCGGACAGAATCATGCACGAAAACAGAAGTATAAAGAAACACAATAAAAGAAGAAATATCGAAAAAATAATAAAAATTATTCTTTTTGAAAATGACTTTCTTTGTACTGATAAATTATTCATATAAACCTCGTATTCGCAACGAAAAGTATATAGCATGAAGCGTGCCAAAGTAGTAACATGTTGAATATACAGATTATTTTAAAGTTTGACATGAAAAAAGGTGTATAAAATCTATACACCTGTTCAAGTTATCTGTCTAAAAATCAATCTATTTAATTTAGAAACACACCCTAGCATAAGAAATATGTAGAGTTTATTTTTTGTTTGTAAGGTAAACACCTACAATAGTAAACATTCCGCCGATTAGCATAGCAAGTGTAATTGGTTCTTTTAGGAAAAAACCACTAAGTAGTACACCAAATACGGGAACAAAGTTTATAAAAACACTAGCTTTAGTTGCGCCAAGCCCTTTTATAGCATCATAAAACCAAACAAATCCAAAAGCTGAACCAAAAACTCCAAGATATACGGTGCAAAGCCAAAAATCGAGAGGAAAAGATGGAATAGAGCTTAAGTCTGTCATGAAAAGTGCAAAAGGAGCAAAGAAAACAGTTCCAATTATACATGCCCACGTAACAGCCACAAGTGGAGTCATTCCTCTTAGTACAACTTTCCCAACTAAAGAATAGATAGCCCAAGATATAACACAACCTAAAATTGCAAAATCACCGTAACTAAAGCTTGAAAGCACTTGTAATATATTGCCATTGCTAATAATAGTTGCAGCACCGCAAATACTGATAGATATACCAAGAAGTTGGAGTGGTGAGAGCTTTTCTTTTAAAAATAAAGCAGCTCCAAGAGCAATAAGAAGTGGATTGTTTGCCACTATAAGCGATGCTCTTGCGGCAGGTACAGTTTGTAATCCAAGAAAAAAGAACAAGTTATAAGCAAGAATTCCTGTAAGAGCAAGAATAGTTATTCCTAAAAATTGTTTTTTATTAAGATGAGGAAGTCCGCCTTTTGTTTGTAGGACTAAGAAGAGAACAAGCGAAGCAGTAAGAAATCGCATAAAGCCAATAAATGCAGGCGATGCATAAGGCGCAGAAATTTTTCCGGCAATAAAGGTTCCGCCCCAGAAAAGAGCGCAGAGTATCATCTTAATAACTAAAATAATATGTGAAGTTGAAACTTCGCCTGTTTGATTTGATGTGCTTGCTGTATAAGACATTTTAGCTCCCCTCAACTAACTGTTAAGTAAAACTAACATAGATGTAAAGAAAAGCAAGGAGTAAAGAAAAATAGTATTTTTATTGTAATTACAAATAGATAGATAAATATTTTTAGAATCTATTTAAATTTTAACAAATTAAATTAGTATGTTTTGCATGAAAACTAGATTTTAAGTGGTAGATTTTAATAAAAAAGTCTGTATAATGTACTTGACCGATACGGCTAAACAGTTTCTGATATCTTCACAGGTATCGGGAATTTTGTTTTTTATTTAGCTAGTATCTAAATCTATTTAATATATAGATAATTCACAAATATTATGAGGAATAGACTTTATGCTTTCTATGCCAACTGATTTAGAAAATACGCATTTGCAGGCGAATGCGGAGCTAGTATTACAAAAAAGATACTATATTAAAGATGAGAATGGAGTGCCTGTTGAAGATGCAAAACAGCTTTTTTGGCGTGTAGCATCAACAATGGCGCTTGAAGAAAATAAATATCCTGAAACTACATATAAAATTGAAGAATTAGCACGTAACTTCTATGATTTGATGAATCATGGTAAATTCTTGCCAAACTCACCAACTCTTATGAACGCCGGTACTCGCCTAGGGCAATTAGCAGCTTGCTTTGTTCTTCCAGTTGGCGATTCAATTGAAGAAATTTTTGATGCTGTAAAATATGCAGCTATGATTCATAAATCCGGTGGCGGCACTGGGTTTTCATTCACACGTATACGTCCAAAAGATTCACGTGTAGGAACAACTGGTGGTGTGGCTTCTGGTCCTTTATCTTTCTTACGTATTTTCAATACTGCGACTGAGCAAATCAAACAAGGTGGAACTCGTCGTGGTGCTAACATGGGTATCTTACGTGTAAATCACCCTGATATTATGGAATTTATCGCTGCTAAAGAAATTGATGGTGAATTCAATAACTTCAACCTTTCCGTAGGTCTTACAGAAGAATTTATGGAAAAAGTTGAAAGAGGCGAAGATTATAACCTTGTTGATCCGCACTCAAATGAAGTTAAAGGAGTATTAAACGCTAAAGAAGTGTTCGATATTCTAGTAAAAAAAGCTTGGCAAAGCGGCGATCCTGGTATTGTTTTCTTAGATAGAATAAATAAAGACAATCCAACTCCTGCTCAAGGCGATATGGAATCAACCAACCCTTGCGGTGAGCAACCACTTCTTCCATTTGAAGCATGTAACTTAGGTTCTATCAACCTTGCAAAGTTCTATCTTCCAACAAATTGTGTTGATAACCCTGAAAAATGTATCGATTGGGAAGGATTAAAGAATACAATTCATCTTTCAGTTCGTTTCCTCGATAACGTAATTGATGCTTCTGTATACCCTCTTGACTTGATTAGAGAAAAAGTTCTTACCAACCGTAAAATTGGTCTTGGTGTGATGGGCTTTGCTGACTTATTATTTATGCTTGAACTTGGCTATGATACCGATGAAGCAGTGCTTTTAGCTGAAAAAATAATGGGCTTCATCCAATCAGAAGGTAGAGTAGCATCTGCACAATTAGCTAAAGAACGTGGTGCATTCCCGGCATTTGAAGAATCAATCTTTGCAGGCGGCACACCTTTACGTAACGCAACAATAACAACAATTGCACCTACAGGAACACTTTCAATTCTTGCATCTTGTTCTTCAGGTGTTGAGCCTTTATTTGCTCTTTGTTTTGCGAAAAACGTAATGGATGGTGAAAGACTTTTAGAAGTAAACCCTTATTTTGAACGTGAACTTGCAAGTAACAATATGCAATCACCTGAAATTATGGAAGCTTTAGCTCAATATGGTAGCATTAAAAAAATTGATGTTCTTCCAGAAAAAATGCGCAATGTTTATGTAACAGCTATGGATATTTCTCCTGAAGCACACTTACGTATGCAAGCAGCTTTCCAAAAATACACTGATAACGCAGTTTCTAAAACAGTAAACCTTGAAAATTCAGCAACTGTTGAAGATATTGATAAAGTCTACCGTCTTGCATATTCTTTAGGCTGTAAAGGTGTAACAGTATATCGTGATGGAAGTAAGTCAATTCAAGTTCTTTACACAGGCGAAGCAGAGAAAAAACAAAATCAATCACTTGATTTATCACAATCTCATATCGTTGTAAGAGAGCGCCCTGATCGTTTAACCGGCTTCACACAAAAAATGCAAACAGGCTTAGGCGTGCTCTATCTTACAGTAAATGAAGATGAAAATGGTGTTCCTTTTGAAGTATTTGCAACAATTGGAAAATCTGGTCGTTCAGTAACTGCTAAGGCAGAAGCTATTGGCAGACTTGTTTCACTTGCTTTAAGATCAGGTATTGATGTTCGTTCTATTGTAAGTCAACTTAAAGGAATCGGCGGCGAGCACCCTGTGTTCCAGAAAAAAGGTATGCTTCTTTCAGTGCCTGATGCAATTGCATGGGTTTTAGAAACAAAATATCTTAAAGGTTCTAATGAGAAAGCAAATGCAAATTCTTCATTAGATGGTAAAGTGCAATGTCCTGAATGCGGCGAAGTTATGGTTTTCCAAGAAGGTTGCCATATTTGCCCATCTTGTTCACATTCACGCTGCGGCTAAAATGAAAGGCAAGTCTATAAAGACTTGCCTTATTTTGTTAAATAGACTATAGTATTCAAAACTTATGATTATATACAGCTAACGTAAGGAGGGTGTATGTTCGGACTTGGCACACAAGAACTACTAATAATTTTACTTTTGGTTCTTGTTATTTTTGGGGCAAAAAAACTACCTGAAATCGGTGGTGGGCTCGGCAGAGCAATTCGTAACTTCAAACAGGCTTCAACTGAACCTGATGAAATTGATGTAACACCAAAAAAAGAACAGAAGAAAGATGACGATTCTTCTCAAGTATAAATAATAGATTTCAGCACATATAGATAAAGGATATGCTATGATTATTGATCAAATTTCTGTTTTTCTAGAGAATAAACCGGGGCGTCTTACAGAGATAACAGCATTGCTTGCTGAGGCTCAAATCAGTATACAAGCTTTATCACTAGCTGATACTTCTGACTTTGGTATCCTACGTTTAATCGTAGATGATGCTAAAAAAGCTTCAGATATACTAAAAGAGAATAGCGTAACAGTTCGACTTTCAAAAGTATTAGAAGTAGAAGTTGATAACCTCCCAGGTGGTTTACATAAAGCAATGAAAAAGCTTACCGACTGCGGTGTGAACGTTGAATATATGTATGTTTTTATTAAACCGTGCACAGAAAAAGCTACTCTTGTTTTGCGTCCAACTGATTTGGATGCAGCTGTGAAATGTTTAGACGCGTAAAGTATACTATATAACATTGTTCAAAATATCACTTTTTACACCTTATACGTATATACGTAAAAAAAATATTTTTGAAATTCTTATTATGTTGATATAGCAACATATATTAAAAAATTATACATTCTTTGTGGTTAGAAATAACTATAGAGAATGTATTTTTTTATGGTTAATGATAAAAAATTATTCCATTTTAACAAGAGAGAACAAGTAGATAGAAGAATCGATAAAAAATTATCTATAAAATCAATATATTATAGATGTTGCAAAATTTCAAAATAGTGTTTATATATTTATAAAGAATCTATATTTAAAAGTATACATTCGGAGTAATGGTAGTTTTATTCAAATGAAATTGTATTTTTTGAATAGGCTATGTAAAATAGAGAGGTCGCTATGGCTATTAAAAAAAATGAAAACAATCTAACTTTGGCACAAAGAGTTGGTAATAAGATAGCAACCAAAAGAAGAAGATTGGGCTACACGCAAGTAGAAGTTGCTTCTATGCTTGGAATTGAGCAAGAATCACTATCTCGTATGGAAAAGGGTGTTATTGCACCTAAATTCTCAAGATTAGAATCTTTAGCCAGTGTTTTAGAGTGCTCAGTGCTTGATTTATTCCGCAGTGAAAATGAAAGCACAGAAACCAGATCCAACTACCTAAGTGATCAACTTGAAAAATTGTCAAAAAAAGACCAAAAGCTTGCTTTAGCTATTATTGAAAATGTACTTCTTGCATTTAGCAAAAACGAATAATCTAGTTTTGAATAAAAGGTTCAATAGTTTTAACGATTTTTCTTAGCTCGGTTTTAATTGATAATGATGTAACTGCTTGTTTTCGTGCTTGTGTTCTAAGTTTTTTCGATAAACCCGGATCAATTAGAACTTGTTCTATAAGTTGTGCTAAACTGTCCGGTCTGTCATAAGCATGAAAATAGGCATTTTCCCCATCTACAATAAATTCTTCAAGCGCAGATGATTGTTGTGCAATAACTGTTGTAGCACAACTAAAAGCTTCAAAAAGCGATGTATTAGCAAAGAGCATGCTGAATGGATAGAGTAAAACTCTAGCACGTAGAAGAGCGAATTTATACTCTTCTATGGTCGCGTTTGTGTGTACTATAATTCTGTCGCTAAACTCTTGGAGTCTTTGCTGGGCTAGGCCTACTATTTTCTGAATTTCTTCAGGGTTTGTGTTTGTGCGTGATAAAAGAAGTAGCTTTGTATATTTTCTTTTTTCAAAAATAAGCTTCAGCGAATCCAAAGTAAGAGAAAGAGTTTGTTCATCCTTTGTATTTCTGTATGACAGTAAAATTATTTCACTATCTTCATATCCATTTAAAAAAGATGGAATTTTATTCTTTTCTAGTTTTGGCGCAAAGAAATCAGTATTAATGCCTTGTGGCACTACAGATATTTTCTTTTGTATAAATTCCGGAAAAGATTTTTTTTGGCATTGTGAAAAAGTAAAGAGTTTTGTACAAGCTCTTAAAGTTTCTAATTGGAACATATTATTGATTTTAAATGGTAAAAATTCAGGTGAGTATTCGTCTCCTTCTTTTTTATCACTTTGAGGAGAAAGTTCACTTTGGAAAAACCACTCACAAAAACCAATTGTTGGGATATTAGGAAATATTTCGGGCAAATTTAAAGAGCAGGCGTGATTAGTGTCTGTAATAATTATATCTGGTATAAAGCCGGTATTTTTTAGTCTATCAAGCGCATTTGAAAAGGCAAGTGATCGCCTTAGTAGTCTGATGGAAGTTTGTTCAGGTTTACTACCTTTATACTGGACTCGCGGAAAACGAATATTTGTATATGTTACATTTTTTAGAGCTAACTCTTGATGTCTATATTCAGAAAAAAAATGGATTTGATTTTGTGGGTTAACAGAAAAGTATAAAAGTATATTTTGAAAATGTGAAGGACAATATTTTGAAATAAAAAGAATTTTCATGTCTTTTCCGTTTAGTTTAGAAATTTAGCTAGACCATGCAACTGTATAAACGGCTGCATGGTCTTATTCTTTAATCTTTATCAACGGTAAGTGCGGTAGCACCTTCAGGAGTTTTAATTACTTCAGTAAGAACCTCAAGAAGTTCAGAATCAAACTTATTAGGGCTTTCTTTTAGTCTCGCAATTGCTTCACTAATAGGCAATCCTGCTCTAAAAGATCTTTCGCTAATAAGGGCGCAGAATGAGTTTGTTATTGCAAGAATACGAGCTGGGATAATAATATCACCATCAGTTAGTTTGTTAGGATAGCCATTACCATCAAGTTGCTCATACATTTGTCGTACAGCAGTTGCAATAGGTGCACTAAAACCAATACCAGAAAGAACTTCATATGCTTTTTCAGGCAGTTGTTTGATTTTTGCTAGTTCTTCTTCAGTAAGTTTTCCAGTTTTTATAAGAATTTCTCTGTCGATAAACAGTTTTCCTACTTGAGAGAAGATAGACGCGTTATGAATAGTAGAAATTTCTTCTTCATTCATGCCCATATGTTTTGCCATAAGTATACCTACGTTACTCATCATTTGTGAGTGACCGGTTAAATATGGGTCAACACCTTCAATAGCGCGAACAAAGGCTTGAATGATATTCGCTTGTTGTTTTTTATTCTTTTCACTATTACGTCTAAATTCAGTAATATCTTGAAGGGTTGCAACCGCACCTAAAATATCTACACCGTCGTCGTAGTCATCATGGAAAGGATAAAGTGTTACACGATATAGGTAAGCAGATCCACTTTTTGGTATTTCTACTTCAAAAGTCAAGTGTGTATCATTTGCAACTACACTATCAACTTTATCCATAAATATGCCTGCTACTTGCCCTTCAAATACAGAAAGTAAGCTAGCATCAACCATTCCTTCTTCATCTTTATCAACTATTTCATTAAAAGTTTTGTTAGAAATTTTTATTTTCCCGTCTGTATCAATCATTATTAGACCAACTTCTAATGATAAGTTAATACTGTCGAGAAGCCCTTTTTGTTGTGCTATAACATCATAAAGTTTTCTAAATTTTTCTGCTGCTTCTCTTTGTTCTTTACCAATCATCATCCACCAGATCATTGCAAATAGTAAGATAACACCAATACTTGCAAGTGCTCCAAGACCATAAATTGTCCAAGCCATAGAGGTAAAGGTGCTAGTGATAACGTCAGCCGGGAGTTCAAGTACAACCCACATATCCAACTCAGGAACTTTTTCAGCATAAGAATAAACTTGTGTTGTACCATTAACTGAAGTTCTTAGTCCAAAAGGTAGAACTTGAGAAGAGTTGAAATCTAACTTTGTTGTGATATCAGTCGGTTTTGGAGTGTGAATTTGAATATTTTGAAATGTTTCGCCATTTTTTTGTATAATATATGGAATGGTTTGAGTTTCAGCATGAATATCACGTGATAAGAACTGTGCAATTTGATTTGTAATTGGAAGAGTAAAGAGAACAGCAGCAATTGGAGGATCATTTTCTTCATACACAAAAGGTAGAATAGGTAGAGCGTAATCAATTACCATTGTTGAAGCGGATGTGCGCACTGGTGAAATTGATATTTTATTAGTATCTATAGATTTTTTTACAGTTTGTGCTTGAGTAGGAGTAATTGCTGTAGGGATTTGAAGCGCAGAAAGAATTGTAACGCCTTCACCATTAACGATACGCGCGTCGAACATGCCAATATTATTCATATAGTCATAAAGAGCACTACGCCAAAAAGGTACTTGGTCAATAAGTTCATCATAGTTTGAATCTAACTGAGAAGTAACAATATCAGAAGTATTAATTTCAGAAGCAACTTCACTGCCTGCTAGTCTAACATCTTCAATAAAGCCGCGGTATGAATCTGAATTACTGATACGTTGACCTTGTTCATCAATGCTTTCAACCCAAATTGACATAGCTTGGATTGTACCTTGAACCCAGCTTGTTAGATTGATATTTTCAGCATTTAGGATATCAGCTTTCTTTTTCTCATAATTGAGGTTTGAAACATAATAGGCAACACCACAAATTGCAATTAATAAACAAACAACAATAGCAAGGGCTTGTCTTTTCTTAGCAACAGAAGATTTTTGGTTCTGTTCAGGACTTTTCATTGTTGACTCCATATCAGATTATTTCTTTTTAGCTTTTACATGACCCCAACGATACTTTTCATTAACTGAATATTGGGCATCATAGTTTCGTAATTTTGTATGAGATAACACAGCATTTGATAAGTTGTCTAAAATATAAACATCATTATCTAAATAAACAGCAAGAACCGCATGGGCGATGTTACGGATTGTTTCCATAACAACAACTATACGCATATCATCGACAGAAAAGCCGAGTTCCTTAAGGGTAAAGTATTTTGCTATTGCATAATCTTCACAGTCACCAGAATTTTTCTTAAATTCATAAGGAGCTGCCCAGTAATCAGGAGTTTTCCAGACTTGATTATCTAGTCGATAGGGCCATCTATTCCAAAAAAGGTTCACTTTATTTAGTTGTTCTTTTTTAGATAATGTAGATAGTTCTTGTTTGAACTGACCCCATGTTGTTTTTGAATTTAGTTGTGAGTCGTCAGAAAAGATAGGGTTTTTAGCATTTTTTTCAAGTACTTTAACCCATTGGGGTAGGGTTTTAATTCTGCCTTTAAACTCCATTTTACCAAAAAGAAGTATTTTCTCAGCAGAATAAGCCAGACTTACATCTGATATCGAAAAAAATATACATATTAATATACTACTTAGAATCTTATAAGAACCTTTAAGGCGTCTTATAGAACTAATTATGGATATAAGATATGATATTTTATCCTTATTTCTATCTTTCACGTAAAGCATTGTCTTTAGCTTTTAAGATTGGTTTGAGGAGGTATTGCATAATTGTTTTCTTACCTGTGATAATATCAACACTTGCAATCATACCTGGTATAATAGGAAGAGTTTCGCCTCTGTACTCTAAACTATTTTCAGTGGTGCGGAGTTTTACAAGGTAGAAGTATTCATTTGCTTGTTGCCCTTGACCTTGAATTGTATCTGCACTAATCTGTTCAACCTTCGCTTCTAAACCACCGAAAATTGAGAAATCATAAGCTGTTAGTTTAACAACTGCTTTCTGATTTGGATAAATAAAACCGATATCAGCTGGGCTGATTTTAGCTTCAATAAGTAAAGTATCATCTAAAGGTACAACCTCCATGATCGGTTCACCAGGCTTAACAGCACCACCTTTAGTGTTAAGAACTATTTGGTTTACAACGCCACGCATTGGTGAACGAATTTCTGTTCTCACAACTCTATCTGAACCTGTAGTTAAGTTCTTTTCAAGTGAATTACGTTCAGAAGTAATTTTATTGATTTCTTCAATTATTCTAGAGTTGTATTCAGATTTAAATAGGTTTTTCTTTAACTCAGATTCTTGTACAACAATCTCTGCTTTAGAAATATTATTCTCTAAAGATTCAAGCTCACCACGAAGATTTACAACTTCTTGTTGTAGGTTTAAGAAGTCAACCTCTGCATAAAGTCCTTGGGCAACCATTGGTCTTGAAAGATCAAGTCTACGCGATGCTAAAGCAAGAGCTTCGGTTGTTGTGCGGTGTTTTTTCTCCATATCATCAAGCTCATAGCCCGCTTGTTGACTTTGAGTATTAAGAACATCTATTTCTGATAAAAATTGACGGCGACGAGTATTATATACTTGAGTTTGTAAAGTAACAATGTTCGGTGCAGCTTCTGATAATTCTAGAGAATATTGCAACGGTTCATCATTTAATTCTGCTTCTAAGCGTATAATACTAGCAGTTAATTCATAAATTTTAGTTTGAGTATCACGATAGACACTTTCAGCAGCAACGTTTTCAACTCTAGCTAAAATTTGTCCCTCTTCAACGATAACACCCTCTGTCACGAGGATATCTGTAAGGATACCACCTTCTAAGTGAGTAATAACCTGAGTACCGGAGGACGCAATAACTTGACCTTGGCCTCTAGTAAGCTCATCAATTGTAGCCCAAGAAGCCCAAGCAATAAAGCTAAGAAGAAGTGCAAGAATAAGAAATGTTACAGCACGTTGACGCGTAGAACCAGTATCGTTCCAAACTGCGTCAATATCTGACATATATTCTTTTTCTTCATTTGTTGGTTTTTTTCTTTTAGCAGTAAATAATTCTTCTGCCTCAGAACCAGTTTCTTGTTGAAGCTTATCGCTATTAATAGGACGTTTATTTTCTTTTTTCTCAATATAATCAGGAGAAAGTTCAATTTCGCCATTAGCATTTTGTGTAACAGCATCAGCAGGAACAGCCATTTTTACAGGATCAATTTTCGCCAAAGGAACTGAAGCCGGTTCAGGTTTAGGAGCTACTTCTTTAGGAGCTTCAACTGGGGCAGCAGCTTTAGGTGAGTAATCCTTTCCGGATTTTGGAGAGTAGTCTTTCCCTGCTTTAGGATTTTTTGCTATATTAGTGTTTTGTTCTTTATTCATAGTAATTTCTCATAAGCTAGAATGTAGTAATTTAGAATTACGGCTTTTGTCCCTAATATATCGTACTAATAAGGAAAGCATCTACAATTAATCAGTTGTTGTTCTAACAAAGTCATCAGGTTTTACGTCTTCCTGTGCGTTATTTGCCTCTGATTCTTTAGGTATAACTCTTCTTGGATCTGTATTACCCGGTGAATTGTTCACAAGTGTATTTTTTACTTGAGTTGACTGTTGATTAGATGTGGGAGCTTGTTGTTTACTGTTAAGCCATGCATAAACTTCTTTTGTAGGACCATCAGCAACAACCTTACCGTCTTGTAATACTATAAGTCGTGTTGTTAGTTCTAGCAAGCTCATTCTGTGCATATTAATGATTAAAGTTTTATTTTGAATTATTTTCTTCAATCTAGACTTGATTCTAGCTTCTGTTGCACCATCAATATTACTTGTTGGTTCATCAAGAATAATTACATCAGGATCATGAAGAAGTGCACGAGCCAATGCAACTGCCTGTCTTTGACCGCCAGAAAGATTTTGACCTTTCTCACCAACCTGCATTGCATAACCTTCAGGAGTGTGTTGAACAAATTCATGAACGCCGGCAATCCAAGCTGCTCTTACAACAAGTTGATCAGGGATATGAACAGAACCAAGTGCAATATTTTCACGAATTGTGCCGTGGAAAAGGAGTGGATCCTGTGGTAGGAAGCTCACACGAGTTCTTAATTCGGACATATCTAGTCTACGCAAGTCAACACCACCAAATTTTACTGCACCGGCTGTTGGAGTATAGAGCCCGCATAAGAGTCTAGCCATAGTTGATTTACCTGAACCCATGTTTCCGATAATACCAACTTTTTCACCTGGATTGATTGTAAGGCTTACATCGTCAATAGTAGGTAGGTGTGCACCTTTATATGCAAATGATACTTTTGTTAATTCAAGTGAGTGTGGCAAGTCGCCAAATTCTACAAGATGAGAACTTGTATGGCGCTCTGATGGAAGCTCCATTAAGTGGTTGAGAACTTGTAAAGAAACTTTTGCTTGTTGATAACGTGTCATAAGCGAAGCTAATTGCATAACAAATGACATTGCTCTACCTATAAGAATATTACAAGCAATAAGTCCACCCATTGTAAGACTGTGTGAACCAATTAGGTAAACACCCCAAACAATAAGAGTTACTGAAACAATATGGCTTATAAATGTAGCAAAGTTTACAGCTAAAGTTGTAGTTTTTTTGGAGTTTGTGCTAACTTCTGCTGAATAAGCAATAACTTTTTCCCAAATTTGTAACATACGGTTTTCAGCAACTGCCATTTTAATTGCTTCCATACCGGTAATCATTTCAACTAAGTGAGCATTTTTTTCAACGTTTGACTGGTGATTCAGCAAACTAAATTTTTTAATTGTGATTTGGAGTATGAGAATTGAACAAATAAGTATGATAATCGCTATAATTGGAAGATAAACAACGTTACCGCCAATGAAGAAAACAACAAATAGGAAGAGAATCATAAAAGGTAAATCGATAACGGTAAGCAAGCTCACAGCACTAAAGAAATCCTGTAAAGATTCAAATTCCTTCATGTGGTTGATAAGAGCACCTGATGAATCCGGTCTATCTTCAAGACGCATTTCCATAATTTTTTGCATCAATCTTGTAGTAACAATAGTATTGATGTTTTTGTTTGCTCTATCAGTAAAGTTGGAACGAAGAACTTTTAGAATGAATTCAAAGATATATCCTACAAGTACGCCTACTGCTAAAACCCATAGAGTATCATAAGCAAGGTTAGGAACAACTCTATCGTAAACATTCATGAAGAATAAAGGGCCTACAAGTACGAGTAAGTTAATAGCAATTGTTGCAATGATAACTTGACGATAAAGAGGAATATAGTGCCATACTACGTCCCAAAACCAACGTTTTGTTTGTATTTTTACAATGCTATGAAGACGTTTATCGGCCATCGGATCTAATGCAGCAAAAATTGCATAGCCGGAGTAAATTTCTTGTAATTTATCAATTTCAATTGTAGTAACAGTGCTACCGTGTTCAGGCATGATAATCTGTGCAGTGTTACCGTTTTTTTCAACGAGAATGCATGACTGCTGATTCTGTAGAATAAGAATAGAAGGTAATATTGTATCTAATATATCGCGTATTTCAGGTTTATGGACGATACGCGAGTTTAGACCTAACTGCTTTGCTGCTCTCTGGCAGGATGCAGGAGAAGGTGCGCTATTACCAAGCGCAAAATTTATTGCATTACTCGACACTTGTCTCCCATAAAGGGAGAAAAGTGCCGAAAAACTTTGTACTAACGGTGGGAAAAAATCAACTTCGCGAGGTGCAAGACCAATATCTACAGAACTACTAGGAGAATTGTTAGCTGTTTGCTTTTCTTGTATATTACCATTTTTCTCTTGTTGCTTATTCTCTAACTCAGTCTTCATATTGCTAGTTTGCATAGTGTTCCCAATCTTATTGTTTAGTCAAAATCAAATGATGCAGGTGGAAGTGGGGTTTCGTAAGTTGTAGGTGTAATATCTAAATCATCAAGTAAAGTTCCTTGAAGAGCTAAAACTCTCCATGAGTTTACGATGATATTTGATTCAGATGTCGCCAACTGCACTTGTGTTGTGTATAGTTCTGTTTCTGCATCTAAAACGTCAAGAAGTGAACGTGTACCGAATGAGAATTGTGATAAATAGTTATCTCTAGTTGCTAAGTTGTACATTTTAGCATCTTCGTATACTGTGCGAAGTTCTTGAGCATTTTGTAAATCGTTGTAAGTTTGAATAGCTTCAGTTTTTACAGCGTCGATTTGAGCAATGGTATCTTCACGAGCCATGCGTGATCTAGCTTTAGCAGCTAAAACAGTATTTTGTGTTGCAAAACCATTAAATAAGTTCCAAGATACACCTAAAGTTGCAGAAGCACTTGTTGTGTAAGCTTTGTCAGAACCATAAGTTTCGATAGAAGGGTCATCATATTCAGCACCAAAAGTAAGTGTTACTTCTGGGTGGTAGCCACCTTCAGCGATATCAATTTGTTTGTAAGCTGCTTGATAGTCTGAGTGTAAAGCGTTAACTTTAGGGTTTCTCATAAGAGCTGTGCTGATAATAGCTTCAGGAGACTGAATTTCTTGTTGTGGAAGAATTGGGTCTAGGAAGTAAGTAGGGAGTTCATGCCCTGTAAGTTGTTCGTAGTTGTTGATTGAATTTTTGTATGCATTTTCAGCATTTCTTAAATCAGCAGTTGCACGAACAAGACGACCTTGCGCTTGTGTTACATCAGCTTCAGTCATGATACCTGAAGCACTTAAAGCGATTTGTTGATTAAGAATTTCTCTGTGTTTATCAACATAGCTTACGGTAAGATCAAGAATTTTTTTAGTTCTTACAATATCAGTGTGAGCAATTAGCCCTTCAAGAGCTAATGTGGTTGCGTTATCATAAACACGATTGTCAAGAGATTCAAGAACAAAGATGTTATAATCTACTGTATTTGAAACAATTTGACCGTTCCATAAAATTTGAGTTAATGTTGCTGATGCAGAACCGGTTGAAGAACCGTTGAAATTGTTTTCATTTCCGCTTGTAGCATTTCTTGTAGCTTGGTTATCGGTATATGCTACGCCGTACGTACCGGTAATATCTAAAGATGGATAATAACCTGATTTAGCTTTTTCAACTTCATATTGTTGTGCAACTCTGTTTTCTCTGATTGAACGGAGTGTTGGTGAGTAATACAATACAGCTTTCATTGAATCATAAACTGAAACTTCTATAGCATCTATAAGTGGAGAAACTTTAGGAGCTTCTGTTTCTATAAGTGGAGTTACAACCAATGGATGTGTAATTTCATCTGATCCAACCACTACAGTAGGCTCGTTTTGAGCAATAACTGCAGGTACGTCCTCTGCTGCATTAGCATCTACTGCAGAAAAAGCTACAACAGGTGCAACAGCAGTATAAGCGATAAGCGGTAGAATGTGTTTTTTGAAGTTCATGTTAATCCCTCACAATAAATTTATTACATGTTGTTACTTATTTTCGCCAGATGCTTTATCATATAATTTATTAAACTTTATGTCAACTAAAATCTCATTCAATGTTCAATAGAATATGATTTTAAATGAATATTTCATATAAATATATGTATAAAATCTGTACAAAAAATATTACCGGTTAAATAAAGAGTTCAAAAAGTTGAACTTGCCGAGTTGAATATAATTTCTCATAAAAATGAGCAAAAAAAAACCTACAAAAATGTAGGTATTATTTTAAAATGGCGCGCCCGAAGAGATTCGAACTCCTGACCAATAGCTTAGAAGGCTACTGCTCTATCCTACTGAGCTACGGGCGCGTTTGATTTGGAATGTATAGTTCTTTTTTTAAAAATAGTCAAGAAAAAAATGTTACTTTCCAAAATTTATTTTAAAAAACCTAAATGCTTGAGTAAGCAGCTAAAGGAATAGAGTTATAATTTTCACGTATTTCTTCAAACAATTTGTTATTATTATTTGAAAGCTCCATAGCATCACTTTTAGTAAGCGCGTGTAGGAATAAGTTGTTATGTTTATGGCCCGAGCATTTAACTTCAAATGCACCTTGAAGAGGCATGCCTAGCATTGCAATATCGCCAACAAAATCAAGAATCTTATGACGAACAAATTCATCACTATGACGTAATCCGTCAGGGTTTATAACTCCTTCTTCGTCTAGTACAATAGCATTCGCTAATGAACCACCTAGCGCCAACCCTTTTGAGTGGAGATATTCAACTTCTTTCAAGAATCCGAATGTGCGAGATTTTGCAATTTCTTCAAAAGAATTTTGGTTGATGTCAATTGTATATCTTTGTTTTCCTATAGTGTGGTGAGGAAAGTCAATAGTATAGTCAATATAGAGTCCGCTATAAGGTCTTGCTATAATACTTTTGTTACCTTCAACAAAAGAAAAAGGTTTTGTAATTTTAGCGTATACTCTTTCTTGAGGTAGAGTTTTGCGACCTGCTTTTTTTATCGCATCAACTATAAGCAGAGCAGAACCATCAAGAATTGGAACTTCATTACCATATACATGGATATTTATATTATCAATTTGCATGCCTTGAATAGCTGCAAGTAAATGCTCAACTGTTGAGAGTGATGCTTCGCCAACACTTAAGGTAGTAGCAAGCTCGGTAGTTGTAACTGCTTCCGGAGATGGAGTTATAGTTGATACACCATTTTTAGAATGTAGGGTAAATATAATTCCGGAATTTGCTTGTGCAGGGGAAAGCTTCATGCGAACGTCTTCGCCTGAGTGTAAGCCTATTCCGTTGAGTTGAACAGTTTTTGCTAGTGTACTTTGGAACATAATTCCTCCAATCGTCATAAAATCAATGAATGGTATGCAAATTATGTGCCAATTGTTTTTATGGGTTTAGCTTGTTCATAATGGCTTGAATAGATAGTTCATTTCTAGACTATATCTATATTATTTATATTGTGACTTTTTAACAACACTTACTTTAATGTTGTGTTGTTTTTTAACAACTAAAGATTAAATTTTAACAGCTTTGGCAATTCTTTTTATTCCGGCGTAATCTATTATAGCTTGAACTTCTGCCCATTGATTCTGCGAGTTTAGGTAGTTAAGTACTTGATCAGATTGATTATATCCATGTTCTATGAGTAGAAGTCCTCCTGGTTTTAAGTTCTTTTGCGCAAAATTGATTACTTCCCAGATAATTTCAAATCCATTTATTCCTGAGGTTAGAGCATGTTCAGGTTCATAATCTTTAACATTTTTATCTAGATTAATATATTCATTTTCAGGGATATAAGGAGGATTAGAAACTATACAGTCGAATTTAGTTTCTTCTTTTGCTTCTTCGATAGGGCAGTGAATGAATTGTATTCTATTCGATAATTGAAGACTTTCAGCATTTTTTTTAGCTATATTAATGGATGGTTGACTTATGTCATAAGCGATACAAGAGCTATTTTCTATTTCAGCTAATATTGAAAGTGCAATACAGCCCGAACCGGTGCCAACATCACAAAAAGATATAGGATAATTTACATTTTTAAAATAATCTATTGTATTATCGACGATTAGCTCTGTTTCGGGTCGAGGGATAAGAACGTTTTCATCAACAAAAAAATCTCTACCATAAAACTCTTTAGTTTTAGTAATATAGGCAAGAGGTTCATTTGCTAAAAATCTATTAAGCATTGAATTTAGTATATTGATAACATCTTCACTCAACTCGTTCTCATCATGCGAGATTATATACGCTTTTGACTTGTTGGTGTAGAATTGCAATAAAATAAGAGGAGCAGATATTTCTGCTCCGCTTTTTATACATAATTTTTTTGCATTTTCTAGCCATAATTTATAGCTTTGAGTTTGCATTATTCTTTTCCGTACATTTGAATTTTAATCCATTTTTTTATGTAGTCCGGTGGCATTGAAACACCTTTTAATTTACCAAAATCTTCATGAAATTCTTTTTCAAGTTCAGTCGGTAAATCGCAAGAGAACAAATCAATCGCTTCATCTGAATTTCTTTTTACAAGTCTAAGTGTTGGTTTTTCAAGCCAGTGATCTATGACAAAGTAAATAGCTACATCATCTTTTGAACGAACAGGTGGGTGTTCAGCGTGCCAGTCATTATTTCCCCATTCTAAGTAAAGGGTTACAGCATCTTCAGGGGATAAATTCCAATCAATTGTATAATCAGCAAAATCTTTTAATTGCATAAGTGCTCCTTTATTGTTGTCTTCATAATAGTATTGATTCTCAATAAAGTCAAGTCCTATTTAAAATACGCTTATAAAGAAGGAAAAGGGCGCATGAAACAAATTCACGCACCCTTACAAGATTGATCATTGAATAGAACAGGTTAGGTGCTTACGCTTCTTCACCGTTAAGTTCAACTCTGAATTTTCTAGAAAGTCTGAATACTACAACTTTACGAGGAGGAAGAGTAATAGATTCATCAGTTTGTGGGTTACGCCCTTTACGAGCATTTTTATCATAAGCTTCAAATTTGCCGAAGCCACTAACAAGTAATGAATGATCTTTTTTGATTGATTGTTTCATCAATACAAGTAGGTTTTCAATAATTTGTTTTACTTCTGCGCGATTTCTTTCTGTTTTTTCGTAAACGGCTTCAACGATATCAGCCTTCGTTAGTGCTTTGTTCATAATTCCTCCTAATCTAAGGTTGTATAATAAATTTTTTGAGACAATTTTAATAAGAAATTGTGATTGTTATATGTGAGCAGTAATTTTATCGGCAATTTCTTTCATATGTTCAATACCATTGTATGCACTATGTTTCCACATAGGAAACTCACTTGCGTCATACCGTGGGATGATGTGCCAATGCACATGAGGTACAACTTGACCAGATGATGGAAAATTATTTTGAATACAATTAAAACCGCTCGCGCCAAGTCCCTTCATAAGAGCAGTGGCGACTTTTTGCTGAGCTTCTAATGCATCTTGCGCATATTCAAGAGGTAAATCAAGTATTGTTTCACTATGATATTTAGGAATAACAAGCGCATGCCCAAAGTTCATAGGAGCAATATCTAAGAATACAAATACCTTATCTGTTTCATAAATTTTAGAAGAAGGTATATCACCTTGAATTATTTTGCAAAAAATACAGTCTGACATTTTTCCTGCCTTTTTTTAGCTAGACAAACAAAATCATTAAAGCTATCTTTCTAGAAAAATCTGCATATAACTTTAAGACATATATATCTAGTTTTTACTATTAAGTCAATAAGATTATAGGCACATTTTAAAATCATTACCGTTAATTATTTTTTCACTTACAACTAATTTATTGACTAAAACGTCGTTATTTATGATTATTAGTAAAATTTCCACTGTTTATTTAAATGTAAAAAGAGAAAGAAAATATTCTCTTGTTCCTTTTTTTATTCCCTTTTTTGGTTGTCCGCAGATATGTGTATTCTGTAACCAGTCACTTCAAACAGGAACTAAAAATGACTTCGCTTTAAAAGCTACAGAAAAAATTTTAAAGCAACTTGAAGAAACATATTTTCATTTAAAAGAGAAGAAAAATCGTAATCAAATATCAGAACTCGCATTTTATGGAGGAACTTTTTCTGCCCTTCCTGAAAAAGAATTTCAATTTTGCTTGGATTTTGTTGAAAAGTGTAAAAATGAAAGCTTGATAGCAAAAGCAAGAGTATCTACAAGACCAGATTCTTGTGATGATGAAAGACTCAGTCAAATGAAAGAAAAAGGTATTGATACTATCGAACTTGGAATACAAACTTTCAAAGATGAGTCATTATTTGCATCCAATAGAAATTATAGCTCGAAAACTGCTGAAGGTGCATGTAATAGAGTAAAGAGTTACGGCTTTGAACTCGGTATTCAGTTACTACCTAATTTGCCTAAGCACGAAGCAAATGATTTTCTAGAAGATATTGAAAAGTCAGTTTCATTGTCACCTGATTTTATGAGATTT
Organism: uncultured Desulfovibrionaceae bacterium; assembly: GCA_964369185.1. Classification (GTDB taxonomy): domain Bacteria; phylum Desulfobacterota; class Desulfovibrionia; order Desulfovibrionales; family Desulfovibrionaceae; genus CAYJAZ01. The sequence goes on from CAYJEN010000006.1 coordinate 22,628, forward strand.
TACCCATGCCTAGTAGTAGATGGAACTAAACTTGCTTTGATGTGGAAAAATAATCAGCATAAAGTATGGAATCAAGAGGATACAATTGAGATTTTAGCACAAGGACTCTACAAAACATGGCAAGCCCGTATTCCTGTTATAAGAATTGGAGTTGCCTATGAAGAAAACTTCTACAAAAAAGTTTTAGCGGGCGCGCAAGACTTATCATTAGGGCAAAAAGTGCAAGAAAGAGCAGCGCAAATTGCAATTGAAAATATAAGCCATGAATATCAACTTGATATGAAAAAAAATTATACTTGGACGTTTCCACTCTCAGCAAAGGGATATCTAAGCTTCAAAAATAATAAAGAGTTTTGGAAAAGCAAAGGAATAATAAAAGGAAGTATTTTTTGGCATGATGAGGATTCAATTATAATTAAAGCTTCCAAATAACAAAGTAGCAATGTAAAAAGTAATAGTCGTAGAAAAGGGAAATCACATTGTTTAAAAAAAATGTGATTTCCCTTTTAAAAGTCATAAATTAAATTTCAAAACTAAAAATACTTCATTGATGTCTTTTTTAGTTCTTTTATACTTTCGAGTATAGCGTATTCTTGTAATTCAGTTGTTTTTATAAGTTGATCTATGGTATCTTGAATATCATTTTCTTCCATGCCGTGAATCATAGTAAATAGGGTATAGTTCCATTTAGATGTATCAGGGCTTGGTCTATGATAGCAATGCGATATATTAGAAAATGTTGCAGCAATTTTTCCTGCTTCTGTGATGAGTGAATCATCAATTTTCCAAGCAACCATAGCATTGAAGTTATATCCTACTTTCTGATGTTTTATGCTTGCACCAAATCTGCGGATAACTCCTTGTTCTTTTAGTGTAGAGAGGAGGTTTATCACTTCTTCTTCACTGCAACCAACTTCTTTCGCAATATCAGCGTAAGGAGTAAGGGATTCAGGAAGATTTGATTGTACGATGTGTAGGATTTTTTCTTGAGTTTCAGTAAATTGCATATAATTATCCTGTAGATTGAATTTTACGAACAAGTAATTCATCGCCATTGAACAGTGGTAAATCCGGAGTTAGCAAGGTATTATTGCGAACTACAATAGCTGTGCATTCTTTGATATTAAGAAATTCAAGTAACCTCTTTACAGTGCGAGCACTTTTTTTAGGAATTTCAATAATTTTTTCTTCCGGTTGAAGATGCACTCTTATTGGTTTTGGTGGAATAAATTCTTTATTGTCTTCAGTCATACTTCCTCTTATATTTTATGCGTTTGTATTGTTATGACTACCGGGACCCGGTTTTATATAGCCACGTTGATTTAATCTTTTAACATACCAAGCCCTATCGCTGACGAATAAAGACATGCGATTGGCTGAGGCTGAAATTTTTACTTTATCCTGATATTCAAGAGGAATACTTTCTTGACCATCAAGGGTTAGAATCACTGGAGTTGAAGGATCATCTACAATAACACTTACGATTGATGAACCCGAAACTACGCAAGGTGGAAAAGCTCCTGCAAATGGACAAATAGGTGTGATTATTAGGGCATCTAAACCGGGTAGAGCAAGTGGGCCATGTGCGGCAATAGCATAGGCAGTTGCACCAAGCGGAGTAGAAACGATTAAACCATCACAACGTAAATTACTAAGATTAGTATCATTAATATATAGTGAAAGAGATATAGCACGTGCTATGCTTGCCCTTGCAATTACAGCATCATTTACAGCATAACCCTTGAAGATTACATTATCATTTCTAATAACTTTACATTCAAAAAGCATATGTTCTTCAACGAAGAGCTTTTCACTTTCAGTGAGAGTATTGTTTGATTCAGTTGATGATTCAATAATATTTTTAAGAACTCTATCCGTCCAATATTCCCAATCGTTAGGGTCAGCTTCGGTGAGAAAGCCAACTTTGCCGTAATTTATGCCAAAGAGAGGGATTTTAAAATCGTGCAGAGCGCGAGCTGCAGCAAGCATTGTGCCGTCACCACCTATAACAAGGGCGACTTTACAATTTTTCGCAGCTTCAACGATTTTTTCTTTTTCTTCATGAGACGATACACAAATAGAATTGATATGAAAAGATTTAAGTCTTTTCTCAATCAGCAAAGCGGTTTGCAAAGCTTCATTATGTTCATGCTTTACAATACAAAGTATGGAAGTTTGTGTATTTAGTGTCATCATAGTACGAAATATGTCATAGCTTTATAAAAATTGCAATCAAAGAGTTTTTGTTCATATATTGGAATAATATGAAAATAATCAGTTCTATACTTTATAAGAAGTTATAAACTATTATCGTATATAATTTAACATATCTGTTGGGAGCATAGCTGATTCGCCAAGAACTTCTCTTGCTCTGTCACCGCTTTCACCGTGTCTGAATACTGCGGAGGCAAGAGCTTTTGCAATTGGATGTTTTTGTGCTACAAGCGAGGCAACCATACCTGATAGAATATCGCCACTTCCGCCTTTTGCCATGCCTGAATTTACTGTGGGATTAATGTATACTTTACCGCGTGGTAGAGCGATTTTTGTTCTTGCACCTTTTAATATAACAGCGCAGTCGTAAGCATTTGCAAAATCACGAGCGACGTCGAGTCTATTATTTTGTACAAATTCAACATCTTTACCGATAAGTCTTGCCATTTCAGCAGGATGAGGAGTTAGAATAAGTTTACATTTTTTCTCTAGTAAAAGGTCTAAATTCCCTACAAGAGCGTTAATTGCATCTGCGTCAAAAATACAAGGCTGTTCAGAATTTAATAATAAATATTCATTGATTTTAGATGTTATTTCGTGCTGGCCAACACCACATCCATGAACAACAGCAGTATATTTATTCAGACTGCCGATAGATTCGATAAAGGAATCAATATTATACTGTTCATAAGGAAGAAAAACAGGTTCATTAAGTTTTGTCTGCATCACAGGCATAATATTTTCTGGGCATGAAAAATAAACAAGCCCTATTCCGGTACGCAAAGCACCCATAGCAGAAAAATATCCGGCACCCGTCATAGTTCGCGAACCACAAACCATGAGAAGCTTTCCAAAATCCCCTTTATTGCCATCAGGTTTACGCACAATTTTAGAAAGAGGGTCGTTTACAATATAGCGTCTTCCTTTTTCGAGTAATTTATTACGTACTTCTTCAGGAAAACCTACAGAAACAATTTCAACTCTTCCTGCATAAATTCGACTTGAAGCGGCAACCAAGCAGTATTTTAGAAATTCAAATGTTATAGTTAAATCTGCTTTAAAGGCGTAATTACAAGCTTCACCAGTGTCGGTAATAATACCTGACGGAGTATCAAGCGCAACTTTTTTTGCACTACACAAAGCAACTTTTTGAAAAACTGTTTCTACTTGGGGAATAAAACAATCTCTAAAACCAGTTCCGTATACACAGTCAATAATCATATCGGTACGTGTAAGGGCGAAATCTATATCGTATTCAAATTTAATTTTTTTATTAGAAAAGCACTTTTCAAAAATAAATTGTGCATTTTTACTTCTAGCTTTATTCGGGTCAACTGTATAGACAGAAACATCAAAGCCTCGCTCATTAAGGAGTAATGCAAGGGCATAGCCATCCGCACCGTTGTTTCCGTTTCCGCAGAGGATAAGAATATGTTCAACATCTTGAATTATAACATCATTTGTTAATGAATTACAAAAAGCTTGAGCAGCATTATTGATGAGGTCACGAAATGTTATTCCAAGAACTTCGGTTGTTTTTTTATCCATCATTTCCATTTCGGCGGATAAGGCTATAATTTCAAAGTCTAACATATAATCCCTTTTGGTTGTTTTCTGTAAAATACATCTAACACACAATTTTTAAAATGTATATACTTCTTTATGATTTTTCTTGAGTTGGAGCATTATTACAATAGATATAGTTAAACATAGATTTATACTTTAACTTGATTTTCATAGATTTTACTGTATTTTATAATTCACGATATTTTATAAGGAAATTTTATGATTATACGTCACTCTACAAAAGAAGATTTGCAGAAAATAATGGATATTTACGCACTTGCGAAAGCATATATGGATAAAAACGGTAATCCTAGTCAATGGGTTGATGGCTATCCTAAACAAGAGTTGATTGAAGGCGATATAGAGAAAAAAGTATCGTATGTTTGCATTGAAGATAATGAAATCGTAGCTGTTTTTGCTTTTATGTTAGGTGAAGATCCAACTTATGACATTATATATGATGGTGCTTGGTTGAATGATGCGGATTATGGCACAATTCATAGGATAGCAAGTAATGGAAAAGTAAAGAATATTTTCAAAATCTGCTTGGACTACTGTCTAACTAAAATTGATAATGTAAGATGTGATACCCATCACGATAACATTATCATGCAAAAACTTTTTGAAAAAACAAATTTTACACGATGTGGAATAATTTACGTAGAAGACGGTTCGCCCCGAATTGCTTATCATATCATAAAGTAGATTTTTTCTCTCTATCAGTTCCGTAGCGAGGATAGAAAAAATTAAATTGCGTTAAAAAAAACTTGCAAATTCCTGAGAAATACTGTACAAGAGCTTGATTCTAAATTGCACATTCCGGCTCAATCCGTGGGGTGCCTTATATTAGAGGGTGGTTAAACATGGGGTTTAATTGCTTTTTTATAAGTTTATACTCAACCGGAATGGACGTAAAACCCAAGGAGATTTTCTCATGGCTTATGTAAGCATGAAGCAAATGTTGGAAACTGGTGTACACTTTGGTCACCAAACAAGTCGTTGGAACCCTAAAATGCGCACATATATCTTCGGCGCACGTAACGGTATACATATCATTGATTTACAACAAACAGTAAAATTATTCCGCACAGCTCACGATAAAATCGTTGATACAGTAGCAAAAGGCGGAAAAGTATTATTTGTTGGTACAAAACGCCAAGCTCAAGAAGCAATCGCAACTGAAGCATCACGCGCTGGTCAACTTTATGTAACTAACCGTTGGATGGGTGGTACACTTACCAACTTCACAACCATGCAAAAAAGCATTGACCGTTTGAAAAAATTAGAAGCAATGTTTGCTGACGGTACTGTAAACCGCTACCAAAAGAAAGAAATTCTTGAACTCCAAAGAGAAATGGATAAATTAGAACTTGCTCTTGGCGGTATCAAAACCATGACAGGTATTCCACAACTTGCTTTCATCATCGATCCACACCGTGAAGACATCGCAGTTAAAGAATGCCGTAAACTTGGTATTCCAATTGTTGCTATCACTGATACTAACTGTGACCCAGATCTTATCGACTACGTTATCCCAGGTAACGATGACGCTATCCGTGCTATCAAATTATTTGTTAACGCAATGGCAGAAGCTTGTATCGAAGGTGCTGCAATTACTAAAGAAGATGGTTCAGTTGACGCAGAAAAAGCTCTTGAAAAACAAATCAACGAACTTGAAACAGCTGCTTTAGTAGAAGAAAAAGAATAATATCTTTTCCTTAACTTAAAATATATACCCTGTCTTTATGGCAGGGTTCTACCATTAATCTAAGAATTTTATTTTTTGAGTTAGCTCAGAAAAGGAGAATTAATATGGCTATTTCAGCTTCATTAGTAAAAGAATTACGTGAAAAAACAGCTGCTGGTATGATGGACTGTAAAAAAGCTCTTGAAGAGTGTGAAGCAGATCTTGAAAAAGCGATTGACTGGCTCCGTCAAAAAGGTCTTGCAAAAGCTGCAAAACGTGCTGACCGCGCAACTAGCGAAGGTATCATCGGTTCTTGGGTATCAGCAGATCTTAAAGAAGGCTGCTTAGTTGAAGTTTGTTGTGAAACTGACTTCGTTGCTCGTGGTGATATGTTCGTAAATCTTGTTGAAAAAACAACAGATACTTTCGTAAAATCAGGTGCTGAAACTTTAGACGCTGCTTCAATGCAAGACGATATAGCATCAGCTGTTGCATCAATCGGTGAAAACATCACTATTGGTAAATCAGCTCGTTATAAAGCATCAACAGAAGGTGGCGTAATCGGTTTATACGTACACGCTAACAAAAAACTTGGCGTATTAGTAGAACTTACAGCTGATAAAGCAGTTGATGCAGAAAAAGCTCAAGAACTTACAAAAAATATCGCTATGCAAATTGCAGCTGCTAACCCACTTGCAGTTGACTCTTCAACAGTAGATGCTGAAATGATTGAACGTGAACGTGAAGTTTATCGTCAAAAAGCTCGTGAAGATGGCAAACCAGAAAACATCATTGAAAAAATTGCTGAAGGCGCAGTACAAAAATTCTTCAAAGAATCTTGCCTTCTTAACCAAATGTATATCCGTGATGATAAAATGAGCATTGCACAACTTCTTCAAGCTCAAGGCAAAGAACTTGGTGCAACTCTTGGAATTGCAAAATTCATCCGTATTCAACTCGGTGCATAGTATCACTAGTCGGACTATTGATATTTAGCTCAAGTAGTGCTAGTTATGAGGGGAAAGAAATTTCCCCTTTTTTTATTATATAATATGTGAGTACCTATGAAAAATATTACTGCGCTTGTAGCAACTTATAACTCTGAACGTAGGCTTGACGAATGTTTAGCATCACTACAATTCTGCGAAAAAATTTTAGTTGTAGATTCTTATAGTACTGATTCTACAGAAGAAATTTGTAAGAAGCATAACGCACAATTTATACAAAACCCCTTTATTCGCCTAGAAGAGCAATTTCGTTTTGCCTTAAACTATATCGATACAGAATGGGTAATTATTCTGGATTCAGATGAAATATGCTCTCCAGAGCTACAAAATTCTATCAATAACTTTTTTAAGAACGCTGAAGTTGCAAAAAATGAAGAATACGATGGAGCATATATTCCACGTAGATCATATTATTTTCATAAGTTTCTGAATCATTCTGATGCATACCCTGACTTACTTATGCGCTTATTTAGAAAAGATAAACTAATAATCACAAGTTCAGGGGTTCATCAAGTTCTTTCAACTAGTGGAAAAACAACACAAATTACGGGTGATATTATTCATTATCCTTATACATCATTTTCTCACTATGTTAAAAAACTCAATGCTTATGCAGATTATGGTGCTAAAGAAAAAACACAAAAAGGGCAAAAATTTTCACTTAGTAGAGCAATTTTTCATGCTCTTTGGGGTTTTATACGTATATATTTTGTGAAAAAAGGCATACTTGATGGAAAAGCAGGCTTTATAATGGCAACTCATCATGCTTTTTATGTATATATGAAATATATTCGTATAGGTGAAAGCGAGAGTACGTTTGGTCTTACACACAATAAAAAATAGTAAATTGGGAGATTAGCTATGAAAGTTATTGCATTTAATGGTAGTGCTCGTAAAAATGGCAACACACAAAATTGTATTGATAAAGTATTTGAGCCTCTTATCGCTGCTGGACATAATTGCGAAACAATTCATATCGGCGGAACACTTCTTCATGGTTGCAAAGCTTGCGGAGCTTGTCATCAAGAAAAGACAAAAGGCAAATGTATAATCAAAACTGATCCTATGAATGAATGGATTGATAAAATGCGTGAAGCCGATGTTATACTCCTTGCTTCACCGACTTACTTCGCAAATGTAAGCACAGAAATGAAAGCTCTAATTGATAGAGCAGGTTACGTTGCATTTAGAGAACTTAAACATAAAATTGGTGCACCAATATGCGTTGAGCGTCGTGGTGGAGCAATGAACGTATATAATGTTCTTATGGCATTCTTTGGTATTTCACAAATGATAGTGCCTATGTCATCATACTGGAATGTGGGAATTGGACGCGACAAAGGCGAGGTTCTCAATGATGATGAAGGTATGCTAACAATGGAAAATTTAGGAAAAAATATTGAATGGTTGCTTAATAAATTAGCATAGATTTCAAATAAGAAAGGTGAAATAACTTAAGTTAGTTCACCTTTTTTTATAATTTTTTTTATATTCTTTAGAGTTTCAGCAAAGCACTTGATATTATATCTTTATCTTTTTGTGATAGCTCAATAAGTTCAGAAATACTTGTTTTCTCGAGCACTTTAATACAATCTTCAGGGATAAACTTATCCTTAAATAAAATTTTGGCATCTTCTAGACCTTTTTTTAAAGACAAGCCAAAATCTAATATTGCAGCTAAGTCAATAAAGTCTGTAAGTCTGATACGTTGAGGAAACTTATGAACTTTGTAGGCAAATAAATCATCAAGAGAAGCAAGATTGAGTACTTTGTCATCTGTAATTACAGGAGCTGAAATGCGTCCGGTAGTTATTCCTGTAAAAAAAGAGAGTTGAAGATTATCCTCTGTTTTATAAACGAGCATATCATCTTTTATGACAGTTCTTTCAGCCGTACCAATGAAAGGTATTGTTTCAAGAATTTTTTTATGCATATCTTCAGATGATATTATTTCATCAGTAAAAAAATCAAAATCATCTGCCGATCTGTGACCTATTTGTAAAGAAATAGCTGTGCTGCCGTAGAGTAACAAGCCTATATCTTTTGATTTTTCTAATTGATTCCAGTATTTTTTTTGTAAGTCTGAAAGGGTGTTATAGTACATTTTATCCAGCTTTTTATAAAAATTCTTCAGTTTCTTCAAGTAACATTTTAAGATTTGTTTTTCTCATTTGTTCATTCATAGCTAATTGAATTTCGCTAAGGTGTCCATCTAAAATTGTGTGAATGTTTTTTCCAACAGGGCACTGACAATTTGGATTTGCATGAAAATTAAAAAAATCTTTGGAAACAGCTTCTACAGCGTAAAAAATATCAAAAAGAGTAATATCTTCTAAAGGTTTAGCAATTTTAGCTCCTCCAACGCCGGCACTAATAAGTACAAGTCCAGCTTTTTTTAGCTGGCCTAAAATTCTTCTTATAATGACGGGATTTGCGTTAGTACTTAAAGATATAAAATTTGATGTAACTTTGCGTTTTTCAGAAAAATATGCAATGCATAGCATAGTGTGAATAGCAAAAGTAAATCGACTTGTTATTTGCATATAAACCTCGTGTACTGTTTTATAATGAAATACTGCGTCTCTGTCAATAAATTACTCTAATTGAAAGTTTAAAAAACTAATGTTGTAACTATTGACATTACAACAAAATTGATGTAGAAAATAGATGTAACGACAATTGTTACAACTTAGTAGGTAATTACAAATAGGAGAAATAAAATGGACGCAATAGAATTATTAAAAAGCCGTAGAAGTGTAAGACATTATAAAGATGAAACAATTAGTAGAGATGTAATGAGCGAAGTAATTGATATTGCACGCTTTGCACCTTCTTGGGCTAACTTCCAAATTGCACGTTATACATTTATTGATGATGTAGAAAAAATCAAACAAATTGAATTAGATGGCGTAAAAGGTTTTGTTTACAACATCAATACATTAAAGAATGCAAAAAATGTTGTAGTGCTTAGTTTTGTAAAAGGTAAAAGCGGAAAACTAGATCCTACAAAAGAAGAATATGCAACAACTCTTGAAAATTATTGGGAATCATTTGATGCTGGTATTGCATGCCAAACTTTTTGTTTAGCTGCGCATGCTAAAGGCATTGGTACATGTATAATGGGTGTGATTGATAGCGATTCTTTATCAAAACTTGCTAACCTACCTGCAGAAGAAACTGTTGCAGCATTAATTGTTTGTGGTTACCCTGAATCACAACCTGCTGAAACTCCAAGAAAAAATGTAGAAGAAATTCTCCGTTTTGCTGATTAATTATTAAAGAATGAAAGTAATAAACTGTTATACTTTCAAATAAAGTTTTGAAAATCTTACTCGTGAGGGTAAGATTTTCTTATTTAATAAAGATATTTTTAGAAAAGTTCTTTTACTGCCTACTTCATTATTTAGAAGTATATCAAAAAAAAATTAGAAATCTTGACTTTTTTACTTTTAAAACGTATACTTGCTTGAAATGCTAAAAGTTTAAATTTTTTTCTGCCTTATTATATTAGAAAAACGAGCCTTAGTTTTGCCTTATAAAAAAACTTATAAAAAGGTATATTTATGAAATATGAATATGATATAGCAGTAATAGGCGGCGGAAGTGGAGGGCTTGTAGTTGCCTCTGCGGCAGCTAAAATGGGTGCTCGAGCTCTGCTTATTGAAAATAATAAAATGGGTGGCGACTGTCTAAATTATGGTTGTGTACCGAGTAAAACTTTTTTAAAATCAGCTCATCTTATACATCAAATGCGTAAATCGCACAATTATGGTGTAAAAAATTTAAATTTTGATGTTGACCTTAAAGAAATTATGGATAGAGTAAAATCTGTCATAGCTGAAATTGCACCTCATGATTCTGTAGAAAGATTTGAAGGTATGGGAGTTGACGTTAAACTTGGCATTGGACAGATAGTAGGTGAACACGAAGTAAAAGTTGGTGAAAATACTTATACAGCAAAAAATATCGTGATATCCACAGGTTCGCATGCTTTAGTACCACCAGTTGATGGACTTGATTCAGTTCCTTATTATACCAATGAAACAATTTTTGATTTAGATAAGTTGCCTAAAAGATTAGCTGTTTTAGGTGCTGGACCTATTGGTTTAGAGCTTGGGCAAGGCTTTGCACATCTGGGAAGTGAAGTGCATATGCTTATTCGAGATACTGGTCTTTTTGTGCGTGATGAGCCTGAAGTCGCTCCAATTCTAGAAAAAGCATTTATTGAAGATGGAATGAACCTTCACTTTAAGACTAACCTTTTGAGTGTGCAGAAAAATGGTGATGAGATAATATTCAAACTTGAAAAAAATGGTGAAGAATTTGAACTTATTGCCGATGCTTTACTTGTAGCAGTAGGGCGTGTTCCAAGTACAAAAAATCTTGGCTTGGAAAATATTGGTATAGAAGTAGATAGTCGCGGATATATTAAGGTTAACGACTACTTACAAACTAATATAAAAAATATTTATGCTTGCGGTGATGTTCGTGGCAGATATCAGTTTACTCACTCAGCTTCTTATGAGGCGGGAATTGTAGTAAGGAATGCGCTAATATCTCCTTTATTTAAAGCAAGTTACTATAATATTGCTTGGACAACATACACAGTGCCGGAAGTTGCACACGTTGGATACCTTGAAGAGGAGTGCAAAAAGCTAAATATCAAATATTCCACCCAACTACTTCCTATTGATGAAGTTGACAGAGCAAAAGCAGAAGATGATAGATATGGTTTCATAAAGATTATTTTAGATGCAAAAAAACATATAATCGGCGCAACAATTGTAGGTGAAAAAGGCGGAGAAATGTTGCCTATTCTTTCACTTATGGTTACAAGGCGAATGAAATTATCTTCTGTTATGGCAATAATTTATCAATATCCGATTCAAGGAGAAATTCTTAAAACTCTTGCTTATAAAGACTTTAATGAAAATGTAAAACCATGGCAAAAGAATTTGCTTAAAAAAATCGTGAAAAGATAGCTTTGTGTAAAGGTTGTGATTTATGATAGATACTTCGTTAAGAAAATATTTCCAAAGTGGTTTTAACTCGCTTGCTGTAGCAAGTAGATTAACCTTGCTTCACCCGATTCAGATAACAGTTTTTGCCCTTATTTGTGGCTTTGGTACTTTTGCATCTCTATACTTTGGTAAACTGCTTATAGCTCTTTTTCTTTTATGGATGTCTGGCTTATTTGATGTACTTGATGGAACAGTTGCTCGACTAACAGGAAAAAGTACTAAGCTTGGCGGATATTTAGATATGATTTTTGATCGTATTGTAGAATCAATCGTCATACTTGGATTTTATTTTTATATGCCGGAGTATACTTTATACTACATATTGTTTTACATTATAGTACAGTTTAATTTCACAACCTTTATGCTTGCAGGTGCCTTATTCAAAAACTCAGGTGTGAAAAGTATGCATTATGACTTTGGGCTTGTTGAAAGAACAGAATCTTTTATAGTTTTTAGTTTGATGATGCTTTTTCCTGAATACATACCTTATATACTTACAATATTTAATCTTCTAACCCTATTTACCGGTATTTTGCGTGTTACTAGAATTGCAAGATATGTTTCACTTGAAAAGTAAATTTGCATACATTTTGTTTGAAAGGAGTTTCATTAATGTCTAGGTTTTATTCTGTTTTTTTAGGTCTTTTGGTAGCAGTTTTTATTCTCATGTCCCCACCTACAGCTCAAAGTCAAGATATTTCTGAGAATACCTCTTTTGATGAAATTATAGAAATGGGAAAAAGTAAAGAAGTAAGCATTTTTATGTGGGGCGGAAATAGTTCCATAAATACTTATATTGATACATTTGTTTCTAATCACTTAGAAGAAATGTATAATATAGAACTTAAACGTGTTCCTATGAATGCTCCTGATTTTGTTGCAAAGCTCATGAATGAAAAGAAAAACCGTCTTGAAGAAGGATCTATTGATATTATTTGGGTAAATGCAGAAAACTTCCGTGCACTTAAAAATGCTAAAGCTTTGTATGGTCCATTCACCCAGCACTTACAGAATCAAAAAAAATATTATAATCAAGAATTAGGCGATCTGTATTTCGATAACGGCATAGCAATTGATGGTTATGAAGCTATTTTTGGCAGTGCACAACTTGTGCATTCTTATGACTCTGCAAAAATTTCTAATCCACCTAAATCATATAAAGAATTTCTTGAATACGCAAAAACTAACCCTAATAGACTAACATACGCAAATCCTATAAATGACTTTGTAGGTTGTGCATTTGTACGTAATGCGTATTTTGAATTGACTGAGTTTGATTCAACTAAAGACTATACTTATGATGAATTTTTAGAAATTTCAACGCCTGTTATTGCATACTTTAAAGAATTGCATCCACATTTATGGAACAGCGGAAATGCTTTCCCTGCGAATGTGTCACAACAATATAATATGTTTAAAAATAATGAAATAGACTTTATTTCAGGCTTTGAAGTATACCGCACGCAAGGGCTTATTCGTAAAGGTGAATATCCTGAAACTGTAAGAAGTTATATTTTTGAAGGTGGTACAATAGGAAATTCTCATTATCTTGCAATACCTTACAATGCACCGAACAAAGCAGCAGCAATGCTTGTGATTGATTTCCTCCAGAGTCCAACTGCACAAATTGAAAAGATGAAACCTGAAGTTTGGGGCGATCTTTCACCAATTGATGCCAATCTGATACCGGCAGATGAAAAAGCCGATATCACAATTATTGAAAACAACCCTGCAATTATTCCTTCACAAGTTTTATTTGAGAATAGAATAAATGATATGAACGCTCAGTATATTGACTGGATTGAAAAAATATGGGAAGAAGAAATAATTTAGCAAGTTTTTTCTGCTACTTTGCTTTGCCATTGAGTTTTTACTGTCTTTTTATAGGTGGTGGATTCTATCTTGTAGCTATTGAAAGTCTTGGCTATATTCCGGCTTTTGACCTCAATTTCTTTACACTCGACTATTATATGGAGGTATGGAGTTCAAAAAACTTTATATCCTCCTTATTTTTCTCAACTTATATTGCTTTTACCTCAACAGTTTTAAGTCTTATTTTAGGTACATATTTTGCGCAATATCTTTTATTTTCAAATGAAAGAGTTACAAAGTTACTTTTAGAAAACCTAGGAAGAGTTTTTCTGATTTTGCCTTATTTATATATTGTTTTTCTTGTAATCTTTATGTTTTCTGATACAGGTTTCTTTATACGACTACTTGATTTTATTGGAATAAAAGGTTTTAACGGTATACTATATAATAAGTTTGGATTAGGAATAATATTTGCTTATACACTGAAAGGTTTTCCTTTTGTTATGCTGTTTTTGTTGAGTATTATGACAAAAATTAGAAGAGATTTTTATGATGTAGCAAGTATCCTTGGTGCAAATCACAATCAAATTCTTCTAACTGTCTATATTCCTTTATGTAAACATGCAATCATTTGGAGTGGTTTGATACTTTTTTCGTATAATTTAGGTTCTTACGAAGTTCCGATGCTTCTTACTAGTATAAAGCAGCAAACTTTGTCACAATTAATCTATAAACTCTATACGAGCCCTGATTTATACGATTTTCCTAAAGCCATGGCATTAAATATAACTTTACTTGCTTTGAATATTGGTTTAGGGGGGCTGTTTTCACTTTTTGTTGCGAAGGTAATACGTAGGTTTTCTATATGAAGTTGATAAGTCTTTCATTTGTGCTTTGTGCATTTATATTATCTCTATTATTTTCGATAGTTGTTGCTTATCCTTTTCCGATGATAATACCAAAATCTTACAGCTTGGATTATTTTTTCAATCTTATACTAAACAATAATATTTTTCTTGAAAGTCTTATTTCAAGCATTATTTTAGGAAGCTTGTGCGCTGTTATTTCAACTTTTTTTGGCTTTCTAATAGGTAGGGGTTTAGTAAGGCTATCTTTTAGAGGAAAAACTCTTCTTATTGGATTTTTTACTATTCCTTTGCTTTTTCCTGCGATATCGTTGTTTGTAGGGATTCATATGCTTATGTTACGAATATCTTTAGCTAATACTTTAGTTGGAGTTCTATTTGCTCAACTCTTTCTCACTTTGCCTTACTCGATTAATATAGCGATAACATTCTGGAGCGGAATTTCAAAGGACTATGAAAATATATCTGAAATATTAGGTGCAAGCCCTCTATATACTTTTAGAAAAATACTCTTGCCATTACTTAGTTCAGGAATTGCGCTTTCACTTAGCATAACATTCTTAGTTTCATTATCAGAATACTTTGCAACATTTCTAATAGGTGGCGGAGTTGTTGTTACTTTATCAGGAATTTATTATCCATTTATTGCAGGATTTGACTTGCAAAATTCCGCATTGATAAGTATAACTTTTCTATTGATAAACTTGATTGTATTTAGCCTTTCTACTCTTTTTATCAATAAACATAGCCAATTACACTAAGGATTGATATGAAGATTGTAGATATTTGTAAACTCTATAAAAAGAAAACTGTTTTAGATACGATTAATTTTGAAATTGAAGAGAATAAATTTTATGCTGTTCTTGGAGCTTCCGGGAGTGGTAAGTCTACGTTTTTAAAGATTATTTCTGGAATTGAAACTCCAACTTCAGGAAGAATCGAACTTGATAATATAGATATTACAAATAATCCTATAAAAAACCGTAACATAGGTTATATTTTTCAAGAACCGCTACTTTTCCCGCATATGAGTGTGGAAGATAATGTTTGCTATAGTTTGAAAGTAAAAAAAATGGATAAAGATTCTATCTCAATGCTTTGTGATAAATATATGAAATATCTGCATATTGAAGATTTAAAAACAAGAGTGCCATCAGAACTTTCAGGTGGTCAAAAACAAAGAGTTGCCTTAGCTCGATCATTGATTTTATCGCCTAAATATTTGCTTCTTGATGAACCTTTTTCAAGTCTTGATTATAATTTAAGGCTTGAAATGGGTGAACTACTTTTAAAGCTACAAAAAGAACTATCTCTCACAATTATTTTTGTCACGCATGATATTGAAGAAAGTCTTACACTTGCAGATAAGGTTCTTTACTTGCACAAAGGGAAGATTCTTGAATCTGCGGCACCTCGTGATATTTATTATGCGCCAAAAAATGAAAAAACTGCTCTTTTTATGGGTGATTATAACTCAATCAAGGGTCAACTTATAAATAATATTTTTAGAACAGAGTATGGCGATATTCATTTGTCTAAAAAATACGATATATTAGATGAAGTATATATTCGACCAAATAAAATTCAATTAATACCCTCTGAAAAAGGGAAGTATAGTATTGAAAAAATTATGACTCATGGGAAATCTACAAGAGTAAAGCTTAAAAATATCGACCTTAAAATTGATACTTTTTTTGATGAAAATTTGTATATAGGGCAGTTAGTTGATATTGAAATGATTTCGGCTTATTAGAATATATTCTTTCACTAAGTGATATAGTTGTTATAATTATTGACATTAAAAGCTTTCTTTGTTTCTATCATAAAATAAGATTTAAAAAAGTGAGGGCTATAATTATGGAAAATTCCTCTATCTTGTTTGCATTTTCTTTGACACTATTTGCCGGTCTTTCAACGGGTATTGGCAGTGCACTTTCTCTTCTCACAAATAAGACTAACACAAAATTTCTTTCTTTGGCACTTGGATTTTCAGCCGGAGTAATGATATACGTTTCATTCGTTGAAATATTCTTTAAGGCAAAAATCTTACTCACAGCTGAGCTTGGTGAAACTCTTGGAATGTGGATGACTGCCGGCGGTTTCTTTTTTGGAATATTTTTCATAGCTATAATTGATAGCTTTGTCCCAAGCATGGGAAATCCGCACGAGATTCATACCGTTGAAGAAATGGATGGAAACAATGAAGAGCATAAAGCAAAGTTGATGAGAATGGGAGTTTTCACAGCCTTAGCAATTGCAATCCATAATTTTCCAGAGGGATTTGCAACTTTTACAGCAACTTTATCAGATCCTCAAATGGGCATTCCAATCGCAGTTGCAATTGCAATTCATAATATTCCTGAGGGGATAGCAGTTGCAGTGCCAATCTACTATGCAACAGGGAGTAAGAAAAAAGCTTTTAGTTTGTCATTTTATTCCGGACTTGCAGAACCCTTCGGTGCTTTGGTAGGGTATTTTATTCTTTATAATTTTCTAACAGACACAGTTTTTGGTTTTGTATTTGCATCAGTAGCCGGAATTATGGTGTTTATTAGTCTTGATGAACTTTTACCGGCAGCTCGTGAATATGGAGAACACCATTTATCAATGTATGGTTTAATCGCAGGTATGCTTGTTATGGCATTGAGTTTACTGCTTTTTCTTTAAATATTAAGAATTATTAAATTTTTATACTATAATATTTATTTTTTTGGTACAAAATTTGCATATATCTCACAAAGTAGTTTAATTAAAGAAAAATTTTCCTGATATCAGACAATCAACTAGATATCAATGTGAGGTTTGCGATGTCATTTAGTATAAATAATCCGATGAGTATGTTATATTCGACTCATGCGATGTCGACTTTTTACAGTAATCTTGGTACTTCAATAGAAAAACTTGCTTCCGGTTTGAAGGTAAGTACATCAGCCGATGATCCTTCAGCATATGCACAAGCTCAATTTATGCGAGCAGAAGTGAGTGCTCTGCAACAAGGAGCAAGAAATGCTAATGATGCAATTTCCCTCGTACAAGTTGCCGATGGTTCACTCCAAATCATTGATGAAAAGCTGATTCGTATGAAAGAGCTTGCCGAGCAAGCGGCTACAGGTACATACGATTCAATTCAAAGAGCCATCATTGATAGCGAATATCAAGCAATGGCGGCAGAAGTTACACGTATAGCAAATGCAACAGAATTTAATAATATCAAATTATTGAATGGAAATATCTCAGCAGATGAATATCTTGGTGGATTCTTCAATGATCCTGAAGGGCAGCTTAAAATTCAATACGGTGATACAAACCAACCAATTAAAGACTATACATTTTTACAAATAGGTGATAGCACTGCTGAGGCTTATGGATTAGGAAATGGTTCTGCGGCAGGTTCAATGGGCTTTTCTATCAGCACACAAGAGGGAGCAGCAAATGCGCTTTTAGCTCTTGATGTTGCAATTGGCTCAAAAAATATGATAAGAGCAAATCTTGGCGGGTTGCAAAATAGATTGGAATCAGTTGTAAATCAGCTCACATTCAAAGCAGAAAGCACAACAGCAGGAATTTCTAGTCTTACTGATGTAGATGTGGCAGAAGAAATGACAAACTTTACAAAACAACAAATTCTAACAAATACAGCAGGTTCAATTATTACACAAGCGAACACAACAGTAAAAATGGCTCTTGATATTCTACAAAAATAAATAAAAAAGACAGAAAAGAAATGTACTCAAATTCGCAAGCAGAGCAATGGCTTAAAAGAGCTATAATGACAGCACCTTATCCTTTGCCAAGAGGAAGATTTCCTCATATGCTAGTTCAAGGTGAAAAAGCAGGATTTACAAGGGATCAACTTCTTGATGCACTTGATGAATGGCTGAACTATGGCTATTGCATAATAGAAGAGGCAATCAGTCAGGATATTGAAATCACATCGGCAGGCGAACACTACTTTTATAAAAAATAAACTATAACACTCTATAATAATAAACGCTTATTGGAAATAGTAAGCGTTTTTTTATGGGAAGTTATGGATTTATTAATTCAGCAGTTTAGAAAAATATTTAAAAGTGTGAATAAAAAACATCTAACATCTTGAAAATAATTGTTAAAAAAATAGTAGACGAAATTGAAATTTTGTGTAATATTTTGCGGATATGAAACAGTTAGACGGTGTATTAATAGTAAACAAGCCGGCAGGAATGACTTCTGCGGGAGTTCTCAATAGAATTAAAAGGCTTGGACAAAAAAAAATAGGTCATGCAGGAACTTTGGATCCTATGGCTACAGGTGTGCTTTTAGTGCTACTTGGTCAAGGAACAAAACTTTCTAACTATTTACTAGAGGGCGGCAAGAAGGCCTATGATGGCGAACTTGAGCTTGGAAAAGTGACTGATACTTGGGATATTGAAGGCAGTGTTCTTGAAGAAAACGATTTTAGCTCAGTCACAAAAGAAGATATAGAAAAAGAAGTTGAATACTGGAAAGGGAGTACAAGTCAAATTGTCCCATCATATTCAGCGGCAAAACATAAAGGGCAAGCTCTTTATAAATTAGCACGTGAGGGGAAAGATGTTCCCGTCAAGGTGAAAGAAATCAAAATTTCGCAGGCTGATATCCTTTGTTTGGATATCCCGTTTCTGCGATTTCGAGTAGAGTGTTCAAGCGGCACTTATATACGTTCCCTGGCCCACAGCTTGGGGTCACGTCTAGGTTGTGGCGCTTGCCTAACCAAACTCACTCGAACATATAGCCATCCTTTTGGTATAGAAGATGCGTGTAATTTGGACGATTTAATAGAAAATCCTGAATTACTTTTGACTAACCTTAAACCTTTGTCGTCAATCCTTGATTGGCAAGTAGTAACTTGCAATGAAGATATATCTGACGATGTCTGTAATGGTAAGGTAATTCCTCATGAAATGCTTGAAAAACAAGGAACATCACTTTCAGTAGAATTTGGTGATCGTGCGTTTTTTGAGACAGAGGATAAACAACCCTTAGCACTTATGGAAGCAAAGTATCAAGAAGGTTACTCAAAACCAGTATGGACTGTACTTAGAGGTTTGTGGCAAAACCTATAGCCCATGAAGGAGGAATCGCTGTGGTCATGGATGTAAATCAAAAAAAATCGGTTATTGACGCTCACGCTAAACACGAAGGTGATACCGGTTCGGCAGAAGTACAAGTAGCATTGTTAACAGCTCGTATCGAAGATTTAACAGAGCACTTCAAAACCCACAAAAAAGACTTTCACTCACGTACAGGTCTTTTGAAACTTGTTGGTAAACGCCGTAAGCTTTTGAACTACTTGAAGAAAGTAGATGTTCAACGCTATCGTGATCTTATTGCTAAATTAGGCTTACGTAAGTAATTGAATGTATATTGGAAGTGGGTGTATGCTCACTTCCAATTTTGTATGTTAAACTGATGTGTTATAACAGTTATTTATAATGCACGGGAAGAGAGGAGAGTTCACAAAAGTAGCAAGACTCCTTGTTATTTTTATTGAAGTCTCCTCGAGAGAAAACATTTTAAATTTGGCTTATAGCCAAGGAGATTTATGTCTCAATTATTAAACGGAACACGCGTAACGTGTCAAGTTGGCGGTAAGGAAGTTATTTTAGAAACAGGTAGACTTGCTCGTCAAGCAGCAGGCGCAATCTGGATTCAATGTGAAGGAACAGTAGCTCTTGTAACAGTATGTGAGCAAGTGCTTGATACTCCTAAAGATTTCTTTCCTTTAACAGTAGAATACTCAGAAAAAATGTATGCAGCAGGTAGAATTCCTGGTAACTTCTTTAGACGTGAAGTTGGTAAACCTTCTGATAACGAAACTTTAGTTTCTCGTCTTATTGATAGACCAATTCGTCCTTTATTTCCAAAAGGTTACGGAAATGAAATTCAAGTACTTGCAAGCGTAATTTCAGCAGATCAAAAAAACTTACCTGATACTTTAGGAATCACTGCTGCATCAGCGGCAATCATGATTTCAAGCATTCCTTTTGAAGGCCCAATAGCAGGTGCAAGACTAGGTAGAGTTGACGGTCAATTCGTATTAAACCCAACAGTTCAAGAACTTGAAAAAAGTGAAATGGATTTCGTTTTTGCAGCTTCTAAAGACGCTGTAGTAATGGTTGAAGGTGAAGCAGAATTTTTACCTGAAGATTTAATTATTGAAGCTCTTGAATGGGGTCATAAAGAAATTCAACCACTTATTAAAGCTCAAGAAGAACTTGTTGCTTTAGTTGGAAAAGAAAAAACAGTTTTCGTTCCAAAAGAAAAAGATGAAGCATTACTTGCTTTTGTTGAAAAATTAGCTCTAGAAGCCGGCATGGAAGATGCTCTTCGTGTACCTGAAAAACTAGCTCGTAAAGATGCTCGTAAAGCGGTAAAAGTTGCAGTTAAAGAAAAAATCCTTGCAGATCCTGATTGGGCTGAAAACGAAGAAGCTCAAAAAGTTATCGGTGAAGTACTTGATAGCCTTGAGAAAAAACTTGTTCGTACACGTATTCAAAAAGAAGGAACTCGTATCGATAAACGTGATACAAAAACAGTTCGCCCTATTGAAATTGAAACATCAGTTCTTCCTATGGCGCACGGTTCTGTACTTTTTGCTCGTGGTGAAACTAAATCATTAGTAACAGCAACTCTTGGTTCTTCTTCTGACGAAATGCGTTATGATGGTCTAAATGGTGATGTATATAAAGACTTTATGCTTCACTACAACTTCCCAGCATATTCTGTTGGCGAAGTAAAACCTGTAAGAGTTGGACGTCGTGAAGTTGGTCATGGTCACTTAGCTGAACGTGCATTGAAACCAATTCTTCCTGCTAAAGAACAATTCCCTTATACAATTCGTATTGTTTCAGATACCTTAGAATCAAACGGTTCTTCATCAATGGCAGCAGTTTGTGGTGGTTGTTTATCACTTATGGATGCCGGTGTGCCAATTAAAGCTCCTGTTGCCGGTGTTGCAATGGGTCTTATCCAAGAAGGCGATGATTTCATCGTTCTTACAGATATTCTTGGTGATGAAGATGCTCTCGGCGATATGGATTTTAAAATTGCGGGTACTGCTGAAGGCGTAACTGCTGTACAAATGGATATAAAAATCACAGGATTAACAACTGAAATCATGGCAAGTGCTATGGCTCAAGCAAAAGAGGCAAGACTTCATATCCTTGGTGAAATGTCAAAAGCTTTATCAGCATACCGTCCAGAATTATCATCAAATGCTCCACAATTTGAAGTAATTGATATCAACCCAGACGTAATTCGCCTTATCATCGGACCTGGCGGTAAAAATATTAAAGCTATTACTCAAGCGACTGATTCTTCAATCGATATCGACGATAGTGGAAAAATCAGCATATTTGCACCAAACTCAGCTGCATTACAAGCTACAAAAGAAATGATTCAATCATACGATCAAAAAGCTGAACTTGGTAAAAACTATACTGCGAAAGTTCGTAAAATAATGGAAATTGGTGCAATTGTTGAACTTTTACCAAACCTTGAAGCTTTAGTGCACGTT
Organism: uncultured Desulfovibrionaceae bacterium; assembly: GCA_964369185.1. Classification (GTDB taxonomy): domain Bacteria; phylum Desulfobacterota; class Desulfovibrionia; order Desulfovibrionales; family Desulfovibrionaceae; genus CAYJAZ01. The sequence continues at coordinate 44,338 of CAYJEN010000006.1, forward strand.
TCTCAATTAGATACTCGTAGAGTTGAAAAAGTTGAAGAATTCTGCGTTGTTGGTCAAGAAATGGAAGTAAAAGTTATTGAAATCAATGGTGATAAAGTTCGTGCATCACGTAAAGCAGTTCTTTTAGAGCAAGATGGCATTGAGTGGACTCCTGAACAAACAGCAAGACCTTCACGTCCACGCGGTGACAGACCTTATGGTGACCGCCCACGCGGAGATCGCGGTGACCGTGGAGATCGTCCACGTGGTGATAGACCGTATGGCGATCGCCCACGTCGTTCATAGTATTTTTTACAGTAATTATAAAAATACTTTACATCTAAAATAAATTGTGTAATTCTTTACATAGAAGAAAATAAAGCCCATTTCACAGGTTGGGATGGGCAAAAACTACTTTATTAAACTGGAGTTTAGTTATGAAACGTTTACTTTTAGTTTCTCTTTTGATGCTTTCTTTAGCAGTTACAGTAGGTTGTGCGAAAAAACAAACCGAAAGCGCACCAACAGACACTTCAATGAGCAGTGCTGAAGCAATGCTTTCAGAAGCTGCACAAACAATTACTGATGGTGTTATTTACTTTGATTTCAATAAATATGATATCAAAGAAGAATATCGTCAAATGTTACAACAAAAAGCGGATCTTATGCGTCAATACCCTAACATTCGTGTACGCATTGAAGGCAACTGTGATGCTCGTGGTACACAAGAATACAACCTTGCTCTAGGTGAACGCCGTGCTCGTGCTGCTTATGAATACCTTGTATTACTTGGAGTAAATCCATCACAGCTTGAAATTATCAGCTATGGTAAAGAAAGACCTGTAGTTATGGGCGATAGCGAAGCTGCTTATGCTGCTAACCGTCGTGATAACTTCCGTGTTATTGCTCAATAATTTTATTTAGCTATAAAATCTAAAAAGCTTAGGTAGATTTTCTATCTAAGCTTTTTTTGTGGTATATGAACTGTTTTTATGGTAAGCGCAAAACCCACATTACTCTTCCAATGATTTTCCCTTCATGAATAAATTTATCGAGGGGGATTGAATCGTAGTCAAGGTTGTCTGAAAATAGAGTAAGTTCTCCGTTTGAATTTAATTTTATCCTTTTTAATATGCGCCCTATATTTTCTTTTTCAACTAAGTAAACGCCACCTTCCTGCAAAATTCCAGTATAAGGACAAATTCCTACAAATGAATCTTTCGGAATTGCAGGGTGCATACTATCGCTAGAAACTTTAAGTGGGTACATATTGGAAAAATTATATTCTGGAAGTATTGAAATATATGCAATTGGTTCATTTGTTTCTCTAATTTTCTCGCCTATTCCTGTAAATTCATAAACAGGTATGTGATGTATATTAGTGCCTATAACGGGTTTGCTTATAGAGTTTTCACTCAGTTGAGAAATTACAGAATAAGTGTGATTGCTAGAAGGTGAATCGTTAATAATTAGAGGGATATCTAGTTTATCAAACCAGTCGCAAATAGTTTTATATCCAGCATTCATATCTCTATTAAAAACGTTGTAAAGTTTTGATTTTGTAGTATCTGTTAGACCTAGAAATGATGCTAGTTCATTGAGACTTTTGAATCTTCCACTTGTTATTTGAAGTTGAAGTGCGTTAAGAATCTTGTCTTCATTTTTCATCGTAAACCTCGTTTATTGTTGTATTTTTCTATATCAGATTATCTGTGTTAAGTCTACTTTCTTATGGTGTAGGCTAGGAAAAAATTTGAAAGTTGGTTGAGAGTTTTTTATAAATAATTTTATGGCTTGAAAGAATGCAAATTTAATGACTTTTTTGAAAGATTTAATAATTTACTAGCTAAAGAAAATTATAATAAATTTAGGATTATCTAAACATTAATTGACACCATAGCTATTTTGTGCTATTTCAAAACTAACTAAATGAAAGCCTGTAACATTAATATGTCATAGGCACTCATTTTTTCTTAATCAATTTAATTAATTTAATCTATTATAAGATATTTATTTATGTCTATAAATTATAAAGAGTAATTTTTTTACGTATAAGAACTAATGATAATTTTTTATTTATAAATATGTAATTATCTCGCAATCAAATAAATCCAAGCAAATTAAATAATAAATGAGAATGTAATACTATGTATACATCAAAAGTCATAGTCTCGTAAGGTTTTATAGTAATCTAAGTAGAGTAATTAAAATTTGGAGGATTTATGCAACATCCACTTTCTGTTAATCCAGAGCATTTAAGTAGTTTAAGGCAAATATGTAACAAGTTTAGGAAGGCAAGGAAAACTGTCCTAAGTTGGAAAAATGAAGGCGCACCAATAGCATTCGATGGACTAAAATATTGTGCAGAGTACAATCAACTACAAAATTGGCTTGTAAATAGAAGTAATGAATGATTTTAAATTGAAGACCTTATTTTTGATAAGGTCTTCTTATTTAATAGTATTAAATTATGAATTTATCCATATAAAAGAGCCTTGTCGTCCGCAATAGTTTGAATATCTAAAACTATAAAATTGTTGAGGGTTTGAATAAGTACATAAATCGATAGAAAAAATGTTTTCTGAACGTAAACCAGCCTCTTCTAGCTGATTTTTAGTTAGCTCCCACAGATTTACAGTTTTGTCTTTTTCATTATACCATCTGTTAAAATCTGCACCCCACTCGTTTGAATAGTTTATAAATTCTGATACATTAGGTGATAAAGAAGGTCCTCGAACTGCCAGAAGTGAATTTGGATTTAAATTGTAATAATCACAAAATTCTTTAACTGCAATGTAAGGATAATTTTGTCTATTCCCTTTCCAACCTACGTGAAGAGCAAGTATATATTTACCTGAAATATCAGTAAGTAAGATAGGTTGGCAATCAGCACTTTTTATGCATAAAGCATGACTTTTTTTAGTTGTTGCGATGCCATCAGCATTATAAGGTGCATAAGAGGAAGGAGTTGATACCTCAGGTTCATAAATAGTTGTGATTCCATGTACTTGCATGATATCAGAAAATGAATCTACATTAAATGTTTGAGTTATTTGGGAGCGATTTTGCACTACTTCATCAAAATTATCTTGTACATCAAAAGAAATGTTTTTTCCGATATAATTTGAAGTTGTTTGTGTAGAATACTCTGGTAAATCACGAACTTGGAACGCACAAGTAACATTATCTACATTTGGGAATTTAAATGGGATTGATTTGAGCATATTATTTCCTTTTCATTTGCTATATAATTAACTGGAATGTCCCAAGATTGTGGAATAACTTGAGGATTATATTGAAAGCTAAAGCATAAAATCATAGATAAATACTCTTTATTTGCTAAAAGTCTGTCATAGTATCCACCACCGTAGCCAAGTCTAAAACCCTCTAGATTATAAGCTAAGCAGGGAAGTATAACAAGTGTATTTTTAGGCAGTTGTATAGATGGAATTAATGTTTTAGGTTCAAGAATTCCATAACTTCCTGATTCAAAAGAAGTGATATAGTCAGATTTTGATATTTGCACAAAATCCATTTTTCCAGCAGACTGCTCTTCTATAGTCGGTAAACACCGTGGAAAATAAAGATTTTTACTTTGACTATACGCAGAATCTATAAGAATATGCGTATCTACTTCACCTCTAAATGGTAAATAAAGAGCGATATTCTTAGCCTCATTCCATACATTTGACGATAAAACTAAGACTTGACAAGACTTAGAAAAACATTCATACTCATGAGAGTTGGAATAAAAAAGCATCCGCTTATTTCTCATCTCTTTACGAATTACATTATTTATATCACAAGCTTTAGTGTTCATAATATACCGTTTCTATTAGGTTAAATAAAATACTATCTATGAAAAAATACTGTCAATAAAATACGTGAAGAATAAAAAAAATGCAAGTGTAAGTGTTCCGCTGTTTTTGGATATTACCTTGTATTTCTACAGTATGATTGCAAAATTACTCTCTAATGAGTCGTAATTATAAATAATTTTTAAGAAAGCAAAAACAAATTTATTTTGTAGTAAAACTACATCTATTTTTTATGAAGGATATATATGACAAGCGACAATCAAGAAAATCAAATTCACGAAAACAAACAAACAGAGCAAAATACAAACGATAAGCCAGCGAGAAGACCTGGAAGACCACGAAAAAATCCACTAAAGCAAGAAGCTGTTGCAAATTTACAAGAAGAAAAAACAATTGTAAAATCAAAACGTCAACCCAAAATGGTAGAAAGTTCTGCACCAGAAACTGAAGTAAAAAAAACAAGACGTGGAAGAAAACCAGTAGAAAGTGCTGAAGTTGCTCCTGTTGTTTTGCCTGAAAATGAAAAAAAATCTGAAAAAACAAATGACTATCTTCTTGAAGAAAAAATTTCAAGACCGCGTGGACGCAGAAAATCAATAGTTGAAAGTACCAATGAACAACAAAACTTAGAAGCTATTATTGATGCTGATGCTCCTAAAAAAAGAGGGCGTAAAGCTAAAGTTCAAGAAGAAAAAATTATAGAACAAACTTCTACTGGAAAAACAACAGAAAATATTGTTGAAAGTATTAGAAATGATTTTGAAAATTCTGAGGAATTAAAATCTAAAACTCAGTCAACTCGTCGTGGACCTCGCTCACGTAAACCTGCGACTCAAGAAAAATCTGAAAACTATAAAGCACCTATAAGTGCTGAAAATAACTCTAATAATCCAGCTTTTTTTGAAGATGATAACTCACCAATTCAATTGTTGCCTACCCAACTAGCCGGAACACCTCAATATTCTCAAAATCCAAGACAAAAACCTAACAAAGGTTTGAGTAAAAACTTTTTTAAACGTGTGCCTTTTTCAAATCAGAATAAAAATAATCAATATAATTCTGAACAGATGCCTAATGGCAATACTCAAGAGATGTATCAATCACATGCGCCTTCGCGTCAAAAAAATCAAAAGCAAAATCATCACAGACAAAAACCATATTCTGAACCTGCTTTTGATAATTCATCTGTAATTGCCGCAATTACCGGAAAAAGCCTTCACCAAGAAAGCTATTCATATCAAGATGATGTCCAAGAAGTGCAACCAAAACCACAAAATTTTAGGCAGCCAAATCAGCAAAAACTCCGTGCTCCACGCCCGGAACCTGTAATGGACGAAAACTCTCTTCTACAGCAAACATCAAGTCAGCAGCAGAGACAAAAAACCAAACGTCCAATTCGCAAGCAAAATACAGTACGAGAAGATTTTTCTGAAAAAGTAGGCAGACTTCCAACCTTTGCTGAAAATGCACTAGAAAGTACTTATACTTATATTCCAGAAGTTGAATATATTCAACCACCTGTGAAAGAAAATAAGTCTAGACGTAAAAAATCAGCAGACGCTCAAGAAGCGAATAAAACGCACGACGCTTATCAAGAAAATAAAAGCGATATCAGTCGTCATAGTGAACAATTAAAGATGTTTGTATCTGTTCAGCCGGACGAACAAGTGGAAGTTGTTCTTACTGAAAATGGTACTGTTGTTGAGTATTTTGTTGAAATGACTCATCATGCAAAAATTCGCGGCAATATTTATAAAGCTACAATTCATAATGTAGACCCGAATCTACAAGCTGCGTTTGTGAACTTTGGTGCAGAAAAAAATGGATTTTTACAAATTGACGAAGTTCATCCGGATTACTACTTAAATCCGCATATGCCGTCAAAAAACCATAGATTCCCATTAATTAGTAAAGTACTTAAACCGGGGCAAGAAGTTCTTGTTCAGATTGTGAAAGAGCCTACTGGAAGTAAAGGTGCTTTTTTGACAACTTGGATTTCTTTAGCCGGACGCTTTCTTGTGCTCACACCGGGACAAGAACAGTTTGGCGTGTCACGTAAAGTGATCGACCCAGAAGAACGAACTCGCCTACGTGCTATGCTTGACGGACTAAATCCCGGAAAAGATATGGGCGTGATTATCCGCACAGCTGCAGCGAATGCAACACCTGAAGAACTTGAAGCTGACTTAGACTATCTTCAAAGATTATGGATAGATGTCGTACAAAGAGCGCAAAATGTAAATCCTATAACTCTTATTCATCAAGAAGTTGAGTTGACTCAAAGAGTTGTGCGTGATTACCTAAATGAAGATGTGAGAGAAATCTGGACTGATGATGAAAAAATGGCAGAATCAATCCATGAAATGGCAACACTTCTTTACCCGCAAAAGCGTAATATGGTTAAACTTTTTAAAGAACCAAGGCAGTCACTCCTTGAACGCTTTACTTTGCAAAAACAAATCAACGAAATCACTTCACGTGAAGTTCAGCTTCCAAGCGGTGGTAGAGTAGTTTTTGATCAAACCGAAGCCCTTATGGCGATTGATATTAACTCCGGTAAAACTCAGAACAAAGCTAATTTCCAAGCAATGGTTCTGCAAACAAATATTGAAGCGGCACAAGCAATTGCAAGACATTTGAGATTGCGTGATATTGGCGGTCAAATTGTTATAGACTTTATTGAATTGCGTGACAAAAGCACTATCAAAGAAGTTGAAAAAGCTTTTAAAGATAGCATGAAACCCGACAGAGCAAGATATGAAATCGGGCATATTTCATCTTTTGGTTTGCTTGAATTAGTGCGTCAACGTATTGGGTCTTCTGCAATTTCTATTTCAACAGAGCCATGCCCTCATTGTAAGGGAACCGGTATTCGTAGAAATATGGAATGGCAAGCTCAAGATGCGCTAAAAGAAATCTCACGTAAGGCGAGAGCAGAAAAATCAATTAAATATGTATATTCTACTGATAAAGAACTTGCTTTATATCTTCTTAATCATAAAAGAGATCGTATAGCTGAGATTGAAGAAAGATTAAATATTCGTATTGAAATAAATTGCCACTAAACATATAAAACTAAAAAGGCAGATGAAAATTCTGCCTTTTTTATGAAGAAAAAAATGATAGATAATAAAGATATACTCTTAAAAAGCTATGATTTCCATCTTCCGGAAAATCAAATAGCACAAGAACCTGCAAAAACAAGAGATTGCTCTAAATTATTGGTATTCAATAGAAAAAAGAATGAAATAGTTCATGCTCATTTTCATGAAATAGCAAAATATTTGCCCACATCACCTGATGATAAAAAACCTCTTTTTATTGCAAACAATTCAAAAGTTGTTCCAGCTAGACTTTTTGGATTAAGCCCACAACAAGGTAAAAGAGAGCTACTTCTTCTTACACCGCCTATTTTTCTTCAAGAAGAAGCAAACAAAAACAATAATTCATCTGCCGAAGCTCAAGTTCTTCTTAAGCCGTCTAAGTCAGCAAAAATTGGCTCAGAATGGATTATGGATGGTGGATTAAAAGTTGAAGTGCTTGAAAAATTTGAGTTTGGAAAGCATAGAGTTCGCCTTACTTGGGAAGGTGATATCTGTGAACTATTTGAAAAAAATGGTCATCTTCCACTTCCTCCTTATATAAAGCGAGTTCTAAACTCTGAAGAAGATAAAAAAAGATATCAAACTATCTATGCAGACAAAGAAAAAGCAGGTTCTGTAGCAGCCCCAACTGCTGGATTACATTTTACACCGGAGTTGAAACAGGAACTACTAAATCAAGGTTGTTTGTGGGAAGAAGTTACTTTGCATGTTGGGTACGGAACTTTTATTCCGGTTCGCACCGATGATATTCGCGAACATCCTATGCATTCGGAATACTTTGAACTCTCAACAAAAACAGTTCAAGCAGTAATAGAGGCAAAGAAAGAAAATCGTCCTGTTATTGCTGTTGGTACTACCTCGTGCAGAGTTTTGGAAGGTGCAGCTCAATTGTGGAATAATGCTGGTGGATTACCATTACCTGTTGAAGGAATGAAGGCTTCGACTAATATATTTATACATCCTCAATCGTCTCATAAAATTCAAATTGTTGATTCATTAATAACAAACTTTCATTTGCCGGAGTCATCTTTATTAATGTTAGTATCCGCATTGACAGGAAGAGAAACTATTTTAGATGTTTATAGTAATGCAGTAGAGAATAATTATCGCTTTTTCTCTTATGGTGATGCAATGCTTGTCATATAATAGACTTTACAATATATATTAGGGATTCCGTTTGGAATCCCTTTTTTTATAACTATTCGGCTTCTTTTATGATTTCACCTTTTTCTAAAAGTATTGGATAGTCAGGATCATCAACAGTAATAATTGATTTCAGCTTGTTATTGAGAAAACCTTTATCATTTATTTCAGAGTCGACAATAATTGGAAATATATATCCATCAATATCTTTAATAGAGTTTAATTTTCTTGCTTGCAAAGCTGCTTCACTTTGATCTTTTGGGCTAATACACCAATTTGCTTCAACTAATGCACGAAGTTGACTTCTTGATATTTCTATAGCTTTTTGATGACCTTTTGTAACTCCTCCAGAGATATTGAAGTTATGGAAGAAATAAGTATTTTGATAAGAACCTTTAATAACTTGTAACTTAACACATAATTGTTCAAGTCCACTACTCCTACGAGTGAGTTCTAAGCTAGAGCCGACAGAATCTTTATGTGGAAAAACTATGCTAAGCTTCACAAATACTTTAGATTGTGTTGGAATGAGATGTATTGATGCTGATTGATAATTTGCAGAATTTAGGTCAAAAGTCATAAAATCTCCTTACGATTTCCTGTGATAGATTGCTACTGAGTAATAATTAGTAAAATATTAAATTTTTTCAATTGATACTGAATAAGAAGTTTGTATAGTAAAAGAATTTAGAAGAGGTTCTTTAAATTTTTTAGGGGCATAGTCAATAAAATTATCAAGTACTTGCTTAGAATTATGTTTATATTCCGTCTTAAATAATTTTGAAAATTGACTTTCACCTAAAATTGATTTTAGTCTAGAAAGTTTTTCTTGACTCCATTTTAAATTTTCACGTATAGAAACTTTAGCTGTTAATGCTAACTGACATGGTAGTGTAACGGTTTTTTTTCCTTCAGAAAAATTTGCGAAAGTAATAATGTTTTCATGCAAATTCTTAAGTTTTAACTCAATTCTTTCCTTTTCTTGCTTTAGAAAATATGCTTCTTGAATAAGATGTGATAAATGCTCACAGCCAATATCTCCAATATTTTCGGAAACAGACGCTTTGAATTTCTCCATTAATCTTCTCCTCTATAGAAGTATTTATATGTATCGATTTCACCTTTTTTTGCTAAATACAGAATTATAAAATATTATAATTTAGCAAATATGCCAAATTGTGTTTTTATTTGCTTGATTGTTTTTTTATGAAAGAACAACTTCGCTAAGTTAATTTGCGTAAGTTAAATAATAATCTTTAAAAAGCTTATAAAATAATGAAATGTAAATAATTAGCATAAGTAATCACAATAAAATAAGATTTCTACTTCACTTTAATTTGCTTATAAAAGTAATTAAAAGAGATAAGAGTATTATGTTTTACAAAAAATAAAACCTAATATAAAAACGACTTAACTGTTTTATTGGGTAACTGTGTTAGTAATGCTATTGGCTTTGCTAATATTTTTACAAATCATTTATGAAAATGTTGTAATGAAATATTAGTCTGTTGAAAGAGGAATTATGTGCTTACGCAACTGGTGTAGTCTGTTTCAACTTGAATTTGTTTATCAAATATAACAAAGCAAGTCAAGATTAATTTAGTGTATTTGATAAATTGCGTTTTGTAATTGAAAAATTTCAATTTCAGAGAAAATTAAATTTAGTCTTGCTTCTTTTCAAAAAGTATGCCAAAATAACTAAGTCTTTTCAAGAGAAAGTCTAGATACTGCCCTTGAGAGAAAATTTCTGGCTTTTTAAGTTTAGAAAAACTACTTAAATATACTGTATATTTTTCGTAAGTGAGATTCAGAATATTTTTGAAAATTCGGTTATAGTTTAAAGTCTTCAGAGTAATCAACCTAATATTAAGCATAATTATGAGATGAATTTATGGCGTTAGAATTAAGACAACAACTGAAATTATCACAGCAACTTGTTATGACACAACAGTTGCAACAAGCCATCAATCTTTTACAGCTCTCACGCTTAGAGCTGGTTGATACGATTTCTAATGAATTGCTCGAAAATCCTTTTCTTGAAGAATACGTTGAAGAACATAATACTCAAATTGAACATGCTTCAAATGATAAAGTTGAAGAAAATGTCTATGATACTGAAGTTGCTAGTACTGCAGACTGGGAAGATTACCTCGGCGACTTGGCTAGTACTCCAAAACTTAGCACGCATAGAGAAAGTGAACTTCCTGAAGAAATGACTTCATTTGAAGCTCGATATGCAACAAAAACTTCACTAGAGTCACACCTAATGTGGCAATTGCATCTTGCAAACTTTACTGATGATGAAGTTCTAATCGGTGAAATGATTATAGGAAATATTGACGATAGAGGCTTTTTAGCTGCTGATATTGAAGAAATATGTACTGATGCAAATTGTAGTCCTGAACAAGCCGAGAAAATCCTAGATCAAATTCAAAAGTTTGATCCGGTTGGAGTTGCGGCACGCTCAGTTCAAGAGTCATTGCTGATTCAAATTAAAAATTTAAAATATGATCGTGATCCTATTCTAGTTGATCTTATTACTATACATCTTGAAGACTTAGAAGCTAAAAGATATAAGCCTCTTATGAAGAAATTCAAGATAGATGAAGAAGTTCTTTTTGAATATATTCAAATAATTAAATCGCTTGAACCAATGCCGGGAGCTAGTTACGGTGATTCTAACCATACATACGTTTCGCCGGATGCATATGTTTATAAAATTGAAGATGAATTTGTAATTGTCCTAAATGATGATGGAATTCCACAGCTTCAATTAAGCGAGATGTATTCACAACTTCCAACAAATGCAATCCCACAAGAGCAAAAAGAATTTTTCTCTGAAAAACAAAAAGCTGCAACTTGGCTTATAAAAGCAATACATCAAAGACAAAAAACTTTGTATAAAGTTATTGAGTCAATTATTAAATATCAAGAAGAATTTTTCTTAGAAGGTGTTACTAAGTTAAAACCACTTATATTAAAGACGGTTGCAGAAGATATTAGTATGCATGAATCTACAATATCTCGTATCACAAGCAATAAATATGTAGCAACTCCACACGGTACTTATGAAATTAAATTCTTTTTTAACTCAGCACTTTCGCTTGAAAATGGTAATGAGGTTGGATCTGAAGCGGTTAAGGTTGCAATAAAAAAATATATTTCAGAAGAGAATCCAAAGTCACCATTATCTGATGAGCGTCTTTGTGAAATTCTCAAAAATGATCTTGGAATTGATATGGCACGTAGAACCGTTGCTAAGTATAGAACTGCTTTAAATATTCCATC
>CAYJEN010000007.1:0-50897 GCA_964369185.1 uncultured Desulfovibrionaceae bacterium
TTCTCTTTGTATAATTAGTTAGATTTAAAATAAGAACCTCTGTCATTATGATTAGTGACAGAGGTTCTCTTGTTTGTTAGTTCTAGATAGTGTCGTCAAATTCATTCTTTTGCGTTTTTGATTTTTTATAGTCTGCCCAAAAGATGATTTTTACACGGTTTATGTATGTTTTTAATATACTGTACCTTTTAAAAAATCCTTTTTAGTTGAAAATTCCACAAAATCTTTGAATTTGACTATAGCATCGAGATAATAATGGAAAACTATTTCCAACTATCGAGTTTATTTTTTATAAACTCAACACAAGCCGCATGTTCAGCTTTCCCGTTGCCTGTAATTTGCATAGCTTCACCAAAGTGAAAGTAGACAGTATTTTTTGGCGCAATTATACCGAAATCTTTTATTAATGATCCTGTATCCCAGAAGTCCGTTTTTATGGCGATTGGAACGAGTGGAACATTTGCTTTTTTAGCAATTTTAGCACCTAAAGAGTTGAAGTCCTGCTCATCAAATACTTTTTTTCTTGTTCCTTGTGGGAAGATTATGAGCGAGCGTCCATTTGCAAGCATTTCAGTACCTTCGGACATAGATTTTGCAAAGTCTTCCCTAGGGTTAACCCTGTCTAAAAGAATAGGATTTCTGCTTCTCATGATAGCCCCAAAAAGAGGATAGGTCGCTAGACTGCTTTTAACAATATAGGATACGTCTTTGTAAGGTTGAATAAAAATAGGTAGACCGAAAGTCTCAAGGGTGCTCATATGGTTAGCAACAAAAACGCAAGGTCCTTCTGTTTGCGTGAAGTGTTCCATACCTTCAACGTCAATTTTTCCACCGCATTCTTCAACACAACGAAGAGTAGATAAAGAATCTTGAACCCATTGCTCAACAGGGTAGTTGTTTGCTTTTGCTAAATTATTTGCATTGTTTACAACTTTAAAAATTTTGTAGTAAAATGAAATTGAAGGAAACATTTTAATTATAGACGAAATTTCCCTTTCAGGACTTTTATAATTTATTGGTAGACTTGGCATATTCATAATTATTCATCACCTTTTTCTATTTTTTCTTTATGCAAGGCGTTTAATTCCTCTTCTTTACCCTCTTGTTTAGGGTAATAGAAAGTTCTATGTTTTAGGGTATCTGGAAGATAATCTTGCTTAACGTAAGCATTTGGATAGTTATGTGGATATTTATACTCCTTACCATAGCCCCAATCTTTTTGCAAGCGTGTTACAGGATTTCTTAGGTGTATTGGAACCGGTTGAATTCCAAATTCTTTGATTTCTTGAGCAGCTCTCTTATAAGCTGCATATGTTGTATTGCTTTTAGGTGCAAGAGCAAGATATACTACTGTTTCAGAAAGAGGAATAAAACCCTCAGGCATTCCAACAAATTCAACTGCTTGCTGACAAGAAACAGCTAGTGGAAGTGCATGCGGATCTGCAAGACCTACATCTTCAGAAGCTGATAAAATCAAGCGTCTACAGATGAATCTAGGGTCCTCACCGCCCTCTATGAGAGTAGCAAGGTAATAAAGAGCCGCATCAGGATCTGAACCACGAATTGACTTTATAAGAGCTGAAATTCTTTCATAATGACTATCGCCCTTTTTATCATGCTTTGCTACAATTTCAGGCAGTGCTTTTCTTACATCTTCAAGACTTCGATTTTCAAGAGGAAGTTCATTAGCAAACTCGAGAAGATTTAAAAGTGTACGAGCATCACCATAAGAAAAATGCACAAGCATTTCTATTACTTCTTCAGAAAGTTCAGCACTGATTTCTTGCAAGGTTTTCTTTGCAAGAACAATTAATTCATCATCTTCTAGAGGATTGAGTTTTAAAAGATGAAGTCTTGAAAGTAACTGCTTAGTAATACAAAATGAAGGATTTTCAGTTGTTGTAGCAATTAGCGTGATGTTTCCGGCTTCTAAGATAGGTAGAAAAAAGTCTTGTTGTGCTTTTGAAAAGCGATGCAATTCATCAAGAATAAGGCATTGCCCGTCTTTCAAACTCTTTCTTAATTGTGCCAAACCTGCTTCAGGGGCAGAAATGCGTACAAATGGTAAATTATGACTTTTAGCAAGTAAAAGTGCTAAGCTAGATTTTCCACACCCCGGAGGTCCGAAAAGCAGTAATGAAGGCAACCTTCTAGCATTAATAAGAGCAGAAATTTTCTCTTTTAGATGAGTCTGTCCTATATAATTTTCTTGCTTATGAGGACGCATTTTTTCTGCTAAAGGTGATTGAAATAAAAGACTATTTATCATATTTACAGCTCTAAATTAAGACTTTGAGCCTGTTTTATACCAAAAATGTAACCCAAGAGCAAGGATTGCAGCTGTTTCATAGCGTAAAATTCTGTCGCCCATAGTATAAAACTTTGCGTTATTGTTATCAAAAATTTCAATTTCTTTAGGAGAAAATCCACCTTCCGGTCCAATTGTGAGAACTGTAGTGCCATCCGGATTTAAATTTTCGGTTGTATAATTGTAGATTTTTGGTGCAGGGTCAGTAGTAAGAACTTGCAAATGTTGATGTTTTTTTGCTTCTTCTATCATCAGTTTTTGTGATGAAAAAAGTCTTAGTTTTGGCAAAAATGGATTATGACACTGCTTTATTCCAGCAATAAGCTGAGATTTCCAGCTTTCTACAGTAGCAGAATTAATATCCGGAAGAGGGAATTGGCTGTAGTCCGAATACCACATCCAAAGTTCCGAGGCTTCTAGCTCAACAACTTTTTCTAAGAGGAAGCCACGTCTTGCGGCTTTAGTCCAAGCAGCTGCAAGAATAACTTTATTTTTAGGCTCTTCGTGAGTTTCTTCTTCAATGATTTCAAAGGATAAAGATTTTTTTTTGATTTCAGTAATTGTGCAAAGAGCTTTCTTTCCTTCACCATTAAAAAGGTAGAAGTTATCGTTGAGTTTTAATCTAAGCACCTGAATTGCGTGTTTAAATTCTGTATCTTCAAGGGTAAAACAGTCCCATTTATTGGGTTCTAGGTAAAATGCGTGCATATTAATCAATCTTATGTGTTTTTTGTATTGCTTTAAATTCGTCATGAAGTTGAACTAAAGCTCTATATTTTTTCTTAATTTCTAGGCCACGAGGCGTAAGTAAATTTTCTCTTTTTTCGATATAGGTACGTTGAATATATCTATCGTTCAGAATTAATTCTGTAAGCTTAATCGCAGCAGAAACAAGGTCTTCAAAATAGTAGAAGAGTTCAAACTTATACTCTCTCATTATAGTAACAGCTTCATTGAGCATAGCTTCATAAGAGAGGGTAGTATTTTTATATTGCCTTGTTGTAATTTCTTCTAAGTCCTTGAGTTTCCTTGCTTGTTGGATATAGTGAAAGCGCGAATTTAACTCTGTCTTTAATGAATAAAGATTGCTAGAATTATCAATAAATTGAATAGTTTCAAAGTAATTTTCAAAGAGTTTATTGAAGTTTGAGTATGTTTCATCAGCATAACCTATAATACGTCTTTGATGCTTTAAAAGCCAAGCGTAGAAGATTTTTAATCTTTTTTCTTCAGTATCAGAACCTTCAATTATTTCAGTCTTTTTATAAACGGTTTTACCAGAATACTCACCCTTTGAAATATCGTTCAATGATAAGACAAGTGATGCGGTATCACGTAAAAAATTAATGTTGGTTATGTTCATACCTGAATCAGGGTGAATAATTGATTGAGACTGAACAGAAATTGCTCTATCCTGCCTTACGTTTGTAGCAGAATATGAGTGTTGTTGATATGTTACACGAGCAATTGCTACATGATTTTCTGGGTCAATAAAAGCGTTTAGTTCATTGAGTGTGGCGATAGAGTCAGCGTCTTCGATTTTAACAAGGGCGATTTTTTCAACCATAGGATATTTTGTATGTTGTGAATTATTCCATATAGTTGTGATTGTTCTATCGGACTGCCCAAGAACTCTGATAAGGAATTTTTCACCTGACTTATGAAGTCTACGTGCAAATAGAGCTGAAGAAGTTCGTCTTTCAGAAGCAATTGGAAATCCATAAAGTTCCATTAAAAACTGTAAAGTAAACAGCCTATTACGTAAATAAAGAGAAGAATTTCCGGTTTGAAATTTTCCAATTCTTAAGCCGTATCTTTTAAGTTCACCATCAAGATCTGAGGGGAAAGAAGCAAAAATTCCTTCTAGCTGAAAATAACCAAGTTTAGTTTTTGACATTACGTGAGCTCTATCCATTTCAAGTAAAAGTGGAAGAATTCTAGGGTAATAATCTAGTTGAGTAATGTCTAGATTTGCAGATTTTTTATAAGCATCATGAAACTTTTTAGGCAAACGCGAAAGAAATGTTGAAGTATTTATATTAAAAACATGATTTTCAAGAGGGCAACAAGGGCCATCAGCATTTGTTATAACATCTGCAACAGGAAAAAGGGGATCATATTGAAATAATTCATTAAAACTATGCAACTCCCTATCTAGCGCAAGCATAGAAAAGCCATCTAACTCGCTATATTCAAAAGGATCGGAGTCGAAAGAGGGTAGAAGAGAGCGGGTGTCAACAAGCGGATAATTTTCTATTAATTCGTTATATGACTTTATAAGGCATGAACGAATATGTACTACATCAAGAAAAGATTTAAGTTCGTGTAGATTATGAAGATTTATTATATCTGAAAAAGCTGTTTCATTTCTCCAAGGGTACTCGGCTTTAAGAAAACATTTTTTTGCTTCTAACATACCTTTCTCCTTATAAATTTCGTTAAAAAAATTGTACAATAATTTAAAAAAATTTGCAATATATAGAATATGTAAATTTAAAAAAAAAGTAAAAAAAATAAAATTGAAATTTTAGTATGTTAAATCATTAGAATAGGAAAATTTCAAAAAAAATAACCTTATTAAGGCTTGCAAAATATACAAAATATTGATAATTTGCCGAATAACAAGCGACTTATAAAAATATACGCAAACCGTTATAATAAAAAGTACTTATTTAAACGGATAGACTTAATTAGGAATAAATATGAAAGATTTTCACCCATACCAAACTTTACTTGCAATTATTGGAAATGTATTTGATGCTCATGCGGCGGCACTTTTTTTACCTGATCATGAAAATAGAGAACAACTTCGACTAGTTGCATCTTGGTGTCCAAATACTGAAACTTTAGAAAATATCTGTATTGAAGAAGGGCAAGGTTATGTTGGTTTTGTTATGCGAAACTCAGCGCCTTTACTTATTGAACATACTGATATTCAACAAAATAATTTAAATTATTATGGTCCTGTAAAACCTGATGTTCAAACATTTTATGCAACTTTAGTGGCAAATAAGGGTGTATTAGTTATAGATAGTTTAGAAAAAGATGTGTTTAGAGAAGAAGATCAAACACTTCTAGCTTTATTTGCTCGATTGATTCCTCAAATACAAAACATTACAGCTCTTACTACTTTGTCATTACAGCTATCAACATATTTTTATGCACTAGAAGGTTTTAACGTACTGCGTGAAAAGTATACAACATGGCCTGAGTATCTTCATTCAAGCCTTAAAATATTGTCTGAAGCGTCAGGGTTTGAGTATGTTTCTTTTGCTTCTCGACCTGAAGAATCAAGCACTTATTTAGTTGAGTGCGAAAATGTACCTCTTATTCTCAAAGATAATAACTCTCAAGAAATTTCTTTACAATCAGGTATGTTAGGATGGGTTTTAAGAAATGAGGAAGCTATTTATAATGATGGTGTAAATCGTGCATCAAGTTTAATTTATGGAAAAATTGCCGGCATTCCGGATTTTAAATCAGCTATTTGCTTACCTTTACAATTTGAAAAAACTACTTTTGGAGCAGTTTGTTTAGCTTCTAGATCTAAAAGTAATATAACACCGGAATTAAAGTCATTTTTGAAAATTGCGACAGGAAATATAAGTCAAATTTTAGAAAAAGTTTACTTACAACATCAACTGAATTATTTATATAATAATCAATAAATTATTTGTTGATTTCTTCAAGAAAACTAAAAGCTTGAGCATAACTTTCTTTACTATAAAGATTATTTTCAAGAAAAAGTTGTATAAAACTTGAGATACTTTGCATAAGAGGCGGGAATTTATTCCAAAAATCTGGCGCTAGTATCTCATTTTTTTTAAATGAAGTATGTACACCTTTAAACAGATTTAGATGCGCATTCAGAAAAAGCGGAACAATATTAGATGTATAATTTTTTAAATAGTGGACTCCCTTCTTTTCATGCGGAAAATCTAATGGAGAAATTCTGAAAAAATATTCTTGCCAAAAGTTATCTAAGTGACTTTTTAGTTCATCTCTTGTTGAGTAAATTGGAATTAAAGTATGCAAGTTTTCCGTACGAGCAGTTTCAAAAAGTGATAGATCTTTAATAAAATTTAAATCTGTATTATCAGATAGTATGGAGTGTATGACTTTAGAAATTTCTTTTGGAGCAAATTTATCTTTACACTCGTAATTTCTACGGCAAGCCCAACAAGACCTGCATGAAAGATTTGCCTGCAAAATATAATGATTTTGATTTGAAACCGAAGTCTCATTCGGAGCAACATTTCCAAGTGAAAGATTTAGTGTTGGCACACCAAACGCAGCTGCTATATGCATAGGTCCAGTGTCAGGAGTAACTAATAAATCAAGTGTTTGCATAAATTTTACAAGTTCTTCAAGTGTAAATTTATTTACTAAATTGAGTGCCGGAATTTGCAAAATTTTATTTGCTTCTTCGCCTAATTTTTCTTCTGCTGCACCGCCTAAGAAAAATGGTTTATATCCTAACTTTAATAATGATTCTGCAAGCTTTGCAAAAAATAGAGGATCAGGGCGCTTACTTGCTTCGCTTGCTCCAATAAAAAGACCTATTTTTTTATCATTATTTATTGTTGACTTAGCAGTATAAGTCATTGAATTGACATGATTATAATTTAGAATATCCAAAGCATTTAGATCTGCCCAATGGAAAAGATTATGTCTGGAATTATGCGTTAAAGATGCGCGATAGAGTTGCCAGAAACCATTGATATGTAAGGCATTATTTTTTTTATAATAGCCAGTTATTTTTTCAGATTTTAATTTTTCTATAAGTTCATAACTTTCTTTTCTGTGGCTGAGATTAATTATATGATTAAATTCTGTTTCAAGCAAAATTCTTGATGTAGGGGGTATAAAAATTGCTTGAGGTGCTAACCTCTTGAGTGGCAGATAGAAATTTTTTTCAGCAACTATAAATAGAGGTCTAGTTGCTTCAAGTTCAAGCATTTTTTTTACAAGTGGAAAGGTTAGAATTAAATCTCCTATTCTATGCATTTGTATAATTAAATTAGCCTTCATATTTTTCACGTAACCTTTTAAAAAATGACTGTGAAAGTAGCTTATAAAAAAATAAAAAAAAAGTCCAATTATAAAAATTGGACTTTTTATTAAAACTTTATTATAAATTTTTCTAATATTATAATATGTTATTAGATTAATTTTGCAATATCAGCAAGTTTTGTGTGCTCATTTCTATCAATTGCAACAGGGCTTGCACCTTCAATTACAATAAGTGGAGTTTTATTTAGTGTATGAGCTGTTTGTGGATTACCATTTTCATCCATCATGCACTCTGCATTGCCATGGTCTGAAGTAATGATTATTTTCCAATCTTTTTCAGCAATTACAGCTAAAATTCTATCAACACATTCATTTACAAATTCAATAGCACTGATTGCAGCAGGCATAATTCCTGTATGACCTACCATATCAGGATTCGCAAGATTACACACAATAAATTGATATTTATCGTCTTTTATTGCTTCAATCAATTGAGTTGTTACATCATTAGCGGACATTTCAGGTTTTAAATCATAAGTTGCAACTTCTTTAGGTGAAGGTATAAGCACACGGTCTTCATTTGGGAATGGTTCTTCTCTTCCACCGTTGAAGAAGTATGTAACATGCGCATATTTTTCAGTTTCTGCAATACGCAATTGTTTTATTCCTCTGTCTGAGAGTCTTTCGCCAATTGTATTTTTGAGATTTTGTTTAGGAAATGCTACTTTTAGACTTAGTTTTGATTCGTAAAGAGTCATACCCGCAATACCGGCAAGTTTAGGGAATTTTGCACGTTCAAAACCGTCAAAGTGTTCACTGCTAAGAGCAAAGCCAAGTTCTCTTGCTCTATCAGCTCTAAAGTTGAAGAAGAAAACAACGTCGTTATCCTTTATAATTCCGTCTTGATCAAGGATACGAGGTTTTACAAATTCATCAAATTCGTCAAATTTATATGATTCTTCTAGAGTTTGGATAGGGTCAGAAATTTTTATACCATTTCCGCTTGTAAGTAAGTCGTAAGCTTCTTTTACTCTTTCCCAGCGGTTATCTCTATCCATAGCGTAGAATCTACCGCACAAGCTTGCAAGTTTACCATTAGTTTCTTCAAGCATTGGAAGAAGTTTTTCAACGTAATTTTTACCTGATGATGGAGGTGTATCGCGCCCATCAAGAAAAGCATGTACAAAAGCAGGTACTTCTTTTTTTTGTGCAAATTGAAGTAGAGCGTGAAGATGATTTATATGGCTATGCACACCACCATCTGAAAGTAAACCAAGGAAGTGAACTCTTCCATTTTTTTCTTTTGCAGATGCTAAAAGTTCTGTAATTACTTCATTTTCAAAGAAAGTACCTTCTTCAATTGCAAGGTCAATTTTTGTCATATCTTGATAAACAATTGTACCAGCACCAATATTTAAATGACCTACTTCTGAGTTTCCGATAAATCCGGTTGGAAGACCAACTGCACGGCCGGAAGCATCAATTTCTACCATTTCCGGAAGAGCAAGAAGCTTTTGTAATGTAGGAGCTTTTGCTTGATATATCGCGTTACTAGGAGTGTTTGGAGCAATTCCGAATCCATCTAGTATGAGTAACAAAGTATTTTTCATAGTGACCTCACAATTTTTACTTAGTACGTTTCTATAACAATTTTTCGTATAAATCAACATAAAATTAATTACAAAGTAAGTTATAAATTATCTATTGAGACTTTATATAATTAGGGTGTAAAAAAGGTCAGAGCAATAAGCCCTGACCTTTAGAATTTAAGTTAAATCAACAATTAGTCTCTGCTTGCACCGAAAAGGCGAAGAAGGAAGAGGAATAAGTTGAGGAAGTCAAGATAGAGTGTTAAAGCACCTAAAACTGAGCCACGGCGAATTGCTAGGCTGTCATCAAGAGGAGCTGATTCACCCATTTCACGGATTTTTTGGTTATCATAAGCGGTAAGTCCGGCAAAAATAATAACACCTAAAACGTTGATTACAAATTGCATTGCGCTGCTTTGTAAGAAGAAGTTTACGAGGGAAGCAATAATAATACCGATAAGACCCATAAACATGAATGAACCCATTGCAGATAAATCACGTTTAGTAACCATTCCGTAAAGTGCTAAAGAGCCGAACATTACAGAAGTAATTGCAAATGTAACGAAAATTGAGCTTGAAGTATAAACAAGCAAAATTGGTGAAAGAGCAGCGCCATTTAGTCCTGCATAAAGCATGAAAAATCCGCTTGCACTTGTTGCAGAAAGAGTGTGAATGCGTGAAGTTAAGAAGTATACTAAGCCTAGGGTTGAAAGAAAAAGCACAATCATCACTATTGGATTTAATACAATGCTAAGTAAAGCAGGTACTGATGAGAAAAAGTACGCTACAACTGCAGTGAAAAGTAAACCAATAAACATCCAAGAGTAAACTTGTTGCATAAATACGCCGGCACGTGAAAGTCCGACGGTTCTTTGTTGTGAATTATCCATAATTTATCCTTTTATATTAAATATTGAATATAATCAATTAGTTGATTCTATAGCCACTTGAAGTAATCATGCCATGAACCGTGAATAGCTCGTCTTTCTTCTTCAGATAAGTCTTCTGTATATTTTAGGAAAGAAGCCTTTGCTTGAGTTTCAGAATACGCCTGAATTTCAGGAAGTTCAGGGAATGTTTCGTAAACATACATATAACGTTTGTATGCAGCGCCACTATTACCCATATTCCAAAAAACATCAGCTATATAGATTTCACGTTCTGCAAGAATTGTTTTGCATGCAATAATTTCAGCCGGAGCTTGTTGCGCATAGATGCTTGAAGGGTAAGTTGCCATAAGTCTTGTAAAATACTGAATTGCTTCTACGGCATCAGCTGCGGTTCTGTCGACAGAGGTATTAGTATTTTTTAGTGACATACCAATTTGGTAAAGCACATAAGGAATAGCATCGTTACGAGGGTGTAACTCTTCAAACGCTTTGTAAGCATCTGCCGCTTCAAGGTATTTCTCTTGTAAGAAGAGTGAGTCACCTAAGTTTAGCTCAGCTTCAAATGCGTAAGGAGAAAAAGGGTAATCAGCTTGTAACTTCATATAAAGTTGTTCTGCATGATTGTATTTTTTTTCTTGCATTGCTGAATTTGCAGCTTCAAAAATTTCACTTGCAGTATCTTCTGATGGCGGCAAATAGTAGCTATCAATGAGTCCGCAAGCAGTTAGGTTCATAACAAGAAAAATACTTCCGACTACTCGGAAAGGTAGTTTAAGCATTCAGTTGCTCCAAATAGCTTATTGCTGCGGTTGCAGCAGTTGCGCCATCGCCTACAGCAGTTGTTACTTGGCGACAATGTTTATGTCTTATATCACCTGCAGCGTAGAAACCTGGAATATTTGTTGTCATTTCGGTATCTGTGATAATGAAGCCTGCTTCATCCATAGTTACTTGTGATGGAATAAACTCGCTAGATGGCTTTGTACCAACAAAAACAAACACACCGGCAACAGGAATTGTAGAAAGTTCTTGAGTTTCTAAATTTTTAACTACAATTTCTTCTACAAGGTTAGTTCCTTTGATTTCTTCAAGAACTGATGGTGTTACGATAGTGATATTTTCTGCTCTTCTAAGTTTATCTTGATAAACTTTTGCACCACGAAACTCGTTACGTCTATGCACGATATATACGTGTTTTACGATACGAGAAAGATACAAAGCTTCTTCTAAAGCAGAGTTTCCACCACCAATAACAGCAACATCTAAACCTTTATAGAAGTTTCCGTCACAAACAGCACAGTAAGAAACACCTTTACCTTGGAATTCAATCTCTGATGGAATACCAAGATGCTTATAAGATGCACCTGTTGCAACTATGACTGTTTTAGCCAAAAGTGGACCACGAGCTGTATGAACAGTGTGAATACCGCCATGTTCTTCGCTTAGTTCGATGCTATCAACATTGCTTTGAATGCGACGGAACATATATTGTTGCATATGCGCATCGAATAAGTCAGCCATTTCCCAACCCTTCACTCCACGAGGAAAACCAGGATAGTTTTCAATTTCAGCTGTAAGTAGAACTTGACCGCCACTTGCACCTTTTTCAACAAGTGCGATATTCATTCCTGCACGCACAAGGTACAAAGCAGCAGTTATTCCTGCCGGTCCGCTCCCTATTACAATTGAATCGTAAATTGTTGCATTCATTATGCTATTGCCTTATTTAGAACTGTTTGTAATTGGTCTTTACCAACACCACCAACGAGTTGTTCAACTAATTCGCCATTTTTGAAAACCATGATTGTTGGAATTGCTCTGATAGCGTATTTAGCAGGTGTATTTGTATTTTCATCTACATTCATTTTATAGATTTTTACTTTACCTTCATATTCTTCGCTTAATTCATCAATAATTGGAGAAATAGCTCTACATGGTCCACACCATGGTGCCCAGAAATCAATAAGTACAGCGCCTTCTTCTTTAAGAACGAGAGTGTCAAAATTTGCGTCAGTTATTTGGTTAGCCATATTAAACTCCTTGTAAGTTCATTACTATTTGATTGTATATAAAATTAACATTTACAACTTAATCATTTGACAGTGAAATGTCAAGAAATGAAATTGAAAGATAGAAAAAAATATTGTTTTTATGATTGTTCAAAACTGTAAAAGTGTCAGCAGGTTAAAATAAAAATCTGTAAATAGTGTGTCAGGTAGAGGGTGTTTGATAGCAAAAAAAAGCAGATTGAGAAAATTAATTTATTCAATCTGCTAAAATCATAAAAATATAACGAGATAAATTTTATCAAGTATTAATGAGGCACTACTGTATGCGAACCAAGCCTGACGATTCTTGAACTTCAGATAGGTTTATCACGCATGCAGCTTTATTTTTTGCCCAAGGCATAAGGGATGCTGATAAAGAATAATCTTTGCCGTTAATCTCAGCGAGTCTTGGTTTTAAATACTTAGGATTGTCGTCGCTAACTTCAAGTAGAACGCAGTTTTCGCATGGTTCAGTACGATTTCTATAGGATTCATAGCATTTTTTTCCTAAACTTTTCTTTCCGATGTGATTAATAATAGCGTCAGCCTCGTAAAGAATTTCGTAGTTTTGAGAATCAACCACGTATGTAATCGTTTTAGAGTTTTCAAGCACTTCAGAAAGGAGTATTTCTTGAGTTTTTATTTGCGCAAGAGCTCTTTCTTTAATATAGAAAGTGGAAAGAATATTAGAAATGGTAGTTAGAATCTCCATTTCTTCAGGCGTGAGAGATACCTGACGAACAGAATCAAAGCCAATATAACCAATGAGGTGATCTTTATCAAGTACAGCAAAAATAAGAAGTGTTTGTAATTCTTTATCTTCTACGTACTGAGCTTCAAAATCGGTAAGTTTTTCACCATTACTGAGATCGAACATCCCATATTCATTAAGGTCGTAAATTATTGTTTGTATTAAAGAAATCGGAACATTTCTAAATGCTTCACCGTCATTTTCCATTTCTTCTGTAGTATATTCAAAGATATTAGAAACTGACTCTCCACTTGGGTCAACTTCACACATGTAGCTACGTGAGAAACTAAAGTGATCTGTTATAAGTTGCAGGGCACGATGAACTGCATTTGACTGATCTTCTGCTTCAAAAAGAACTTTAAAAATGTATTCAATACGGTTTTCTTTAAAGCTTTTTCTCATTGTAAGTTCAGGTGAAATTTCAGTTCTTGTACTTTTATATGAAGCTTTTTGTTGGTTAGCGTATATTGTAAACTGGTTTTTACCTTTTTCTTTTGATGAGTAAAGAGCTAAATCCGCATTTTTATAGAGAGTTTCAAAGTCGCCACCGTGTTCAGGCGCAAGTGCAATACCTATACTTGCGGAGATAGCAACGGAGTTATCATTCTCAACATAAGTTTTGTTAAAGTGCTGACAAATTTTCTGTGCTTTAGTTGTAATAAGATCTAATGATGAATAATTACGCAGGAATACGAAAAATTCATCGCCACCTATTCTACCAAGAACGTCATCAGCTCTAAAGAGATTTTTCAAGTGATCAGAAAGCTGCACAAGAACAATATCACCAAATAAGTGACCTAAGATATCGTTAACGCTTTTAAAGTTGTCAACGTCAACAATCATAAGGGCATATTTTGAACCACTATCGCAACTTTGCAAGGCATCGGTGATAAGAAATTCAGTTGTTGCTTTATTGTAAAGACCGGTGAGCTGATCTTTCTCAGCTTTTTCAATAAGTTTACCTAATTGTTCATTCTGATAGGTAACATCGTTCATTTTACCAAAAATTCTTGTTGGGTTGAAGTCAGAATCGAATTCAACTTTATAGAATAGGTCAAAAACGAATTCATTACCTTCAGGACTACTGAGTGTAACTCTGTCCTTGTGAACATCTTGTTTTCTGTTTTGATAGAACTTATCGTAATCAACAAAGTTTGATTTGAATACACCGGCTTCTAGCAGGGATTCAGGGAAATTTTGGGTAACTTCTTCAATTTCAAATTTTTTAGCAAAGTGTTTTGAAAATCTAATTTCGCGAAGAGTTACGTCGTAATCGAAGAAGGAGTCATCGGTGAGTGAGTCAATTAAATCGTTAAAGCTTTTTTCACGAACGAATCTATTGAGGATATTTGCTTGTTCGGTAGTATCTGCCATTAGCATAAAGTAGCAAAGTTCACCATTTTCATTCGTAAAGGATCTTCCACTTAGGTGAATACTGTGATAATTATCTTCTTTGTGCACAAGGCGAGTATCAATACTGAACACACCGCTAGGGTCGTCCATTAGCTGTTCTTGCAATGAAAGCAGAGCAGTGATGAAGTCATCTGGGTGAATAGTAGAGAGGCTTCTATTCTGATAGATATCCCAAATCTCTTCTCTTGAGTAACCGGTTAAATCAAAGTATGGCTGGTTTGCTTCGAGAATAGTAAAATACTTATCAGATGAAGTGATTAAAATCGCTTCAGTGATGTATTTATTGGTAATATCTGGATTCGATAATTCTCTGATAATATTATTATTTTCCTGCATGCCACAGCTCATTTTTATAATGTAAGTTATAGCCTAGAAGGCTGATTAGGATAAATGTAATTAATTTTATGGCTTTTGTCAAGTTTTGAATTAAAAAAAACATTAATTTGTTTTATAAATCTAACTAAAATACTCTGTGTTATAAAGTAACTACTTGTTTTTTTAGATGGTATACTTTGTAATTAATATATTTTTTATGTCATATTTAATTGTCTTGATAAAGATTGATAAATAGACTAGTATTGCTTCAAAATAATTTAAGTAGAAAGAATTCTAAATATGGATATAATTAAAAAACCAGAAATTTTGGCACCGGCAGGTGATTTGCCGGCATTTTTAGCAGCGATGGCAGCGGGCGCAGATGCGGCTTATGTAGGATTGAAACACTTTTCTGCCCGTATGAACGCTGAAAACTTTAGCACCTCAGAACTTGCTAAAATGAACGAGTTGGCGACTAGTGAAGGGCGAAAACTCTATATTGCATTCAACTCTCTTCTCAAACCTAATGATATACATGCAGCTTCTCGACTAGTTACTCGCCTAGAACGCGATGTAAAACCGCACGCTCTTATTGTTCAAGATATAGGTATGATTGAAATTGCAAGGCAAGCCGGTTTTAGCGGCGAAATGCACTTATCAACTTTATCAAACGTTACTCATCCACAAGGTTTAGAAATTGCTAAACGAATGGGTGCCAGCCGTGTAATCCTTCCGCGTGAAATTACAATTGATGAAATAAAAGAAGTTGGCGAAAACTGCCCTGAAGGCTTAGATTTAGAACTTTTTGTTCATGGTGCTTTATGCTTCTGCGTTTCCGGTCGTTGTTACTGGTCAAGCTACATGGGTGGAAAGAGTGGTCTTCGTGGACGCTGCGTTCAACCATGCCGACGTGTTTATAATCAAGGCAAGCGTAAAGGGCGTTACTTCTCAAGCATGGATTTATCTTTAGATGTGCTTTCACGTACTTTACTTGATGTGCCAAATCTTTCTTGTTGGAAAATTGAGGGAAGAAAAAAAGGTAGTCATTATGTTTATCATGCTGTGACAGCCTACAAAATGCTACGTGATAATGGCGAAGATGCAAAAGTAAGAAAAGATGCTTCCGAACTATTGGATATGGCACTTGGTAGACCACGCACGCATGCCGGTTTCTTACCACAAAAAAATAAAGTTATTACATCTGTAAACGAACAGTTATCATCAGGTATGATGATTGGGCACGTACAGTTCACACCACCTGAGAAAAAGCAAAAAACTCAACCTCTTCCATTTATCAAACCAAGAATGGAACTAGCTCCGCAAGATTACCTAAGAGTTGGATATGAGGATGAATCTTGGCATACAACTTTATCAGTAACTCGTAAAGTTCCTAAAGCCGGAACCTTTCCTTTAAAGGTTAATTATAAAAGAATGCCAAAACCGGGAACTCCTGTTTTCTTGATTGACAGACGTGAAGCCGGCTTGCAAATGCTTTTGCGTGAATGGCAACACAAACTTGACAAATGCAGAGGTCTTGGAGAAATGGGCTCACGAAGTGTGGAATTTGAATTAGATATTCCACGCGTACCACGCCATAAAAAGCAATTAAATATTCATCTTCGTTCATCACTTCCACAAGGCAAAGAAACTAGGGCGGCACGTTCATCAGTTAAAGCTTTATGGTTGAGCATGGGAACATTGCGCAACATTTCAAAAACAGTTATCTCAAGAATTTCATGGTGGTTACCGCCTGTAATCTGGCCGAACGAAGAAAAGCAATATCAACGTTTAGTTATAGAAGCTGTTCGTAAGGGCGCGTATATGTTCGTACTTAATGCGCCTTGGCAGGTTGATTTATTCAAAGACTTAAAAGTTAAGCTTATTGCCGGTCCATTCTGTAATATATCAAACGCAGCAAGTATTATGATGTTTAAGGAACTTGGATTTGAAGCTGCAATCGTTAGCCCTGAATTAACCGGAGAAGACTTCCTAGCTTTACCATCACAATCAGTTTTACCACTTGGAATTGTGATAGGCGGATGTTGGGCGATGGGAATTGCAAGACATGGTCTTAGTGGACTAAAAGCGAATGAAGCTTTCCAAAGTCCTATGAGGGAACAATTCTGGGCACGTCATTACGGTCAGAATTTATGGATATATCCTAACTGGTTGCTTGATATTACAGCGCATGCAACTGAACTTGAAAATGCAGGTTATTCTTTCTTAGTGCGTATGGATGAAGCATATCCGCATGATTTACCTGAAGCAAGACGTACAACTGAATTCAACTGGTCTAACTCACTTCTCTAATTCTGAAGGTATTATAATGGACGGAAAATATCATATAGTTTTTGCCGGAGATGATAATTACATTAAGTTTACTGCTGTTACTATAACAAGTATTGTTGAAAATACAGATACAGCTAAATCAGTCAATGATTTCAAGCAAATAAACAAAGAATTGCATGGCGATGACTTTGCTTATGAAGTAGAAAAGACAAGTGAAGAAGGGTATGTTTTTCACATACTGACTGATGGTGTTAGCAGTGATACTGAAGTAAAACTAAATTTGCTTGCTCAGGAACTAAATGATATTTTCCCAACTGAAATTAAGATACACACTTTTACGAGTAAAGAATTTCATGGATTTCCAACATGGCGTAAAAGCTACCTCCCTTATTTTAGACTTAAAATATCTAAAATTTTAGATGCTACTGTAGAGAAAGTACTTTATTTAGATAGCGATATTGTAGTCAATTGTGATTTACGTGAAATTTTTGCAATCAATTTAAATCATTATACGGCAGCAGTAGTTAACGAATACGAAAGAACTAAACAGTTTAAAGCATTTAATGGTGGAGAAACTTATAATTTCAATGGTAAGTATTTTAACTCTGGTGTAATCTTACTTAATATGAAAAAATGGCTTAGTGAAGATATCGAAACTAAAGCTTTAGACTTTCTTAAAAAGTATAGTACAACGGCTCCTGATCAAGATGCTCTAAATGTTGTGATAAAAGATTTATTATGGTTGCCTAGCGCATGGAATCTTAATAATGACTTATCTTACTCTTATTTTGAAAGTGAAGAAACAAGTAAACTTTCATTTTTCGATGAATCTTGGACGAAACACTTTAAAGCAAATAAAAAAATAAAAATAATTCATTACTTCTTTAAACCATGGAGTAGTAAGGGGATATTTTTTACAGGCAAAGCATTTATATATACAATGGCACCCTCTATGATTTATTGGTGGGATTTAGCTTCTGAAGTACCTGCCTTTAAAGAAGATTTACTTACAATTAAAGAAAGCAAAAAATATATAAAAAATACTGAGAAAGAAAATAAAATTATTAAAATGATAGAAAAAAATGGTTTACAATTCTATCTTTATTTGAATATTTTAAAACTGAATAGAAGCTTCAAGCCAATCATAAAAGCAATAGAAACTCCGTTTAAACGTATTCGTAATAAGTTGCGGGAAAAATTCAAAAAATAAAATTTAATTTTAAATAGATAAAAAAAGAGAAGCAAGGTATAAACTTTGCTTCTCTTTTTATATTACTACTAGGCTATGTTTCTAAATTCACTCTTTTGCGTTTTTTCTGCTTCAAATGTGATTTTTTATTCAGTTTATGTATGTTGTTATACACGGCACTTTATAAAATATCACTTTTCATTGAAAACTCCACAAAATCTTTGAATTTAGAAACACACCCTGATCAATCGATAGAATTAGATATGCATTATCATACCAACTTCATCGCATTTATAGAATTTAGGGCAGTTTGAACATTCAGCCCAAACAACAGGTGGTAATTTTTCACGAGGAACTTCTTTAAATCCTAGTGATTGGAAGAAATCCGGTCTAAGTGTGAAAGTGAACAAACGTTTAATTCCAATATTTGCAGCTTCTTTCTTAACATGGTTAACCATTGTTCTGCCAAGACCCATTCTTTTAATTTGTGGGTGCACAGCAACAGATCGAACCTCAGCTAAATCTTCCCATAAAACATGTAAGCTTGCAACAGCAATAACAACTTGATCACTCTCGCCTAATGGCCCGATTAGCTTTTCTTGTGAAGGGATAGAAATAACACTGTATTCGCGAATACCTTTATAAAGATATTGTGGACCGCGAGCGAGCATAACGCCTTCTGAAGCGTATTCGTTAATGAGTGTTGACATCCCATGCACGTCCTGAATAGTTGCAGGTCGGGGAGTGAATCTTGCAGGTAAATTGTTTACATCAAGAACCGGTAAAGGTGAAAATCCCGGCAAAAACTCAGGTGGAAAAATTGCGTTTGAAAAATCTTCCATTTATGCCCTCATATCTAATTTGAAATAAGGAGATAGAAAAGCATATCTTTTTATTTTTGTCAAATTCAATTTTTTCACATAAAATAAATAATTTTATAATATGCTGATATTACATACTAATTATTATAAAGTAAGAGCTTCTTCAATAGCATTTTTAGGGCAGGCGAGAATACAAGATCCACAATCATCGCAATGAGCAGGATTTACTGAATATGGTCTACCTTCATTAATTGCTTTAAAGGAACAGACTTTTTTACATATTCCGCACGAGATACATTTCTCAGTAATTCTAGGTCCGGCTGGGTTTGCCACTGCGCCACCAAAAGCAAATCTTGTACGTAGAACTTTATTTTCACGAGTTTTTTTACTGAAATCATAGTCAAAAATTTCACCCTTTGCACGATGAATAATAAAGTTGCCATTAGCCATAGCGGGGTACATATCAATATCACGAGAAGCAACTTCAAGATGTTTGTTTATAGTTGCTTTTTCTGTAATTTCTTCGGGACTTATATATCTCAATTCACCAATCAGACGAAAAGAGTATCCCGGTTCAAAATCCGGTATAGCACCAACTTCATCATGATTTAAAATTCTTCCTCCATAGTTGCCGCAAACTGTAACTTTAAGAGTTTCTTTAAGTTGACGTCCATAAGGCTTATTGCCCATAGTGCGGAAATATATACCTTCTTCATCATAACCATTAAAGTGGGCAATACGTGAATGAACTTCATTATTATAGATAGTTGAAAAGGTAAGTACTCCAATTTTATCAGCATATGCGTATATTTCTGCTATAGTCATAAGAACCTCCATAGGGTATAAATTACTTTTAATTTATGCAATAAAAAATCATAAATCAAGTATTATAAAAATAAAATAAATCAAAATTAGTTCGATGTCAAACTATAAAAGGCTTGCAAGTAGTGAGCAGATGAATTAAGATACATTATAAGAAAATAAAAATAGAGCAATATAAATGATTTTTGAGATAAAAGATGGCGGATATTCGTATCCTTACAATAAGCAGGCTTTTGAGGGACTAAATTTTTCACTTGAAGAGGGTGAGGTTCTTTGCATTTGTGGGGCAAACGGAAGCGGAAAATCTACACTTTTACAAGTGATGGCAGGTGTACTTGAACTTACAAGCGGCGAAATTATAAGCGAAAATTCACTTTTTGATATGTGTGCTCTATTATTTCAAGAGCCTGATATGCAACTTCTTGGTCAAAATGTTTGGGAAGAAATGCTTATCACAATAGCAAATCCCAGTGATGAAGAGAAAGAAAAGGCCTTGAATTTATTGAAAGAGTTTGATTTAGATAAAAAAATGTCAGATTCTCAAGATTCTTTATCTTTTGGTCAAAAAAGAAAGCTTTGTTTAGCAGCTTCTTTGATGCAGAATCCAAGGATACTTTTACTCGATGAACCAAGCTCTGCATTGGATTATCCGGCTTTGCTACAATTAAGAAAAATACTTTTAGACAATAAAAATAAAGAATTAGCTCAATGCATTGTAACGCATGATATTGAATTTTTCCTAGATATTGCTGATAAAGTTTTGCTAATGTCTGAAGGAAAACAATTGTTCTTAGGAAGTATTGAAGAGGCACTTAACTATATAGAAAAAAACGATGATATTGGTGTAAGACTCCCGCAATATTGGAAATATCAACATAAAATTATGCCGTGGTAAGATGTATGAATCCTGATTTTCAAATCCCTCAAGAGGAAGATGCACGCATAATTCTATTTTCATTTTTACTAACAGCTTATTTTGCAATATCTTTTTCAACATCGTATCTTCTTTTGTTTACAGTAATTTTTTTGTGCTATTACTTTTTCAAAACAAGGGAAAAAAAGTTATCAACTAAGCCGATATACTATCTTTTTGTATTTTGTACCTTATGGTTTTTTGCTATATTTTTTGTGAAATCAATTACTTGGGAAAATGGATTTTCTTTAGTTTTTGAAGAAGGTAACCTATTGTTTTCATTTGCTTACGTAGCGAGAATGTTTCTGCTTGGTCTGCTAGGAATCAGCACTTTTATAAGCGCAAGTGCTAAAGAATATGCGCAAGCTCTTGTATGGTTTTTCTCGTTTATATCGAAAAAAAATGCATGGAAAGTTGGATTGATAACCTTACTTGTGCTAAAATCGTTCGGAGATATTCTCAAACTTGCACAGAGTTTTAAAAAAAGTGTTATGTATCAGTTAAGAAATGAGAGAAAAATATCTAAAAAAATAAAGATTTATCTTCTTGGATTGTTGCGAATTCTTAACAAAAGAAACTACACACTTAGCATAGCACTTTTTTCACGAGGTTTGAACACAGAAAAAAGCTTTAAAAAAGTTTGGAAACCAATTATTTCAAAGGATAATTTGAAAAAATATTATTATTTTATCTTGTTGAACTTATTTGCTTTTTCAATTGTTTGGCTCAACTGAAAAATGATGAATTAATTTAAAAAGATTAATTACCAAAAGTTTGACTTGAAAAAAATTTTATAATGTATATACTTGATTGCGATAGATATAAACTTTTCTCCTTAAAAAGGAAAAAATATGACAAAATTAAAATACCCTCGCGTACTTTTAAAACTTAGTGGTGAAGCCTTAGCCGGTGATAAAGGCTTTGGCGTAGACCCTGAAATCGTGAGCAAAATTTGCTCCGAAATAGCACAAGTTCACGCAGAAGGCGCACAACTTGCTCTTGTAATCGGCGGTGGTAACATCTTCCGTGGTCTTTCTAGTTCTGCAAAAGGAATGGATAGATCAAATGCCGATTATATGGGAATGCTTGCTACAATTATGAATGCTCTTGCAGTTCAAGATGCCCTTGAAAAAATGAATGTGCCAACACGCGTGCTTTCAGCAATTGCAGCTATGGAAGTTTCTGAACCTTACATCAGAAGAAGAGCTATTCGCCACATGGAAAAAGGGCGTGTAGTAATTTGTGCTGCCGGTACAGGAAATCCTTATTTCACTACAGATACAGCAGCAGCCTTGCGTGGCGTTGAACTAAATTGTTCAATCATCATTAAAGCTACAAAGGTAGATGGACTTTACGATAAAGATCCTATGAAATTTACCGATGCAGTTAAATTTGATAACATAACTTACCAAGAAACCCTATCAAGACAACTAAAAGTTATGGATTCAACAGCTCTTACATTGGCAGAAGAAAATAATATGCCAATCGTAGTGTGCTCAATGCTTGGCGGCGCAATTAAACGTGTGCTAACTGGTGAAAAAGAAGGCTCACTCGTAAGCCACTAAAAACAAGAAAAAAATAATCGGAGAATATATGAGCAAAGACGAAATTATGTTTGATGCTGAAGAGCGTATGGAAAAAGCTCTCGTAGCACTTGAAAGAGATTTTACAAAATTACGTACAGGTCGTGCTTCAACAACCTTAGTTGATGATATAAAAGTTGATTACTACGGAACACCTACACCAATTAAAGGTGTGGCTTCTGTTTCTATTCCTGATAGCAGAACTATTGCAATTCAACCTTGGGATAAAGGCTCTTTTGCATTAATCGAAAAAGCTATTCAGAAGTCAGATCTTGGTCTGAATCCAATGAATGATGGTAAAATTATTCGTATCGTAATTCCTGCTTTGACAGAAGATCGTCGTAAAGAACTATCAAAACTAGCTAAAAAATATTCTGAAGATTCAAAAGTAGCAATTCGTAACATCAGAAGAGATGTAAATGATGCTATGAAAAAACTTGAAAAAGATAAGCTAATTACTGAAGATGAATCTAAAAAAGCTTTAGAAGAAGTTCAAAAAATGACTGATAAATTCGTTGCAAAAAGCGATGAAAAATATCAAGTAAAAGAAAAAGAAATTATGGATATCTAGTGGCAATTCAACATATTGCTATAATAATGGATGGCAACGGACGCTGGGCTAAACAAAAAGGTTTAGCTCGTAGCGAAGGGCACAAAGAAGGTGCTAAGGCTGTAAGGAAAATTCTAACTAGAGCTAGAGAGCTTAATGTTGAATATCTAACACTATATGCACTTTCACGTGAAAATTTGGAACGTCCTTATGAGGAATTGACTCAGCTTTTTTCATTGCTTGTCAAGTTCATTTCTGAAGAAGTTCCAACACTAATTGAAAAAGATATTCGCTTGCACTGTATTGGCGATATCAAATCTCTTCCGTTTGCATCCCAAAAAGCTTTAGAATACGCTATGCATAAAACAAAAGGGTGCAAGGCAATGAATCTTTGCCTTGCACTTGCATATTCTGCCCGTGAAGAAATAGCGCGTGCAGTTATGAGAATTGCTGAAAAAGAGAATTTGAATAGCCTCACTTCAATTGATTTGGCTAATAAAATTTCCCTAAACTTAGATGCACCATCCTTTCCTGAACCAGATTTGATTATCAGAACCGGTGGTGATACAAGGCTCAGTAATTTTTTACTTTTTCAAGCGGCGTATAGTGAACTATATTTTACTCCTCTTTACTTTCCTGACTTTGATGAGGCAGAATTAGAAAAGGCAATTGATAATTTCTATTCTCGAAAACGAAGATTTGGAAAGACAGACGAGCAACTATCCCAATAGAATTTTATAAGTAGGTGTCATGAAAGAATTTTATAAACGTGTGATAACAGCTGTCGTCCTTCTTTCTATTCTGATTTATGCTTGGTTGACAGGTGGAATTTTTCTTGACCTTTGCTTTATTCTTATGGCTGTAATAGGCTCTTGGGAATTTTATAGAATGTTTTTTGGCAAAAGAAGAAGAAAGCTTCTTTATTTTGGTATGTTTCTTCCCGTTTTATTTATGGGACTTACATTATTTACCGAGATAGATGATTTTCTTGCACTTTCCTTAGTTGGTATTCTTATTGCAATAGTTACACTTTTCCGCTGGCCGGAAGATGATAAAAAAGCTTTAAGAGAAGCGGTAATTCTTACATCAGGAGTTATTTATCTACCAGTGATAATTCTACTTTTTGATAGATTATCGCCACATGGAATTCTTTATGCATTTTTGTTGCCGGCAGTAAATGATACTTTTGCATACATTACAGGTTTATCAATCGGAAAAAATAAAGTTTGGGTTGCAGTTAGCCCGAAGAAAAGTAGGGAAGGCTGCCTTGGTGGCTTAGTAGCATCTGTGATATTTAGCGTGTATTATTGCGGGCTTTACTCTGATGCTCATTGGCTTTACTTTGTTTTTATGGGGGCAACTCTTTCTGTTGTTGCTCAACTTGGTGATTTTTTTGAATCAGCTCTTAAACGTTCTGCTGATATCAAAGATAGTTCAAGTATTTTACCGGGGCACGGCGGTGTTTTGGATAGATTAGACAGTATTTTGTTTGTTGTGCCTATTTTGTTGATATTATTTACTCTTTTTCCTCAAATTAAGTTCTAATTTATGCAATATATAACAAGCTTACCAAATTTAGATTATTGTAATCAGTTTCCGAGAAAACTTTCTATTTGTGGCTCTACAGGTTCGATAGGTGAGAGCACTCTTAAAATTGTATCTCAATATCCTGAATTATTTGAAGTGATTGCGCTTGGAGCTGGTAAAAATATTTCTCTACTTGCAAAGCAGGCGTTAGCTTTTCGTCCAAAATATCTTGTCGTGCAGCTAGAGGAAAATATTAATGACCTTAAAAATTTGTTATCAACAGATAAAAGTTATTCTCCGGAAATATTTCATGGTCAAGAAGGGTATGAAATAATTGCAAGTCTTGATGAAGTTGATACTTTTATTTCTGCACAAGTTGGAGCAGCAGGACTTAGATCAACATTTTCAGCAGCTAAATCTGGTAAAGTAATTTGTCTTGCAAACAAGGAAAGTCTTGTACTTGCTGGAGATTTACTTCGTGAAGAATGTAAAAAAACAAATGCGTCAATACTACCGATTGATTCTGAACATCATGCTTTATTCCAATGCTTACATGGGCACAATCCAAAAGATGTAAGAAAACTTGTGTTGACTGCTTCCGGCGGAGCTTTACGAGATAAAAGCTTTGAATTTCTTTCAAATGCGAAAGCTTCTGATGCGTTAAAACATCCTAATTGGTCGATGGGTGCAAAAATTACTATAGATTCAGCAACATTAATGAATAAAGGTTTAGAAGTTATTGAGGCTTGCCATTTGTATGGAGTGGACTTATCTATAATAGATGTAGTGGTGCATCCACAAAGTATTATCCATTCACTTGTAGAGTATGAAGATTATTCATTTATTGCTCAACTCTCAACACCGGATATGCGCTTGCCGATAGCTCATTGCTTAGCATATCCACAAATGCTTACAGGTGAAAAATGCGAACTACCAACTCTTTCACTGGCGGAGCTTGGAAAGTTGACATTTAAAGAGGTTAATACTAAACATTTTCCATGTTTAGATTTAGCAAAAAAAGCATTTTTTGAAAAAAAATGTGTTGCTTTAAATGCTGTAAATGAGGTTTTAGTTGAAGCATTTCTAAAAGATCGCATTACCTTTATGAATATACCTCAACTTATTGAAGTTGTATTAGAAAAATCAGAAAAAGATCCTCTTACGTTAGAAGGTATTCTTGCTGCAGATACGCAGTTTAGACTTCAAGCTTACGAGGAAATAAATAAAATTGAAGTGAGATAAAATATATGGAATCAATCCTTTCATTTTCATGGCAAGCTATAGCTGTTGTTCTAGTTCTTGGAATACTTATATTTATTCATGAACTTGGGCATTTTTTGGCGGCACGTCATTATAAAATTGGTGTAATAACATTTTCTTTAGGATTTGGTCCTAAGATATTAAAATATAAAAAAGATAGAACAACTTACTGTATTTCTCTTGTTCCACTTGGTGGATATGTTTCCATGGTGGGCGAATATTCAGATGAAGTTGAAGAGTTAGGATTTACAGAAGAAGATGCTATTAATAATCGTCCTCCTTTTCAACGATTGGTTGTAGCGGCAGCAGGGCCACTAGCTAACTTGTTGCTAGCTTTTGTTATTTATTGGGGGATAGCTTTTAATGTTGGCTCATCAATTGCCCTTCCTGTAATTGGTGAAGTTGTTGCTGAAAGTGCTGCGGCAGAAGCAAAACTTGAAAAAGGCGATAGAATTTTACGTATCGCAAACTTCACTGTAGAAGAATGGGAAGATATTCCTGGCTCTCTTGATAAAACACAAGGTGCAGAAGTAGAAGTTGAATATCTTCGCGGTGATAATATAGAAACTGTTCTTATTACACCAAGAGAAAGTGTACGTACAAATATTTTTGGCGAAGAAGAAAAAGCATACTTGCTCGGAGTTAGGGCTTCCGGCGAAGTAAAGCATGTACCACTTGGATTTGCAGATTCTTTTGTTGAAGGATATAAACAGGCTGTTTTTACAATTGATACCACAATTCAAGGCCTTGTAAAGCTTGTAACCGGTTCTGTTTCTGCGGATAATGTTGGTGGTCCAATCATGATTGCTCAAGTAGTAGGCGCACAAGCGAGCGTTGGCTTGCTACCTTTACTTATGCTTACTGCGCTTATCAGTGTG
Organism: uncultured Desulfovibrionaceae bacterium; assembly: GCA_964369185.1. Classification (GTDB taxonomy): domain Bacteria; phylum Desulfobacterota; class Desulfovibrionia; order Desulfovibrionales; family Desulfovibrionaceae; genus CAYJAZ01. The sequence goes on from CAYJEN010000007.1 coordinate 26,160, forward strand.
AACTTGGGCTTGCTCAATTTACTTCCAATTCCTGTTTTAGATGGCGGAACTATTGTGTTTTCTGTGATTGAAATGGTAATTCGTCGTCCTATTAGTGTTGCAATACAAGAAAAACTTATGCAGGCAGGCGGCGTTCTACTGCTTTCATTAATGGTTTTCGCAACCTTCAATGATGTAATGAGATTCTTTAGATAAGTGAGAAATATATGAGTTTAGCCGATAATAGAAAAGCAAGACAATTATATGAATTTATAGACTTTTATGAGGCAGGTCTTGTTCTTACAGGGCCTGAGGTGAAATCAATCCGTAATGGAAAAGTTTCATTTGTTGATTCTTACGTGGACTTTAAAGACGAAGAGGCTTTGCTTGTGGGCTTGAATATAGCTGTATATGAGCAAGGCACATCAGTCAAGCAAGATCCAACACGCACAAGAAAACTGCTTTTACACAAGCAGGAAATACGTCAATTATGTGCTAAAGTAGAACAAAAAGGATTGACAGTGATACCTGTAAAGATCTACCTTAAGCGCGGAAAAATAAAGATGGAAATTGCTCTATCTCGCGGTAAACATCTCTATGACAGACGAAACGAGCTCAAGCAAAGAGCAGAAAATCGTGATATGCAAAGGGAGCTTGTCCGCTAATGGCAAGTTTTGAAAAAAAACGATTCAAATACTTCAAAAGAAGACCTGCCTCCGAGCCAATTTCATTTACTAGATATCTTGAAAAAGTCTTGGAATCAAAAGGAAATTCGGAACTTAGACAAAAGCTCTTTCACCTTTATGACCATTGGGATATGGTTATGGGAGAAGAGCTTTGTACTTTGGCACTGCCTATAGGGCATAGAGATAAAAATCTTCTCATTGCAGCTGAAGACAACCTTGCTCTCAATGAATTAACATACTTAGGCGATGAAATCCTAGAAAGAGTGCACGCCTTCTTAGATGAAGAAGCATTTGAAAAAATAGAACTTCATCTCTTACAGAGTAAACGACCACTCAATACACCATTTGAAATTTATTCAGCACCACAGAATGTAGAGCTTATTCGTCCGGAAAATCTAGGCAGACTAAGCTTGCCCGAAGGAAAAGTTCGAGACGCTTATTTGCACTATTTATCACTTTTTAAGGAATAATTATGAAAAAGATAAAATTACTGATGCTCTGTTTTTCTTTACTTTTTATAACTGCTTGTGCCTCGAAACAAAAAATAGAACCGATACAAGAGCCTGTAGTTATAAAAGACTTGCTTACTTATCCTCAAAGTGTTGATTATTTTGCAAAAAAACTACCAAATACTGCATTAGCATCAAATCTTGAAATTCAAGAAAATATAAGCAAATTTAGAAGATTGTATTTTAGAGCTTGGCATGTAAAAAAGGCAAGTATAAAAGCAGCAGATGTCAATATTCCCTTTGTCCGTGAGAATAAAGGATATTCTGAAAATCTAAAGCCTTGGGATTTAAAAGATTGGCAAGAAATCACCCTAAATGCTGATTTGTCAACTTTTCCAAATTCTGCATTACAGGCAATTACAATTAAAGAGAGCGATGTAAGGCAAATGCCGACTATGCGCCCTCGCTTTCTTGATACAAAAAAAAGCGGAAGTGCTTATCCTTTTGATATGATGCAATACGCATCTATACCTGTAGGATTTCCTCTTTTTGTGATACACCAAAGCATAGATAAAGCATGGGTTTATGTTGAAACTGCATATATCAGCGGCTGGATTAGAAGTGATTCAATAGCTTATGTCGATAATGATTTTATTCAAAAATGGGAAAACTCTCAGCTAGTTACATTTACAAAAGAAGATATTCCGCTTGTCGTAAATGGTAAAATGCTTGCTCATGGAGAAATTGGCGCGTTGTTACCTGCAAGCTCTACTAAAATTTATATTCCTGTTTCAAGTGGCGGAAATAATGCAACTTTTACAGCAGTCCCAAGACCTCAAATTGGAGTAGAAGCTTTCCCTATGAGGTTTACTCCACAAAATATTGCAAAACTTGGTGATGAATTGATGGGGCAACCTTATGGTTGGGGTGGATATCTATCTAACCGAGATTGTTCAGAATTTATACGAGATATTTTTGCAGCTTTTGGAATTTGGCTACCACGAAATTCAAGTCAACAAATTAAAGCCGGTGAAACTATAGAACTTGGCGATATTTCTAACTCTAAAAAGATAGAGCAAATTTTAGGAAATGCTAAACCATTTACATCGCTGATTTACCTTCCGGGTCATATAGGCTTGTATATTGGTGAACATAAAGGTAACATTGCATTTTTACACGATATTTGGGGAATTAGAACCATAGATGACGATAGAATTGTAATCGGTAAAGTTGCAATAACATCTCTTGAACCGGCTAAAGAGCAGCCTAAGGTTGACAAGGAAAAAACGATTTTAAATCGAGTATCAAAGTATAATAATCTGATTTTAGAATAGTTATAAAGTAGAGCATATTAGATAGTGTTGTCAAAATATGCTCTATTTTTTTAATAGTCATTAAGAGTTGAAAATCATATTCATTTTGGCGTTAAGTTTTAGCAAAATAAAAAGCTTTACAAAGTGAATGATTATCATATAAGATACGTGAGGATTTTTATATAAATAAAATACATAAAAATATAAGGAATTTACTATGTCATTGCTATCAAAAGAAATGGAAACTACAATAGAAAATGGATCTATGATTCGTAAAATGTTTGAAGCAGGTGCGCAGTTACGTGCGGAATTTGGCGCGGACAAAGTATGCGATTTTAGTCTTGGTAACCCTGATCTTGCACCTCCTGCATCTGTTCTTCAAGGTTTGAAAGATTTATCAGAAAAAGCAAATGTTCCTTCCGGTTTAGGTTATATGCAAAATGCCGGATTTGCCTATGCACGTCAAACTCTTGCTGATTATTTGTCTAAAGAGCAGAATACTGTGCTTTCTGAAAATGATGTAGTTCTTACTTGTGGTGCTGCCGGCGGAATGCATGTATTTTGCCGTACTGTTCTGAACCCTGGTGATGAAGTTCTTGGTATTGCACCATTTTTTGTTGAATATTTCAAATATGTTGGTTCAAATGGTGGAGTCTTCAAACCTGTTCCGGCGCACAAAGGAACTTTTGAACCGGATTTAGAAGCTCTTGAAAATGCGATGAATGAAAAAACTCGTGCAATTCTTATTAATACACCGAACAATCCAACCGGCGTAATTTACTCAGCTGAAACAATGCAAAAATTGATTGATCTTGCTGAGCGTGCAACTAAAAAATACGGCAGAATGATTTATATTATTTGCGATGAGCCTTATCGTTTCCTTGCTTATGATGAAACTGTGCCATCAGTACTTGATAAAACTGCGCATTGTGTTGTGATAGGTTCATTTTCAAAGAACTTAGCTCTTGCGGGCGAACGTATTGGATATATTGCACTTTCTCCACTTTTAGAAGATCGTGCACTTCTTATGGCAGGACTTGTTCAGGCAAATAGATTTTTAGGCTATGTAAATGCTCCTGTAGTAGGGCAATATCTTATGGATGTGGCTCTAAGAGCGCCTGATTTGGAAGAAATGCTTTTAAAAGCGAAAGAAGTTTATAGAAAAAGACGTGATACCTTTGCAAAAATTCTTACAGATGCAGGAATTGAGTTTAGTGTTCCGCAAGGAGCCTTCTACTTCTTCATTAAATCACCTGTAGAAAATGAAGCTTTGTTTGTTGACGCTTTGAAAGAGCAACTTATTCTTGCTGTACCGGGTTCAGGTTTTGGTTGTGCCGGATATGTAAGACTCTCTTTTGCTGTGCCGGATAGAATGATTGAGCAATCAGCAGAAGGTTTCAAAAAAGCAGTAGCAAAATTTAAATAGTTTTTACCTAGATAGTGTCGTCAAATTCAATCTTTTGCGTTTTTTCTGCCCAAAAGATGATTTTTTACTCGGTTTATGTATGTTTTTGATACACTGCACCTTATAAAAATTCCTTTTAGTTGAAAATTCCACAAAATCTTTGAATTTGACGCCACCATCTAAGATGAAAATTTTTGAGGGGGAAAACCATGTTTTTTTGAGAAAACGAGTTTTTCCCCCTCAAGCTCCCCCTTTCCTTGAAAAACATTTATTTTAACTGATATTCTCTACTTACAAGAAAGCAAGTTATTAAATTATGTTGAAAGCTATCGGGGGAGTGCTCTAAGAATTTTCTTTTTGCCAATCAAGAGTTAAAACGAGTTTGCATTCTTCGTGTGAATCATCTATTTCTTGTGTAGCTTTTATTTGTAATTTAGCGGAATTAGCAGGTATAAGAGTAAGGCAATCACCTCTATTATGGAGGTCAACCTTTCCTTCTTTGAACGCTTCTGCAAAAGCTTCAAATATTCCGGCTATATCCTCACGCATGAGGGAAGTTTCAAATAAGGTTTCGTTTACTGATTTCATTCTATTGCTGCCTTGAGTGGATTTCTTTTACAATATTTTTCGGAAGTGAAGAATATGTTTGTGCTGTATACTCAAGATTTTTATTTAATGCAAGTCCATTTTCTTCTGCGTATAATCTTTGACTTATAAGAGCGATATGATTAGTAACTATCTCTAATGCAAGTATTAAATCTTTTCCGTAGTCAGGTTCAAAGGAGAGTTGCATTATCAAAGCACCTATACAGGAATCATTTACAACTAGCGGGATTGAATGAATATTTTCATCTTTTGGTATCATTGATACAATTGAAAAGTTACCTACTGTTTCAAACTGAGTTGTAAAGTCTTTGTTAAATGGAAGCTCAATAATATCAATTTCTTTTTCGTGGCTATGAATATTGATTGGTTTCATAGTTTTTATTTTTGATAATATTATATTTTTCCAGGTGTTTATAAGGGATGTATTGCTTTCATTGACACCTAAAATTGTATGCATTTTATTTCTGTTTGCATCAAAGTTTACAAGATGAATTGATTGCAGAGGCAAAAGGTTTTCAAAGGAAAACCTAATATTTTCATAAAGTTCAGTTAATGAAGTAAGCCCCTTAAGTGATTGCATACATTCACTTACAAATGCAAAAGCTTTTTGTTTCTGATTATATAAATCAAGAATGAGTTCATATTCTCTTTCTAAATTCTTTCGTGAAATCAGCATGCTATAACGAGCATTGAGATTTCTGAGAAGGAGTCTTATGTCAGACTCATCAGGAGGGTAAGGAATTACCTTAAAAAAGAGTCTTTTATCAATAATAGAAAGCTTACACTTTTCAGCAAGTACAGTTGGAAGTGCGTACATAACATTCTTTAATGTATGCTTAATATGAGGATGAAGCTCAAAAGCTGTTGAATCAACAATAAGAAATAAAACATGCGCAGAAAGAGTAGCAATAGAATCATGCAGATGTTCTTCTTCAAGAATGTCAATCTGTTCTAGTTGAAAATTATCGGGAAAAATTTTCTTTAAATACAAATGTTCTTCTTCAGAAAAGCCCAAAGTTAAGATTATATTGTAAGTTTTAGTTGGTGTGCTAGGCATGTTTTTCTCTTTTAAATAAATTTTAAGATATACATGCAAAAAGTATGCCTAGTGTGTGTTTTTAAATTAATTCTTTTACCTTTTGAACTGCGCCGAAGTACTTTTTTATTCAGTTTATATATGTTTTTGATATACTGTACTTCATAAAAAATCACTTTTCCTTGTCAAAAGAGTAAAATCTCTCAATTTAGAAACACACCCTAAAAAAATGTTAGAAATTAAGTCCATAACAGAGAATTTATAGCTTGGTCACAATAAGTAAACTTTATGTAAATAAAAAGGCTGTTGCAAGTCCAAGGAATACAAAGAAGCCAACGCCGTCGGTGATTGCAGTTAGAAAAATACTTGAAGCCTGTGCAGGGTCACGCTTAAGAGCACGTAATATGAGTGGAATTGTTGCGCCAAAAACTGCGCCTAGTGTAATATCTACAACAAGTGCAAGTGCCATAACAAGTCCAAGTGCTTGATTATCAAAAAGAAATCCAACCCCTAAAAATGCTATGCACGCAAAAAACACACTCACACAAAGCCCAATTTTTATTTCACGAAAAACAGCTTTAACTGTACGTTTAGTATTAAAAGTCTCAACTGCAAGTTGACGAATCATAACTGCAAGAGCTTGTTGACCTGTATTTCCTGACTGGTTTGCTACAATAGGCATAAGAACAGCTAATAAAGCCATTTGTGAAATTGTGCCATCAAAAAGATAAACAATACAAGCTGTAAGCGATGAATTTAATAGATTAATAATAAGCCATGGAAGACGCATTTTAATTGATTCAAGCCAAGGTGTATCAATATCCTCATCTTGACCAGCACCAACCATACCAAGCATATCTGCGCTTGCTTCGTCTTGAATGAGGTCGATGATATCGTCGTGAGTTATAATGCCAAGAACACGCCCTTCCCGGTCGACTACCGGAAGAGAGAGAAAGTTATATTTTGCGAAAAGTTGACCTAAGTCCTTTTTGTTCATATCAAAAGGAACAGTGATTAAATCGAGCGGAGTAAGGTAATCATCTACAATAATATCGCGTGGAAGGCGCATAAGATCGCGCATTGTAAGAACATTACATAGAATATCGTTACTATCTACAAGATATACGTAATAGATATTTTCAATGTCATCAATAGAAGCACGTATTTGATAAATTATGTCATCGGGAGTAGCATGATTTGGCAGAAGAAGCATTTCAGTTGTCATGATACCGGCAGCCGTTTCAGAGTCGAAACTAAGTAGTGAACGAAGTTCTTCAGCGTCTTCATGCGGTAGGTGATCGAGGATGCTATCACGCTGAACTTCTTCCATTTCATCAAGAACATCAACAGCATCATCAGGCGACATCTCAGAAATAATCGCAGCAGCTTCATTCGCAGGGAGTGATTCAAGCACGTCACCGGCAAGTTCTTCATCAAGTTCAGCAAGAGCCTCAGCAGCATCGTCGGGTGACATACTTGTAAGAACATCAACCTGATCGCTGAACGTAAGTTGTTCGATATGTTCAGCAATATCAGCAGCATGCATATTTTCATTGTCAGCTAAAATCTGCTCTTTTGAGAGGCTTTCTGTAGGATTAGGGTATGGGGGTAGATTATATTTTTCTTCTTGCATTTTTTTACATCCTCCATCTGCTATTCCTTTGAAACGCAGATAATATAAGTGCACAATTTATAAATTGCAAGTAAAAAATTAACAAATTTAATATAAGATTTTTGATATATTATTGAAAATAAAAAACAAGATTTTAAGCTGATGAATAGCTAATATTTATAAATTATAGCAAAAAGAATAGAGCTTGCAAATCGTAAAAATTTAAGCTATTTTCAATGAGAAAAGTTTCTAAGATAATATTTGCTGTATCAAACTACTTGAAATAAGTTTTATTCTAATATCATATGTTTTTATATGTCACTTTGAATAAATATAGCTTCTTTTCAAGAAAAAGCAAATTTTCTATTTTAGAAAAATTCATAAATTATACGAAAAATAAAGTGGTGCTATGGAAACACAAGTTCTTATAATCGGTGCCGGTGCAACCGGTGCAGGTATTCTACGTGATTTATCAATGCGTGGAGTATCGGCTATTTTGGTTGATCAAAAAGATGCCTCAGCCGGCGCAACAGGCGGTAACCATGGGCTTTTGCACTCCGGTGCAAGATATGCTGTAAAAGATTTACATTCAGCTGAAGAGTGTGCGATTGAAAATGCAATCTTAAAGAAAACATTCTCTCACTGTATTGATCCTTGCGGTGGATATTTTGTTGCAGTAGAAGGTGATGATGAAAAATACATCGCTGATTTTGCAACATCATGCGAAAAAGCTGGTATCAAAGCAGAAAAGGTTGATCCGGAAGAAGCAAAAGAAAATGAGCCGGCTTTAGCTAAAAATATTATTGCAGCGTATAAAGTGCCGGATGCTTCTGTTGATCCATTTATGCTTACCCTTGAAAATATTGCAAATGCTTTAGAACTTCCGGGTTCTAATGCACAATTTTTGCGTCATCATAAGGTTATTGGTTTTATTCGTGATAGCCGTCATGTGATTGCAGCTAAAGTTTTAAATACGCAAACAGGCGAAATAAAAGAAATTTTAGCGGATCAGTTTATCAATGCAACCGGTGCTTGGGCGGCGAATGTTGCTGCTTTAGCCGGCTGTAAAATGGAAATGACTCTTTCAAAAGGTACACTTATTATTACACAATCTCGTTTGACAAAAAGTGTTATCAATAGATTAAGAGCTCCTGGCGATGGTGATATTCTTGTGCCTGGCGGTTCAGTTTCGATTCTTGGAACAACATCTGTTACAGTTGATAATCCGGACGACCACTTCCCAACAGTTGAAGAAGTTGATGCAAACCTTCGCCAAGGTATTCCAATGGTACCAAGCCTTGCAACTACTCCATATATCAGAGCTTATGCCGGTATTCGTCCTCTTTTGAAGTCTACTGATGCAGACGGGCGTGGCGCAAGCCGTGGTTTTGCACTTGTTACGCATGAAGAATCTCGCGTATCGAACTTTGTAACTGTAACCGGTGGTAAACTTACAACATATAGATTAATGGCAGAAAAAACAGTTGATTTTATTTGTCAGCGTCTTGGTGTTGATAAAAAATGTGAAACTGCTGATGCTATTGTTACTCCTTCACGCTTAGCTGAATGGGCTGACCCTAGCTTGAAACATAAATATAGCTGGTGGCAAAAACATACTCCACACGATTACTTGTTATGTGAGTGTGAGGTTGTTCCACGTTCAGCGGTTGATAAAATTACAAAAAACTGGAATGATAACAGTCCAGCAAAAGCGCAGATGTCATCAATTGCTGCACGTTCTCGTGTTGGTAAAGGTCCTTGTCAGGGAACATTCTGCGGTGCACGTGTAACTGCGCATCTTTATGATACTTTAGCAGCAAATGGAGCCGATGGAGTAGAAGGATTAAGAACTTTCTTAAATTCCCGTTGGCGTGGGCAGCGTTATGTGATGTGGGGCAAACAATTTAGTCAAGCAGAATTAAAAGAAGCTCTCTATTTCGGACTTCTTGGCTTAGAAGATGAGGTGCAGTAATGGCGAGTAAATTTGATTGTGATCTTTTTGTTACCGGTTGCGGAATTTCCGGAGCTGCGGCGTCTATTTTTGCTCGTGAAAAAGGTTTATCAGTATTTCAAGCCGGTAGTACAGCGGAAATTGTTTTTGCAAGCGGTCTTTTTGATGTTTACGGAAGCAAAAAACCTTATGATTCTATCAGAGCTCTCAAAACTACAAATCCACTTCACCCATATGCTCGCATAGGCGCAGAAAATGTTCGTCTAGCTATGGATTCTTTCCTTGAATGGCTTGGAAAAAATGGTATGCCTTTTGTTCATAAAGGTGATATGTCTAGCAGACTTATCACTCCAATGGGCGGCAGTAAACTTACTTGGGCAGTGCCGGAATCATTCGCTTTTGGCGTAGAAGCTCTAGAGAAAAAACTTCCAACTTTATTGGTAGATTTTCATGGTCTTCGTGAGTATTCAGCAAAACAAATTATGGAAGTTGCAAAACGTAACTGGCCGGGACTTTCTACTCTTAAAGTAGTTTTTCCATCAGCAATTGAGCAACCTCTACTTCCTGGGTCAATGGCACAAGCTCTTGAACTGCCTGAACATATTGATGCTTTAGCGGCGTCAATCAAGCCATATATCGGAAGTGCGGCTTGTGTTGGTATTCCGGCTGTTCTTGGTATTCATAATGCGCATCTTCGCACTCAAAGACTATCCGAGCTTTTAGGAGTGCCTGTATTTGAGATTCCAACTCTTCCGGCATCAGTTCCCGGATTTAGATTAAAAAATCTTTTCGATGAATTCCTCGATAAAGAAGGAATTGAAACTCGAAGACTTGTGAGAGTTGCAAAAGTTGAAAAGAAAGAAGATGGATATTTAGTTTCTTTAGGTCAAGCCGGTCAAAAAGATAACTACGAAGAAATCTTTACAAAAAATCTTCTTTTAGCAACAGGACGATTTATTGGTAATGGTCTTCATGCGGATAGAGAAGAAGGCGTAAAAGAAACAGTAATGAATCTTCCTGTGCATCAGCCTGAAAGCCGTGATCTTTGGCATAACGAAGATCTTTTCCATAAAGATGGGCATCCAATTAACTTCTCCGGTGTAATGGTGAATGATTACTTTAATCCTGTTGACCATAGCGGAAATGTAATTAGCAGTAATCTTTATGCGACGGGAACTCTTCTTGCTCACCACGATTGGATGAGAGAAAAATGTGGTGCCGGTATTGCAATTGCAAGTGCTTTTGTGGCGGTTCAACATATCGCAAGAAATCAGTAAGTATTACTTTAGATGGTGTCGTCAAATTCAAAGATTTTGTGAAGTTTTCAACTAAAAAACATCTTTTGGACAAAAAAAACGCAAAAGAATGAATTTGACGACACTATCTAGAATATAGACTCAATAGAAAAGCCCATTATTTTTAGCAAAATTTTTGTTGAAAGTAATAGGCTTTTCGTGTAAATATTTTTCTATAAAATTATGGATAAGAAAAGACCTCTGCATAATTACTGAACATTTTATTGAGAAAAGCTAATAATTTTCTTTTTACTTTAGGGTGTTTTTCTAACTTATTGATATTCCAGTAAATGGTTTTTAAGGAAGGGGGAGAGAACTCGTTCTACGCTCGAGAGGGGGAAAACTCGCTTTTGACTCAAAAACGTGGTTTCACCCTCTCGAAAATAATTATGCAGAGCTCTTAAAAAGAGAGAATAAATGAAAATTTGTGTAGCAGTGAGTGGTGGGGTAGACAGCCTTTATGCTCTGTGGTCATTAAAGCAAAAAGGGCATGATGTGTTTGCTTTGCATGGCAGATTTTTAGAAAAAGAATATTCCTTAGAAAGTATGGAAAGACAGTGTAAAGAGTGGGACATTCCTTTTTATATTGAAGACTTCCGTAACAACTTTGCCCAAAAGGTAATAAAACCTTTTGTTATGGCTCATAAAAAATTGCTGACTCCAAACCCCTGCGTATTTTGTAACAGAGAAGTAAAGTTTGGCTTTCTTTTTGATAAAGCAAAAGAACTAGGGGCAACGCACTTTGCAACCGGTCATTATGTTGCTAAGGTTGAAACTGAGCACGGCTATCTACTTGAAACAGCAAAAGATAACACAAAAGATCAATCATATTTCCTCTCTTTAGTGCCGTCTGATAGATTACAGCAGGCTCTTTTTCCACTTGCCGACATGAAAAAAGATGAGATAAGAAAAATTTTATCAGATAACTCAATTGAAGTACCAATTCCAAAAGAAAGTCAAGAAATCTGCTTTGTTCCGAATGATAATCATACTCAATTTTTGTTAGACGAAGCCGATAAATTTCAGATAAAACTCCCAGATGTTGGTAAGGTTGAACTTATGGGAGATGAAGAAGATAAAAAGCTTTTTGCAAAGAAAAAACATAAACATAAGGGATTATGGCGATACACTGAAGGGCAAAGAAAAGGTCTTGGAATTTCTTGGAAAGAACCTATTTATGTGATAAGTCGTGATAAAGCAAAGAACGCACTTATTGTCGGAACTGAGGAATATCTTTCACAAAAAGAATGCTTTGCAACATCCACAAACTTTTTTGTGCCTTACGAAGCATGGGATAAAGAAGTTTTTGTGCGTACTCGCTTTAGACAAAAAATGCTTCCGGCAAAAGTAAAATATGATAAGTCTAAAGATTTGTTTACAGTTGAATTTCTTAGTCAAGCTAGTCTTACTGCATCGGGGCAAATACTGGCAGTTTATAACGCAAGTGGGCAATTGCTCGCTGGCGGAGTACTTTTATAATAATTTTATATAATTAATTAGAGAGGGGGAAACCACAGTCAAAAACGTGGTTTCCCCCTCTCTAGAATATATTTCTATAAATTATTAATTGCTAAACCCATGAGCTTATAAACAAGATTTGCACTTGCAAAATCAGATACTTGTGAGTTTTCTGTCGGTGCAAGTTCAACAACATCAAAGCCAATAAGTTCTCTTCCTTTGAGTGCTATTTTTAGAACTTCAAGTGCTTGATACCATTGTAAACCACCCGGTACAGGTGTTCCGGTATGAGGTATTATTGAAGGATCTAAGCCGTCAACATCAAAAGATATATAGACTTTTTTAGGGAAGTTTTCCGGAAGAAGAGTTTCTTCAGTTACACCTTTTGGAAGAGGTGATGACATATCCATAAAAGTATGCGCATCATAAGCAGTAATATTATGCTTTTTACGTACATTCAATTCTTCTTCGCAATAGGCACGAGTTCCAAATTGAACGAGAGGAAGATTGATATCAAGTGCTCTATGCATTGCACTTGCATGACTCCACTTTGAGCCTTCATAGGCGTCACGAAGATCGGCGTGAGCGTCGATGTGTAAAATTCCAAATTCTCCATGATGCTCTTTAAGAGCGCGAAGTGCGCCAAAAGTTATCGAGTGCTCGCCACCTAAAACAACAGGAATAGCAGAAGATTTTACTGCAAATTCAGTTGCTTTTGTAAGAGAGTCGAGCATTGCAATCGGTTCATCATCAAGAATTGCATCTTGTGTGTGAATTCCTTTTTGTGCCGGAAAAGTTTCGGTATAAGAATCGTAAACCTCTAGTTGATCAGAAGCTTCAAGAATTGCTTTAGGACCGAATTTTGTACCTGTACCATAAGAAACTGAATACTCAAAAGCTACCGGAATAACGTGAAATAATGCTTTTTCTGGAGTGGTGTTATCAATTTCTGATGATAAAAAATGTGGATAATTATTTTCTGTAGTCATATTAATTTTAGTTTGGAATGTTATCAGGAATCATGCCCCAGCGTGGGAAAGAAACAGCGCCTTCGCCGGTTGGAATATGCTTAGCATCACCGCCGTGTCTTGTAGTCAAATAGATTTGTTTTTGATTTGAACGGGTTGATGTAAAAGCTATAAAGTAGCTATCCGGAGCAAAAGAAGGCTGTTCATCATTTCCCGGGCCAAAAGTTACTTGTCTTTCTTGACCTGTGAGCAAATCTTGAACGAATATTCTATGACCTTGATCTGTTAGGCGAGAATAAGTAACAAGTGTTCCATCAGGGCTAAGTGATGGTTCAGTATTATATGAACCATTCATGCTTACGCGGCTAACTACGCCATTTGTTAAGTCTTTTAAGAAAATTTGAGGTCCACCGAGTCTGCTAGAGGTGAAAGCCATTTTAGTTCCTGTTGCATCAAAGCTAGGGGAAACGTTAATTGCAGGGCTTTGTTCTAGAGGGCGTTCTCTTTCAAATTTGTAATCAAGCAAGAAAATATCAGGATAACCGGAAGTTGATAAACCTACTGCAACCTTGTTATCCGGCATAAAAGCAGGTCCGATAACAGTATTTCCAGGAAAACGTATACGGCTAACTTTATTGGATAATCTATCCCAAACGCCAAGCCCGTGAGTTGATTCATTCAAATGGCTGAACACAACATATCTACCGTCAGGTGACCATGATGGAGACATTGCAGAACCTTCAAGATTAGATATTTTACGCATATCTCTACCGGTTGGTTTTACGAGCCAAATATCACGTTTAGTTGCGCTTGCATCTTTTGCAATTGCAAGGGTAGACTTGAAGAAATCGCCTTTGCCAGTAAGAGCTTGCATTAAATCAGAGCAGAACTGATCAGCAACTTTATAAATATCAGCGCCTCTTACGTTACTGTAAGCGTTACCAAAAATAAATTTGCCAGAGTAAGTTTCAAAAACTCTTACTTCAACAGTTGAGTTTTCGCTATCGCCACTTGGCCAATATTGTGTGATGAGCAAGTCAGCACCTGCAATCTGGAAGCGTTTGAAGTCAATACTATTTGATTGCCAACCGCCAAGAATTCTACCACCAAGAACAGCCTGTTCTTTAGTTAATCTCATAAAAGGAAGAAAGCTTAAATTTTCTTCAATTGCGTCCTCAAGCTGGATTCCTAGATTTTGAGCCTGCACAGAAGGAGCTGTTAAAGGAGCTGAAATAGCAAGGTTTACAATGTTTTGGCCAGCACCGAAAATATCAATCACAGCAGCGGCTTGCACTTGTTTACTTGGAATAAGTAAAACAAATGAAAGCAATAATGCAATCGAGAGTAAAGATTTATTTTTCACAAAAACCTCTTTTTCACATATAGTAAATTTTTACCAAAGATAGTTTATTCCACAACGAAGGTCAAGAAAAAAGCAAACACAACTTTTTTTGAGGAAATCGTAACTTTTTTGCTTGAAATCTTAAACTAACTGAACCTTGACAGAGACTCTGTTCTCATATTATTATGATGAACAAGGAGCGAGATATGGCACAAATTTACTATGAAGGACATTCAAATTTTAGAGTCAAAGATGATATAACTATCTGGATTGATCCATTTTATGAAGGAAATTCTACTTGTACTCATGATTGGCGTACGCTTGAAAAGCCAGACTTAGTTCTAATTACGCATGATCATCAAGATCACTTAGGTCAAGCTGTTGAAATAGTAAAGGAAACAGGGGCACACTTAGGCTGTATTTTTGAACTTGCAAGCCACCTTGCCGAGCTTGGAATTCCACGTGATAAAATTTTAAACTATGGAATGGGCTGGAATTTAGGTGGTACAGTTGAATTTATGGGTGCTGAAATTACGATGTATCAATCGCTTCACTCTAGCAATATAGGCGTGCCTGTTGGTTATGTTGTGAAGTTTGCTCGTGGATTTACCTTCTATCATCCCGGAGATACATCACTTTTTTCCGATATGAAATTAATTGGTGAAATGCATAAAATTGATTTAGCAATGCTTCCAATCGGCGATGTGTTTACTATGAACGGTGAACAAGCAGCAAGAGCAGCACAAATGCTGAATACAAAATCTGTAATTCCAATGCATTATAAAACATTTCCTGTTATTGAACAAACTACTGAAAAATTTGAAAAAGCATTAGAAATTTTTGCTCCTAAAGTTGATTATTTCTTTGTTGCGGCAAATGATAATGCAGAATATAAAGCATAAAAGGTTGATATAATGGATCATTCTTACTTAGTTCAAAAAGCACTTGTATATATGATGGAAGAGCTAAAGCTCAATCCGCAAAGAAATTTTATGGCTTTGTGCGATGAAGCAGGGGCTCGCTTTAATCTTTCTCCTCTTGAAGTAAATTCTTTGGGTAGACTTTTTAAAGAAGAATACGACGATTTAAATAAAGAAGATTAATGTGACTCTTTTACAAAGAAAAATTTTTTCTGAAATATTTCAAGTTTTTATATTGGTTCTGTTTGTAATCCTTGCTCTGATTTTAATGGGTAGAGCATTACAATTGAGAGATCTTTTATTCGGACTTGAACTTTCTTTAACTGATACGGTGCTTTTATTTGTCTATATGGCACCGACTTTCTTACAACTTGCGGCGCCTATTGCCTGTATGATATCGGTATTCATAGTATTTTTGCGTCTTGAGACGGATAGAGAAATGGTTGCTATACGTGCAGGTGGTGTTTCGCTGTATCAAATTCTAAGTGCGCCGATACTAGCATCTATCCTTGTGACAGGATTGACTTTTTATCTTGCAATTTATGGTATTTCATGGGGAATGTATAATTTTCGAGATACCGTTATTGAAGTAGCAAGCGATAGAGCCAAAATTGTTGTGCAACCAGGTGTTTTCAACAAAGATATACCGGGATTTATTCTTTATGCAAAAAATGTAGATCCGGCATCTGGCTTTATGTCTCAAGTTCTTGTTCAAGATGCAAGCACACTTTCCTCAAAAAGTGAAAAGAATCAAATGACTACAATCCTTGCTCCTGAAGGGAATATTGATACCGATAAAGATAGAGGAGAACTACTTTTTCTCTTAAAAGACGGTAAAATTTATTCTGCTCAAGATAAAGACTCAACTATTCTAAATTTTAAAGAATATATAGTAAGGATACCTCTGAATAGCGTTTTTGCAGGGCTTGATTTAGGACCGGTTAAACCGAAAGAGATGTCACTCACTGAATTGCAAGCTTTGAATGTTGATGAAATTCGATTAAAAGATGATAGACTTGCTAATAAAATTGTAATTGAACAACATAAAAGATATATTTTCCCTTTTGCGTGCTTAGTATTAGGACTTTTAGCCGTGCCAATGGCAAGCGCCTGTGCAGGAGTTAAAAAACAACAAGGCTTACTTATTGCTCTTCTCGCTTTTGTTGTTTATTATGGATTTCTTTCAACGGGAATCAGCATGGGTGAACGCTCCGGTTTAGATCCACTTATTGGTATTTGGCTTCCTACATCATGCTTTATTTTGTTGGCGATTGGTGGAATTTTCTATTTCAATAATTCAGCAGGAAAAGGGTAGTAAATGTTATTTCGTACTATTTTTTCAAATCATTCAAAGATTAATTTACTCATCCTTTTGCTTGGGCTTACAATTTATATTTTAGTTGAACTCTTTGAAAGAATGGATACTTTTGTAGAAGTTGGTACTACTTTTTCAATTGTTATTCAATATTTTATTCTAAGAATTCCGGGGATTATATCAACAATTTTACCGGCTGTTTATTTTCTGGCAACAATAATATTGCTATGTACAATGGCAAAAAATAGGGAGCTTGTCGCCTTACAAGCAGGTGGAGTTTCACCTTATTTATTGTTGCGCTATCTTGTGGTTATTTCATGTTTTTGGGCTGTTTTACAATTATTGCTTTCGCAATTTATAGGTGTTGCGGCCATGCAAAAATCAGAAGAGCTCTGGGATGTTGAAATAAAAAAATACGAGCTTGCCGAACTACCAATCAATAATGTTTGGTTTACTGATGATAATTGGATGGTTAACGTTGAAACTCTCTATAGAAGCGGGAAAGGTAGCTCGCTTTCGGCTTATCATCTAAGCGAAGACGGGCAAGATGTTCTCGAGATTTTTACAGCTACAAGTGTGGAAGTAAAAAATGGTAGCTGGATATTAGAAAATGGAATGAAAAATAATCCGAATAATTTTGAAGTAAGTAATTTCTCGACATATACACTTCCCTTTAATCGAGATCATACGCTTTTATTTTTGACGGCTACTTCAGTAAAACCACAGAATTTGCCGATTCAACACTTGCAACAAGCAATCGATGAACTGGTAGATGCCGGTTCAAATGTTGAAGCTCTTCAAACAGCTTTTCATGTGAAAATAGCATATGCGGCATCTGTTATTGCGCTTACTTTTGTTGCATTTGCTTTGCTTACATGGCAATCGAATGTGTATATAAGTGTTGCTTGTGGTATGCTTATAGCATTTTTGTTTTATGTGTCTACAATGATAGGAGAAACTTTAGGTGAAACAGGTAGTGTAGCTCCACTTGTTGCGGCATGGTCACCACATTTTATACTTGTTTTCTTTTCCTCTATTCAGCTCTTAAAAGCTAAAAACGCTTAATATAATGATAAGCCTATCTCGTGCATATGTTAATATTATATGCACTTAGCTAGGCTTTTTCATATAATATTACTTTTGACTACTTTCTTTATCAGTTGACATATTGTTGCATTTTGATATATGTTTATTTATAACATTTAAAAATTATATATTGTTCATTGTTTCTTGAGATTAAAATCCATCAAGATTTCTAAAAGTGTCGATATAAGAGCTTCAAATATGAAAAAAGTATCTAAAATAAATCTGAGCTTTTGCAGAAAATTTCTAATTTTAAATTTCTTATTCTTTTTTGTTTTCTTTCTGCCTTTATTTATTACATCTGCATATGCTTTAAATGAAAAAAATCCACTTCCTTGGGCAGCAACTGATAGTGAAACTTCAATAGATGGACTGCGCTTATACGAAATTGATAATTTCCGTATTTTTTACTATACAAAAGGGCATGATGCAATTGATAGGACTGATAAAGATAAAAATAAAATTGCGGACTATGTTGAAGATGTTGCGCGCCAATTTGTAGCTTCCCAGTATGTTTTTTGCGAGATTTTAGGTTTTCCTCGTCCAAGTGAGACAATGTACTATAAAGGTATTGAAACTGTAGATGTATATATTGTCAGCCGTGAATCGCTTAATGGAGTGCTGGGTATGGCTTTTTCACAGCCGGAGCACGCTCTTCTAAAAGATAAGGAGAAGTTTGCAGTTAAAATTTTGATTTCTAAAGGTTTTAAATTTACACATTCTTCAACCATTACACATGAATATTTTCATATAATTCAAAATGGTATGAGTCTTATAAAAAATAAATGGTACTTTGAAGGTCTTGCCAGATGGGCTGAAAACCTAATCCTAAAAAAAGATCACAATAGAGATCCACGATGGGATTATTATAGACTTATTAAAGCTCCTGATGTGCTAAAGCATGTTCAAGCAATGAGCTATGATGCCGGAAAGTTTTTCTGGATTCCACTTTCTTTCCAGTTTGGACAAAATACAAATTATGATTTGCCTGAAAATTGCCCTGTTCTATCAATGAAGTATAGTGATGGAACCTCCGTTGTACAGGATACAAGTATAAGAGGCGGAAGATTAATAAAGCTATTTTTGGAAGAACTTCATAAAATGGATCAAGAAGTTATAAAGAGTAAAAATCTGACAGTGTGGGATAACGCTCAAGCAACATCAATGACTAATAATAGCTATATTATGAAAGCCATAAAAAATACTCTTAAAATATATAATAAAAAATAGAAAATAATTTTTAAAAGCGCAAGAAAAAACTCGACATTTTTAACAAATGAAGTTAAGATTTCTCAAGCATCTTATGTAGGAGTTTATCATGCCTTGTACAAAATATCAGTATACTGACGTAAATGAAGCGAAAAAATTTTTTGAATTCCTCTCAAAAAGAGACGAAGCTAACCCTGAAATCGATGAAAAAGTTAAGGAAATTTTAACTAATGTTCAACAAAATGGCGATGATGCTCTTTTAGAGTATACAAAGCATTTTGATGCGCCTTCCTCCGATGGAAATTTTAAAATTCCTCGCCACGTAATTGCAGAAGCTGCGGCTTCAATTCCATCACAAGACTATGCAATTATTCAAGATGCGGCAAATCATATTCGTAGTTTCCACGAAATGCAAAAAGAAAAGTCTTGGTTCAATACCAAGCCGGATGGCACAATTCTTGGACAAAAAATCGATCCTATTCGCAGAGCCGGAATTTATGTTCCCGGCGGTAAAAATGGAAATACTCCACTAATTTCTTCACTCCTTATGGGGGCGATACCGGCAATGGTAGCCGGTGTTTCTGAAATTGCTGTAGTTAGCCCGCCGCGTGAAGACGGAACTTTAAATCCTTATATTTTAGCCGCTGCATATCTTCTTGATATTGATGAAGTTTATGCTGTTGGTGGAGCATGGTCAATTGCTGGATTAGCTTATGGAACTCAAACAATCAAACCTGTTGATATCATTACAGGCCCCGGAAATGCTTATGTAGCGGCTGCAAAACGTATGCTTCAAGGTAGAGTAGGGATTGATATGGTTGCAGGACCAAGCGAAATTCTTGTTATTGCCGATGAATTTGCTAATGCTGACTATATCGCTGCTGATATGCTTTCTCAGGCGGAGCACGATACCTTAGCTTCAGCGCTTTTTGTGACTGATAGCTCGCATCTTGCAGATAAAGTTCTTAAATGTCTAGAAACAAGACTAGAAACTTTACCACGTAAAGATATTGCGAAAGAATCACTTGAAAAATGGTCCGGTATTATTGTTTTCCAGAATATGTCTCAATGTGTTGAATTTTCTAACTATATTGCTCCGGAGCATCTTGAAGTCATGACTCGTGACCCTTGGCAAGTGCTTCCATTTATTCAAAATGCAGGTGCAATCTTCCTAGGACCTTATTCTGCTGAATCTACCGGTGATTACTTTGCTGGACCAAACCACGTTCTGCCTA
This sequence comes from uncultured Desulfovibrionaceae bacterium, assembly GCA_964369185.1. Taxonomy (GTDB): domain Bacteria; phylum Desulfobacterota; class Desulfovibrionia; order Desulfovibrionales; family Desulfovibrionaceae; genus CAYJAZ01. The sequence continues at coordinate 46,022 of CAYJEN010000007.1, forward strand.
CAATGTCCACTGCAAGATTTTCTTCAGGTCTTAGCGTATCAACCTTTACGAAAAAATCTAATGTGTTAGCTATATCGCAAAACTTTGTACAAGCTAATGCTGAATCAATTGCTCGCTTTGCAAGATTAGAATCTCTTGAAGCGCATGCTCAAGCTGTAGAAGCTAGAAAAAAATAGTTTTTTCAAATTTATTATTTTTATTGAGAGGGGGAAACCTTGACTTTTTTACAAAAAAGCATGGTTTCCCCCTCTCAATAATTTAATATAGTAAATTAATCAACTATTTTGTGATACATTTTAAAAGCGGCGGATACATCATTTCCAAGCTTTTTTGATATATGCTCAAGATTATCGACTGCATCACAAGAGCGCACATAATCAGGGTTGATATCTCCATCAGCGTCCGGAAGGGTATTTGCTAGATTGAGAAGAACTCTAGGATTTAGAATGTTTGCAGATGTTGAGAGTATACAAGTAGATGTGTCAGTCTCAGATGAAATTTTCAATGTGCCTGAGCCGAGCAAAAAGTTGGGTGCAGGTTCTTTTAGAACTTCATCGGGAGAGAGTAGTTCTGTAGTTGAAACTTGAAGAGGAATTCTATCTTCACTACAAATAAAATCAGCAGAATGCACGAGATTTTTCTTTGCATGAGTAATTACTCTTGTGTGTGTACCTTTCACTGTTGGCGCGTTGAAAGCTAAAGCTTGTAGAAAATCAATTCCAACTTGCTTTGCTCCTGTTATTCTGGCTAGAGCAGATGATGTTGCTAAGGTAAGTCGAATGCCCGTGAAAGAGCCGGCACCAATAACGCAAGCAATTCTACCTATCTCACTTAAATTTTTACCGAGTTCGGAAAAAATACCCTTGAGAAGAGGAGTAAGCTTTTCAGTGCTTTTTTGTGGGCAATCCCACTCTTGATGCACAAGTACAGTTGAACCTTGACCAATAACAACTTGAAGTATGCCTTCAGAGGCATTGAGAACGAGGGTGAGTTTATCTTCAGACATACAGACTCTTTATTTTAGGAATTTTATATCTTTTTTGTAAAGTTCAATAGTAGCAAGTGGAAAAACAGTAATATGATCGATAAGTTCATTCTGTGCAGAGGCAAAATCTTCAAAAGGTCCAAGCCCTACAAGATATCCGTCTTCTAAAGGAAAAAGATGCACATCAAAAATCCCGATTTTATGGAGTTTATCAAGGCTCTTCATAGCTTCATCAAGGCTTGTATCAACACTGCAACTGACAAAGAAGCTAAGTTCAGGATCAAGCGGGACACCTTGCCTATCGGTAACTGAAACAGCATGCATATCAATAACGCCTGATTTCATGCCATCTAGTCTTTTCATTGCAGCTTCAGATAAATCAATAATTCTGTCACCAATATACGGGCCTCTATCATTGATTTGAACGTAGGTGCTTTTGCCGTTATCACTATTTGTAATGTGAAGAACTTGCCCAAATTTCAATGATTTGTGCGCCGCTGTAAGCCCAAATTGATTGTATCTTTGACCATTTGCGGTGAGTCTTCCGTGAAAACCAGGGCCATACCATGAGGCTGTACCTTCTTCATTGAAAGTATCATCGTAGTAAGATTTTGATAAATCGATATGATCAGCTTGTGCTGGCTGAAAAGTAAATGCCGCTAAACCAAATACTAATAAACTAAAAAAATGCTTCATAAAAATACACAGAAAAAAATAAGACTATTTCTTTCTCCAAGTTAAAGCCACCCAAGTTTCTGAGGGCTTAATTTCATTTGTAGCGATATTTTCAGGGCATAAGTGTGGAATGTCTTGAGCTTCAAGTTTAATAGGTTCACCAAGTTCAGCATATGCCGCGCAAACATCGTCAGCCTGAGAGGATAAAATCCCCGACAAAATAAGATAACCATCTTTCTTCACTCTGGCAATAATATCAGGTGCAAGAACTTTCAATGGTCCTGCTAAAATATTAGCGATTACTATATCATAATCTTCTTTTGATTGTTCAATACTGCCTGTAGCAAGGTCAATTCCGTTACCGGTTTTATTGAGGAGTAGATTTTCTTCTGTATTTACAATAGCTACAGGGTCGATATCTGAACAAAGTCCTGTCATGCCTAATTTATAACAGGCAAGACCCAAAATACCCGTACCACAACCAAGATCTAAAAATCTAAAATTAGGCTTGAAAGCGTCATTCTTATAGAGATTTGTGATTGCGTGTAAGCAAAGTGCAGTAGTAGCGTGATGACCGGTTCCAAAAGCTGATTTTGGTTCAATATAAAGAGGGATAGTATCAGCATCAACAGGGGTATCTAGCTCCCAAGAAGGTAGAACAAGAAATTTACCTGCACTTACGGGTGTAAAGTATTTTTTCCAAGCTTCTGTCCAATCTTTATTTTCAACTTCGCTTTCAACGAATTCGGCATAAGGATATAAACCTGTAATCATTTCTTTTACATCATCTAGTGTGTTCTTTAATTCACAATGTAAACGGATTAAAAGTTTATCAGCTCCAATATTTTCTTCTTCCCAACCGTATTGTATATGTTGAAATATGAGAGCTTGAGCAATTTCGCTGTCAGTCTGATTTAGGTAAATGTCAAGTCTGTATAGTTTTTTGTTCATGTCCTTATGCCCTATTTTGATTTTTACCTTTTATACTACATTTTGTCACACATTTCAAGTAAAGCTTTTTCTCCTTATTTTTTAGGTTGTTAAGAAAAATACCCTAGAATGTTACAAAAAGTACATAGTATTGTTATTTATTTCACAAAATATCATTATCAGCTTGAATATATTTTTTAAATTCAAGTTAGTATTGACTCATATTAAGTTTTAATATATAAAACTATAAATTATTTTTTTGACACACTCTAAAGTAGGAAAAGATATGGATACATTGCAATTAAATGAAAGAGACCTTGCATTTATCCACGAGATTGAAGAAGAAAGTGGGGAAAAACTTTCTACTTGCTATCAATGTGGTAAATGCACTGCGGGTTGTCCTGCTTCATTTTTGTATGATAAGCAGGTGAGTCAAGTTATGCGCTCCGTCCAACTTGGATTTAAAGAGGAAACTCTTAAATGTAAGTCATTATGGCTATGCCTATCATGTTCAACATGTACTGCGCGTTGCCCTAATAAAATTGACGTTGCGAAAGTTATGGATATTCTCCGCCACAAAGCTCGTAAAGAAGGCTATGTTAACTCACGCCCTGTTGAGCAGTTCTGGCTTGCATTCTTGGATACAGTAAAATACACCGGTCGTTCATACGAAATCGGCGTTATGGCTGACTATATGATGAGAACAGGTAGATTCTTTACTGATTTAGATATTTCTATACCGGCGCTCAAAAGAAATAAATTGCCAATGGTGCCTCACCTTATTAAAGGTAAAGACGAAGTTGGAAGAATATTTGAAAGATATGCTGAAAAACAAGGGGGAGCTCACTAATGAATCTCGCATACTATCCCGGTTGCTCTGCCTTGGGAACAAGCAAAGAATACGAAGTATCAACTCAGGCTATTTGTAAACATTTAGGCGTTTTTGCAAAAGAAATTGAAGATTTTAGCTGCTGTGGTTCAACCCCTGCACATACAATGTCTCATGAACTTTCAGGCGCGCTTTCAGCTCGTAACCTCCGTTTAGCGGCAGATATGAAAGCTGATAAAGTTCTTACATCATGCCCTAGCTGTTTAGCAAACTTAAAAACTGCTAAACATCGTATGGCTGATGATAAATTTAAAGCAGAAGTAGATGCTCTTCTCGATACTCCAACTGCTGAATTACCTGATATTAACTCTGTTTTACAATACCTTACTGAAGAAGTAGGGCTTGAAAAAATTAAAACTAAAGTTAGAAAACCTCTTGCAGGATTAAAAGTTGCTTGTTATTACGGTTGCTTACTTACTCGCCCTGCTGCAATTATGCAATACGATAGCGAAGAACAACCTATGACTATGGATAACTTACTTACCGCTTTAGGCGCAGAATGTGTTCCTTATCCATTAAAAACAGAATGTTGTGGTGCATCACAAGGTATTCCGCAACAAAAAATGACATCAACTTTAGTTGGTCGCTTATTAGAAAGAGCAAAAGAATTTGGCGCAGATGTTGTTGCAGTTGCATGCCCGCTCTGTCAAATGAATTTAGATCTTCGCCAAAGCCAAGCAGAAAAAGAAAACAACACTACATATAATATGCCGGTGCTTTACTTTACTCAGCTTATGGCTCTTGCTTTTGATTTGCCTGAAAAAGATATCATGCTTGATAAACTCGTGGTAAATCCTTCTCGTGTAAAGACCATCATCAATGCAGGCGGAGGTAAAGAGTAATGAAAATAGGTATTTTTGTATGTAAGTGCGGCTCTAACATTGCGGCTACTGTTGACGTTGATAAAGTAGCTGAAGCAGCTTTAAAATTTCCTGATGTAGTATATTCATCTGTTAATATGTATACTTGCTCAGAACCTGGTCAGCAATCAATTATTGATGCTATCAATGAGCATAAATTAGATGCAGTTGTAGTTGCATCTTGTTCACCACGTATGCATGAAAACACTTTCAGACGTACAGTGGAAAAAGCCGGTCTTAACAAATATATGTTTGAAATGGCGAACATTCGTGAGCACGTTTCATGGATCGGTAAAGACATGGAAGCTAACACAAATAAAGCTATCGACCTTGTAATGATTGCAAGTGAAAAAGTGCGTAATAACGCGCCTTTATATAGTAAACAATTTGATGTTACCAAAAAAGTTCTTGTTATTGGCGCAGGTATTGCCGGTATTCAAGCTGCTTTAGACTGTGCTGAAGCTGATGTTCCTGTAGTTTTAGTTGAAAAAGATGCTACTATCGGTGGTAAAATGGCTCGTCTTGATAAGACTTTCC
>CAYJEN010000008.1:0-5010 GCA_964369185.1 uncultured Desulfovibrionaceae bacterium
GCACGCTGACGGTTCAGAAGTCGAAGTTATTAATGTAGATTAATAATCAAAGATAGATTGAATTTATAAGAGAGAAAATTTCGGTTTTCTCTCTTTTTTTATTTTCGAGAGAAAAACACAATTTTAAAATAAAAAAATCTTCCTTTAAATCTGAAATATCAAGGAAGATTATTTAGGGTATGTTTCTAAATTAATTCTTTTGCGTTTTTTCTGCCCCAAAGATGATTTTTTATTCAGTTTATGTATGTTTTGATACACCGCACTTCATAAAAAATCACTTTTGATTGAAAATTCCACAAAATCTTTGAATTTAGAAACACACCCTATTAATGATTTTTCCACTATACCATCAAAACTAAAGTAGGTTTTTTTATTTTGACGTCTAAGGAATAAACTTTTTTGTAAACTTTTATTCCTTTCTGGCGAGGAACGAGTCGGGAAGAAATAAGGTTTCCAAAGGGGATTATCCCCTTTGGTCGCCGAAGGCACAAAAAAGAAAAGAAAAAATCCTATCTTTCAAAGTAGGTGTAACCGCGTACACCTTCTTCATAGGTTTTCATAAGCTGGAAACGTTCTTTTGCAGTCATACGTTTTTCACGAACTGCTTTTTCTGCCATGCTACGAATATCTTCGATGATACGACGAGGTTCGTATTCTACATAACTGAGGATGTCTTCAATGGTGTCACCACGAATTTCACGGGCAAATTCATAAGAACCGTCTTCATGAATACGAACAGAAACAACGTGAGTATCGCCTAGTAGGTTATGCAAGTCACCAAGGGTTTCTTGGTATGCACCAACAAGGAATGTTCCTAGATAGTATTCTTCTTCATTGGTTTTGTGAAGACTTAGAGTCGTTTTAAATCCTTGCGGGTCGATGAAGTGATCGATACGTCCGTCAGAGTCACAGGTGAGGTCAGAGAGAATACCTTGTTGAGTTGGCATTTCATTGAGTCTGTGAATTGGCATAATAGGGAAGAGTTGATCAATCGCCCAAGAGTCCGGAAGTGATTGGAATACTGAGAAGTTACAGTAGTATATATCAGCAATAGAAGCTTCAATAGAATCCATTTCTTTAGGAACGTGCTTGAGTTTATTTTTTTCTTGAGCAACACGCTTCATAATTGCCCAAAAATAGCGTTCAGCAAGGGTTCTTTCACGAAGAGTAACACGCCCTGCATTGAAGAGCTGCTGCATTTCGTCGTAATAGTAAAGAGCATCGTTGTAGGATTCTTGAAGATTTCTAAGGTTCAATCCTTGATAAGCTTCACGTAAGTTTACTACAGTTTCAGGAGTGTTTTCAGGGAGTTCAGTAGGAAGGGTTCCAACTTCAATAATGCTGACATCTAGAATATTGAAAAGAAGAATTGAATAATAAGCAACGGTTGCTCTTCCTGATTCTGTAACGATATGAGGATGCTTAATATTGAGTTCATCTAAAATTTTCATTACAGCTTCAATAACGTCGGCGCAGTATTCGTCAAGACTGTAGTTACGTGAACAAACATAGTTGGTGTTTGAGCCATCGTAATCAACAGCAAGACCGCCTCCAAGATCAAGGTACGCCATATTAGCGCCTTCTTGAACAAGTCCTGCGTACATACGAGTTGCTTCGGTAACAGCGGCACGAATGTCACGAATATTAGGTACTTGTGAACCTAGATGATAATGCATAAGCTGAAGACAATCTAGCATTTCATTTTCTTTTAATTTATCAACAACATCAATGATTTGAGCTGATGTAAGACCAAAAGATGAACGCTCGCCACCGGATTCTGACCAGTGCCCGCTTGCTTTTGTGCTAAGTTTTACACGCACACCGATGAGTGGACGAATACCAAGCTTTTTAGAACGCTCGATAACAATATCAAGCTCGTTAGGCATTTCTAAAACGAAGAAACATTTCAAACCCATACGAAGAGCATGAAGACCTAAGTCAATAAATTCTTCATCTTTATATCCATTACAGATAAGGCAAGCTTCACGGCTACGTAATTGCGCAACAGCAGCAATAAGTTCAGCTTTTGAGCCAACTTCTAATCCGTGATGATAAGCTGCACCGTATTGAGTAATTTTTTCAACAACTTGCTGTTGTTGGTTTACTTTAATCGGGAATACACCTCTATATTCGCCTTTGTAGCCTAATTTTGTTATAGCATTGCGAAATGATTGATGTAAAAAAGAAATTTGTGAGTCAAGAATATTTTCGATACGAAGAAGAACAGGCATATCATAGCCACGGTCTTTAATTCCTTCAATTATTTCATGCACACTAACTTCCGGTCCGCCTGCGCGTCCGAAAGGTCGTATAGCAACATGACCTTCTTTAGAAATATCGAAAAAACCAGCTCCCCAGTTACGAATCCCGTAAAGCTCGGCAGAGTCTTCAATACTCCACTGTTGTAATGGATGCTTTTTTGTCAAAGTGCATTCCCCCTTATGAAATCTATTGCAGATTTAACATAAAAATGATAAAAAATAAAGAGAAGAAATGATAAAAATTTATCTAAAATTATTAGTAGGTTAGAAAGAGAATTTTATGGGTGAAGTTAAAAGTTCACAAATTATTTTTCATGTAGACATGGATGCCTTTTTTGTGAGCGTAGAAACCTTGTTAAATCCAAGTCTTAAAGGCAAGGCAGTTGTAGTTGGGAGCGATAGCCCGAGGGGTGTAGTAGCCGCAGCATCGTATGAAGCCAGAAAATTTGGAGTTTTTTCTGCAATGTCTTGCGTGAAAGCCAAACAGCTTTGCCCTCACTTGATATTTGTATATTCAGGAAGACAATATTATTCTGAAATATCTCAGAAAGTTATGTCTTGCATACGTTCATTTGCTCCTTTAGTGGAGGTTATGGGCCTAGACGAAGCCTATATTGATGCAAGTGGAATGCACCGATTTTATGAAAGTCCTTATGCCATGGCAGAGAAAATTCAACAACAAGTTTATGAGGTTACAGGAGGGCTTACTTGCTCGATTGGTATTGCTCCTGTAAGATTTTTAGCAAAAATTGCATCTGATTTGAATAAACCTCATGGAATTGCTGAAATTAAAGAGCATGAAATTCAAGATTTTCTTAGATACTTAGATTTGTATAAAATTCCTCTTGTCGGTAAAAAATTTCTTCAATCGCTCCACGCTCTAGGAATCCGTACTGCCGGAGATGCGCAAAACTACAGTAAAGATTTTTTTGAAAGAAAATTCGGAAAGCAAGGAGTAATGCTCTTTGAAAGAGTGCATGGAATTGATAATACGCCTATTGTTTCTTATCATGAGCCTAAATCTGAAAGCGCAGAAAATACTTTAGATGTGGATACTAAAGATAAAGAGGAGCTAAAATCTTATTTAAAAGTTCATGCTGAAAGAATCGCAAAAGGTCTGCGAAAAATTGATAAAAAAGCAAGTGTTGTGACTTTAAAAATCAAATATTCAGATTTCAAACAGATTACTCGTCAAATGTCGATATCAGCTCCTACATGTTCAGCAAAAACTCTTTATGAAGCGGGGGTTTTCTTGCTTGATAAAGAAGAACTTAGTCAGGCGGTTAGACTTATAGGATTAGGAGCTTCTCAATTCGATGTGAAGAAAAAAATCGAACAGGCAACTCTTTGTGATGACTTGTTTAGTAAGACTTCTAATTTTAATGTTAGTCATGAAGAAGAAAAGCAAAGAGAAAAAATTGAAAAAACTCTTGACCTTATCAAAGATAAATACGGTAAGCATATTTTGAAATAGATTTTGACAGAAAAAAAATTTCTGTTATATTCTATCATCATAAATATAAAAATATTTGAAAATATTGATTATACATTATTTAGGAAGATAAAATACTGAAAGGTGGTTAGGAAATATCATGCAAAGAGTTGGATTTTTTGGGGGAACTTTTAATCCCGTACATATAGCGCATATTCGTATGGCTTTAGAAGTCTATGAAATGTGTAATCTTGATAATTTGCATTTTGTTCCTGCTCCTGTTCCGCCACACAAACAAAAGGCGGGTCTTCTTGATTTTGCTACAAGAGTCAAGCTTCTTAAACTTGCTTTTGATGAATATAATCTACATGATAGCTTTTTTATAAGTGAGCATGAAAATACGATGAGTGGTCCATCATACACTTATGATAGCCTGCAGGTTTGGGCTGAACTTTATAAAACAAAACCATATTTTATAGTAGGACTTGAAGACTTTGTTCAGCTTCATACTTGGAAAAAGGGTTTAGAACTTAGTAAGTTTACAAATTTTATTGTTGTAAAGCGTGCAACCTATACTATTGCTGATTTTCATAATATTATGAGTTCGTATTGGGAAAAATCTTTAGAAAAAATATCTGATAGTAAATACTCTGTGTTAGGTTCAACCATAGAATATCTTGAAACATCTCGTATTGATGTTTCTTCCACTCAGATACGAAATATAATGAAAGAAAAAAGAAATGTATCAGGATTGTTACCTGAAAGCGTGCGCCATTATATTCAAGATAATTCTATGATTGTTGAAACTTGGAAGAGTTAGAGCATGTGATTCCAGTTTATTATTTCTTGAAAATAATTGTAATTAATTCAATATATTATAGGTTTGCTTTATATTTTTATTTTAGTCACCCTTCTAATGTATCTTATCCGTATGAAATGAATTGACGTGAGTTAATATATTAGAAAATAAGTTCTTTTAGGGTATGTTTCTAAATCTTCTTAATATCGAGTAGATTTTCAAATAGAATACCTTCTCTTGAAATTGTTTGCGCTTGATAGGTTGTTTCAATCGCTTTTGTAACGAAACTTATAGCATATTCCAGTGCTTTTTCTAAAGAATTATTTTGTAGAATTGCTCCGGTAAAAGCAGAGGCGAAAGTATCGCCGGTACCGGGGTAAAATGCAGGAATATAAGGTCTATCAAGCAGATGAAACTTATCTTTTGTTTTTTCGTAGGCAAGAACTGAAACTTTAGAATTATCATCAGTTGGAATTGATGTAATTACAGCAACTTTTGGTCCTTTTTCTGTAAGAGCT
>CAYJEN010000008.1:5110-49851 GCA_964369185.1 uncultured Desulfovibrionaceae bacterium
ATCAGTTGGAATTGATGTAATTACAGCAACTTTTGGTCCTTTTTCTGTAAGAGCTTTTGCGAATTTTTTTATATCGTTAAGATTACGTTTCACAGGTTCTTCATCTAAAAGAAAACATACTTCTGAGTAGTTTGGAGTAATAAAATCAGCTTTTGTAATAAGATTTCGCATAGCTAGAACAATATCAGGGGTTATTGTTGGGTCTAGAACTCCATTGTCACCCATAACAGGGTCAATTACTGCAACACCGCCATCTAAAAGATAATCTTTAATTGCCCGCTCTACAATTTCAACTTGAGTATGATTTGCTAGAAATCCCGAATAGACACCGTCAAACTTCAAGTTTAATGCCTGCCAATGATCTAATATTTTAGGAAGCTCTGGGGTGAGATCGCAGAAAGTAAAGTCTGTAAATTCAGTTGTATGAGTTGATAACACCGCCGTTGGAAGAGGGCAAACTTGTATGCCCATTGCAGATAAAAGTGGAATAACAATAGTCAAAGATGTGCGCCCGAAACCTGAAATATCGTGAATTGCCATAAGGCGTTTAGGGATAGTATTCATAAGTAATCCTTTTTAAGCAAATAGTGGCTGTAGCCAAATAATAACGGTGAGCGAAAGTACCGCTATTATAAGCAGAGTTATGAATTTGCTTGATAAATATTTTTGTGCGCGTGCCCCGAGGCTCATTCCAATCAAACCACCAACTCCAAAAAGAGTGCCAAGCATAAAATCTGGCATGAGTGCGCGTTCAGGGTGTATAAAAGCTAATATATAATAGATGATTACACCTAAAACAGAGCTTATGTAAGTACAAAATAAAGTTGCGCCGGAAGTTACATAAATTGGAAGCTTATAGTAGGAAAGCAAGAAAGGTGCAACAATAGCACCACCGCCTATTCCATAAATTCCACCGAAAAATGCAATTATTCCAGATAGAAAGAAAATTGATTTTGTAGAATAAGAATATTCTTTTCCATCAAAAGAAAATACGCATTTTTCTGAACTATCTTCAATTATTACAAGAGAATCAGGATTAGTTGGTTTTTTACGAGCTAAATCTTTTCTGAATAAATCTTTTCCCATTCGCCAAATTAAATAAATAATGATACAAGCGGCATATTTTTTGAATAATTCTGAATCTGTAACAATATAGCAGCGAGTTAAAACACCAAGAACAACTCCGGGGAAAGCACCAAAGGTTAAAGCTTTTGCAAGAGGTGTAAGAAAACGCTTTTCTTTATAAAATCTGTAAACTCCTGCCGGAATTGCAATCAGATTATAGAATTGGTTTGTTGCGCTCACAGAAGGTGCGGTATAATTGAGGAACTCTATTTGAAAAGGAAGAATCAAAAAAGCACCCGACAAGCCACTCATACTTGTAAAAAAAGAGAGTAAAGCAGCTGCTAAAGGTGGAATATACCACGCAATTTCTATTTCGGCTATTGGAAAATACATACTAACCCCTTGTTTGAAAAAATGACATTAACACAAAAAATTAGATAATTCTATAAAATTTTATAGCTGTAATCTATTGAAATTATTAATAAAAAATTAAACTTGAAAATATAGCTTGAGATTTATTTTGCAATAGAGTATTTTTCATGTATCTTAAAATTGGAGTTGAATATGATAAAAAGCATACGTTTACTTGCTGTATTATTTTTTGTTATGATTTCTTTACAAGGTTGCTTACCTGCGGCAATGGTTGAATTGGAATATCCAGCACCGCATTCTTCATTTTTTCCAAGCCCAAGTGCGCCAAAGCTTAGCGTTGTTCTTTTTGAAGATATTCGCACTGATTTAAATGTAGGAATGAAGAGAGACGGAACTTACTATACTGCTACATCATCGGTTGCGCAGTGGGTATCTCGTGCGTTAGCTGACGAACTTTCAATTATGGGCCCACAAGTTTCATTTGCTCAAAATCTTTCAGAAGCAGAATCTGCAAATCCTGATTATATTGTAACAGGAAAAGTTACAGATGTTTGGGTGAAAGAAACAAATCTAGCAAGCTATTCTGCAAGCATAAAAGTAAGCTTTGAACTAATGCAAGGATATAATGTACTATATTCTGAAACACTTACCGCTATGCAAGAAACACAAACTGTTCCAACATCAACAACAGTTCAAAAATTATTAAGCAATACTTTAAGTGAGATTACTTCTGTTGCTGCTTCAAAAATCAGTGAAAGAACAAAGTAATTTGTTAAGCAAGAAAGTATAGCATTTTGCAAAACGCTATAAAAATAAAACCAAGCTAATTTAAACTAGCTTGGTTTTTTTATATTTTATTTTTGGAAAAAAATTATAGTAGAACTGTTTCGTCTTGTAGAAGATTGAAGGCGAGTTTTTTTGTATCGATAACGTAAGTGCCGTTCGCTATTCTATTTTTGATTTCATCAATTTTTTGCTGTCTGATATCAGCGGTGGACATTGCAACTTTATATGCCTCAGTGCGCAATATACCTTCTGTTGAAACGTTTACAACATCGCCAACAGATGAACTTGCTTGTGCACTAGAAGCTTCACTTACTGAGCTTACTTGTGAAGGTGCGTAAGTACGCGAAGTTGCAGTGTTTGATACTTTTGGATAAGAGCTATTGTTAGAGGTTCGTTTTATATTCATAATGTTCTCCGAGGCTGTAAGGCGGAATACTTAGAGTTATTTCGTTTATTTTTTCAGAAGTAATATCCCAAAATAAATTTAGAATTTCCACTTTTTGTTTTCCAGTAATTTCAAATATTTCATGTTCTTTTTTTTGAAGAACACGAATAGTTTGTGATAGAAAATTATATTGTAGCTGAAGATTTACATTCAGCTTTTTTTCAACTTCAGACTTAATCTCTTTTATAATAGAGTTTGTTGTATTCGTGAAGAGAAGGTTACTATAAACTTCTTTTGAAATTTTATCTAGTAAAAGTTTTTGCCTAAGATTTGAGCTTTCTGAACTTTTTCTTTGTAGAAGTTGTTCTTTTGCTCTTAGAACTGTTTCATGTAAATGCTCTAGACTATTTATGTTATCCTGAACTGCATTATTAGCTTTATTTAACGCATCGGATTTTAGAGTATTTTTTATATGCTCCTGAGAATAAATATTGTTTTGATTTTTGAATTTTTGCATAACTAATCCTTTCAGCTTTACATGTCAAACCTATCGACAGAAAATAAAAAATCTTTAGACTTTGTTGAATTAATTAATATAGAGAGCACTCTTTAGCGTTTTCAGGATAAAAAATATTTTCATTCTATCATTAAAACTTGCTATTATGTGAAAAAAAGAGTATCTTGTCTGTCTCTCATTGTATGATTGAGTAAAAGAAAAACGCAAAATTTAAAAGGTTACACATGCAAAATTTAGCACATTCTGAAATTATGATAGATAAATGGGTTCCACTTCTAACAAAAGCGGACGACGAATTACCATCTGTAGTAGCAACCGTTGTAAAAGAAGGCGGAAGCCGCGCTGCTTGGAAACATGTTGAAGAGAATAAAGAAACTCTTCTTATGGCTTATCCTGCTGAAAGTTTGCTTCGTGCTTCAGTTACTTTACAAGGTGAAGTAGAAGGTAAACTTCAAGCAATTAGCGTTGTTCCATTTATGGAAGGTTATGCTAATAAAATTTTGGTGATAGATTCCTACGTATGGAAAAATCAAACAAATGCAGATGTGCTTATCTATAACCCTGCAATTGAAAAAGGTTTTTGGGTGCATAACCCCCTCTATTTCCGTGATAAAAAAGATTTGCTTCCTGAACAGCCACAATCTATGATTTTATCCGGTTTAGTTCTTGGCGTACGTAAAGCTCTTCTTGATGAAATGACTATCACAACAGGTGATGCTTACGAAAAACACGCTCTTCAATTCCTTGCAAGCAATCCTGATAAATCTCGTTTAGATGTTCCACCTTTGAAAATAGATTTAGCAGGTCAGCAAGTTATGTCACTTGGTAAAAATGCTTGTGAATATCATGCAAGAGCAGTTGTAAATAAATTAGATTCTTTTGACTTTGGACCTGAAGGTGCTGTGAAAAAAATCTATACTTTTGTTATCAATCTTGGAACTGATGAACAACCAATGCCTATAATGCTATACGCACCTGAAGGCGCACTTGCAAAGGGTACTGTTCTTGAAGAAGGAATGGATATTGACCTAATGTTCTGGATGCAAGGTAGAGTTGTTGACTAAATATCGAGGTTTTAATGGACTTTTCTTCAGCTTTATATAATATTGCAGTTTCATTTATACCGCTCATGCTTGGAATAATCTTGCATGAAGTGGCTCATGGATACGCAGCTTACCTTTGTGGCGACCATACAGCAAAAAATCTTGGCAGACTCACACTCAACCCAATTCCACATATTGATCCTGTGGGAACAGCATTTTTTGTGCTAACAGCTATAGCAAGTCCTTTTGTTTTCGGCTGGGCAAAGCCTGTACCGGTGAATGCAAGAAACTTTACAAATATAAAAAATGTAAAAAAAGGCATGATGCTTGTTTCTTTGGCCGGTCCAATGACGAACCTTGCACTTGCTATTGTGTTTTTGTTATTAATGAAGATTTCTATCAGTGTTCTAAGTACAGAGTTTTTAATAAGCTCTACCGGTACTTTTCTTCAAGAAGTGCTTTTTACCGGTATAGGAATTAATCTTATCTTGATGATTATTAATCTCCTACCGATTCCGCCACTTGATGGTAGCCATGTTGTAGCAAATTTTCTTCCATATCCATACGACTATCGTTATATGAGTATCGCAAAATACGGTATGATGATTTTGATGTTGCTTATTGTGACCGATGTTGTTGGATTTGTGATTAAATCATTTTTAAATGTAATAGTTCCAATTATCGTACGATTTTTGGGTTAGATAGATATTAGGAGTATATAGAATGCTTGAATCTACCGTTTCCGGTATGCGCCCTACTGGCTCACTTCACTTAGGACATTATTTTGGTGCTTTAAAAAACTGGGTACCAATGCAGTACGAACATCCATCACTTTTCTTTGTAGCAGATTGGCATGCACTTACAAGCGATTACGATAGAACTGAAAATATTAAATCTTCAAGTAAAGAATTAGTTTTAGATTGGCTTTCCGCCGGTTTAGATCCTGAAGCTTGCGGAATTTTCTTGCAATCTGATGTAAAACAAACAGCTGAATTACATCTTCTTTTTTCTATGATTACTCCTCTTGGTTGGTTAGAGCGTTGCCCAACATATAAAGAGCAACAAGAGCAAATCACAAATAAAGACTTAGGAAACTATGGCTTTTTAGGTTATCCTGTTCTTATGTCAGCGGATATTCTTCTTTATAGAGCAAGCTTTGTTCCTGTGGGGCAAGACCAAGCTCCTCACTTGGAATTGACTCGTGAAATTGCACGTCGCTTCAATCATATTTATAAACAAGAAGTATTTCCTGAACCACAAGCAAGGCTTACTCCTACAGCTAAATGCCCGGGGCTTGATGGAAGAAAGATGTCTAAATCTTACAATAACGGAATTTACCTCAAAGATACATTAGAAGAAATTTCACCTAAAGTACGTGGAATGCTTACAGATACAAATAGAGTACGTAAGACCGACAAAGGTAATCCGGACGTATGTAATCTTTATCCGTATCATCAGCTTATGACATCAGCTGAAAAATGTGCTGAAATTCGTGAAGGTTGCACAAGCGCGACTTTAGGTTGTGTAGACTGTAAAAAAATCTTCATGGAAAGCATTGGCGCATTCCTTGCTCCTATCCATGAAAAACGTGCTGAAATCCTTATGAAAAAGAACTTTATTGAAGATATTCTGCAAGCTGGTGGAGAAAAAGCACGTGTAAAAGCAGAAGAAACAATGCAAATTGTTCGTGATGCAATGAAAATATAATTTTCTTTGGATTAAAAACAAAATAAAAAATAGGTGTATTCATGTTGAAACACAAAAAAATGCTAGAATTAGCACAACTGCTTGAAGAAGTTCAAAAACTTAAGAATGCGGGTAAAAAGATTGTCTTCACAAATGGGTGCTTTGATATCATTCATCCAGGGCATGTAGACTTGCTTGCAAGAGCTAAAAATCTTGGTGATGTGCTTATTCTTGCATTGAATACAGATGCTTCGGTAAAACGTCAAGGCAAGGGAGATAACAGGCCTGTAAATCATTACGATTCCAGAGCTTTTGTTCTTTCTCATCTTGAATCAATTGACTTCGTGATTCCGTTTGATGAAGATACTCCTTATAATTTGATTGCGCAAATTCTTCCTAATGTACTTGTAAAAGGTGGCGATTGGTCAGTTGAAAATATTGTAGGACATGATGTTGTTCAAAAGAATAATGGTGAAGTTCATTCTCTACCATTGATTGTTGGCTATTCAACTACGAACACGATTGCTAAAATAAGTTCATCAAATTAGGTTAATTATGACAGATAATAATCTTGATTTTTTATCACTTCGTGAAGAAGGGAATAATCTTTCGCTTTTTTTCAAAAGTTCTTGGATAGGCGAAAAGAGTAAAGAATTAAGTATTATAAAACAATCTGCTACAAAAAAAATAAAAGAAAGTAAGAAAATACAATCTATCCACCTTGACTGCTCAGAGTTAAAGGAATGGGATACGTATTTTCTTGCTTTTTTGGTATCAATTGGGCATATAGCACAATTACAATCTATAGATTTTACTTATAGTAATCTACCGGAAAAACTAGAAAAATTACTAGATTTGGCTCTCACTGTTCCTATAAGAAAAGACATTCAAAATCATGAAGAGGGTAGTGGGTTTTTAGAAACAATAGGTGGAGCAGTATTAGCTTTTCCATCTAAGTTTGAGCATGTATTTTCTTTTTTATTTGAAACTCTTGAAGCTTTTTTTCGTTTATTTTCTGGCAAAAGTAAAATGTATGGGAAAGATTTTTGGGATGCTCTATATGAATGCGGAGCAAATTCGCTTGGAATTATAGCATTAACAAGCTTACTTCTTGGTTTGATTTTGGCATTTGTTGGCGCAATTCAACTGGCTCTTTTTGGAGCACAGGTATATGTTGCATCATTTGTGGGACTTAGCATGGTTCGTATTATGGGAGCTTTGCTTACAGGAATTGTAATTTCCGGCAGAACAGGTGCAAGTTTTGCAGCTATTTTAGGAACAATGCAGGTGAATGAAGAGATTGATGCTCTTCAAACATTTGGTATATCTCCTTATGATTTTCTTGTGCTTCCACGGGTACTTGCTCTTACTCTTATGATTCCGCTTCTTACAGTCTGCGCAAATTTAATGGGTATGTTTGGTGGCTTTATAGTTGGAATTCTTATGCTTGATATTTCCCCATCAATGTATATTGAAAACACTTTGCAGTATATGCATCTAAAATATTTATGGATTGGTTTATTTCATGCCTTTGTATTTGGTATAGTTATATCTTTAGCCGGCTGTTATTACGGTATACGTTGCGGTAGAAGTGCCGAAGCTGTTGGGCAAGCAACTACCTCTTCGGTGGTGACTTCAATAGTTGGGATAATTATATCAACCTCAATAATTACAATAGTTCTAAGTGTTTTGGGGATATAAAAATGATGCTAAATAATCAACCAACAATTTTAGAAGGAAAGAATCTTAGTATTGGATACGGAAAAAAAGTTATTCAATCAAGCTTAAATTTTTCAATCAAACGTGAATCTGTTTTTATTATTATGGGTGGTTCAGGTTGTGGAAAAAGTACGTTATTGCGAACACTTGTAGGTCTTGCACCTCCGATTAAAGGTAATGTTTTCTATAGTAATGATGACTTTTGGGCAATGTCGATTGAAAAAAGAAACATTCTATTAAATAAAATTGGTGTACTTTTTCAGCAGGGCGCACTTTGGACATCAAGGACACTGGCAGAAAATATAATAATGCCATTGTCGATTTACAAAAAAGATATCTATTCAGAAAAAGATATGAAAGAAATAGCGTCTTTAAAGCTTGCCTTTGTGGGATTAGCAGGTTTTGAGGATTATTACCCATCAGAAATAAGCGGCGGTATGCGAAAAAGAGCAGGTCTTGCAAGAGCACTCGCGCTTGACCCTGAAATGGTTTTCTTTGATGAGCCATCAGCAGGACTTGACCCTATTTCTGCAAAACTTCTCGATGATTTAATAATCCAGTTGCGTGATAGCTTAGGCATGACAATTGCGATAGTTACACACGAATTAGCAAGTATATTCGCTATTGGTACGGATTCTGTATTTTTAGATGCGCAAACAAAAACGCAACTAGCTACGGGCGACCCTAAAGAACTTCTAAAACACGGTCCTGATATGGTAAGAAACTTCCTCATGCGTGGGGAAGGGAGTGAGGTAAAATAAAAATGACTGATAGAGGAAAAAAATCATTAGTAGGTGCATTTGTACTTATGTCAGTAGCGATTTTAGTAGGTACTATATTAATGTTTGGAGGGGGAAATCTATACGGTAACTCCTTTAGATTCGTATGCTATTTTACTTCTTCGCTCAGCGGTTTATCAGTCGGTTCACCTGTTAAACTTGATGGTGTTGCAATAGGACGTGTTGAATCTGTTTCAATTGTGAGCGATCCAACTACGCTTAAATATTCTACACCTGTTATTATTGAAATTGATAAAGAGTCTATCTTTGCCGCAGAAAAAATTACCTTTTTTAATCAAGAAGATGCTAATGAAATAATGAAAAAATACGTTGAAAAAGGTTTGCGAGCTCAACTGACAAATGTTTCACTTCTAACAGGTCAGCTTGGTATTGAACTTATGTTTGTTCACTCTACCCCACGAATGCGTACGGTTCCGGAAATACATGAAGAAATTGATGGACTTATGCAGATTCCTACCGTTGAAAGTAAAATTGAAGCTATTTGGAACACTGTAGCAGAACTTCCGCTTGATGATGTTGTAGTAAAAGTGGATGGATTAATTACACAACTTACTAAAACTATAGAAGAAAGTAATATTCCAAAACTAACAGCATCCTATATTACCTTAGCAGAAAATTTAAATACTCAGATTACTGAATTTGCCTCTATACGTGAAGAACTTGGTGCTACAATAGCAACACTTAATAAAACTGTTAATTCAGTTAATTCACTTGTAGAAAATAATGAAAAACCTGTTTCTGACATGATAAAATCATTTACAGCAACATCAAAACAGGCAAATCAATTAATTTCAGATTTAAACTTGCTACTTCAAGAGGATTCGGCTACAATGTTAGAGTTAGCACAAACACTTGAAGCTCTTCAAAAAGCAAGCGATTCAATAGCTCAACTTGCCGGACTTCTTGAAATTAAACCGGATTCCCTTATTTTTGGTAAATAGAAAATACTAAACCTTAACCTATAAAAAGATAAGCTCTATGGCAGAAAACCTGAAAAAAAATAAAAAGCTTTACTCTTTCTGGGAAAAACTTGTAAGATTTGTAAAATTCTTATATTTCAAGGTCATACGTATACAAGCTACTCCGGAAGCTATAGCTCGTGGTTTAGCGGCAGGTGTGTTTACCGGATTATTGCCACTTTTACCAATTCAAACAATTTGTGCTATTCTTCTTGCTATTGCAGTTAGAGGAAGTAAAATTGCTGCTGCAACAGGAACCTGGATATCTAACCCCTTGAATTGGGTGCCTTTATATATTGCATATTTTCATATTGGAAAAAAACTTATAGGCTTTGAATTTGGCGGAAGATATTTCAAAACGCATATGCATGAGATGGATTTTTCTCAGCTGATTTTTAGTAGTCCTAAGCTATTCCTAGTTCTTTTTGTTGGTGCATTTGTTATTGCAGTTCCGTCGACAATAGTTACATATTTTGTATCTGTAAAAATATTGCGGAATTATCAAAAAAAGCGAGAAGAAAGAATTAAAAGTAAAGAACTTCAAAAGTTTGCTGCTATATCGAAAGACTATAGCGAACATAAGTAATTTTATCTTAAAATTTTTACTATAAATATAGGGGAATATCACTTTTTTGATATTCCCCTATATTTATTTTACATTTATATTGTCAAACTATTTTCTTCCAACATAATCCGGTGACATGTTTTTTTCTAACTGCCAGCGAGTAAGGGCATTATAAGCTGTTCTTCTTTTGGTTGGATTATTTTCGCAAAGATATTCAAACTGTTCCATGCTTTTAGTTCTTTTCGTTGAACCTGAAGAAGGGCATGGGTTTTTCCAAATTGGTAATTCCCAAATTTTTGCAGCTTTGATGATATCTTTTTTATCAAGAAGAATAAGAGGACGAATAACATGAAGAAGACCACCAAAGAATGGTTCATTCATACTCATTCCATCAACGCGGCCATTCTGAAAAATGTTCATCATAAAGTTTGTGATAAGATCATCTGCGTTATGACCAAAAGCTAAGTGAGTGAGATTGTATTCTTTGCAGATTTGAAATAATCTTTTTCTTCTAAGCATAGCGCAGTAAAAACAAGGAGATTTTGATCTGTTCTCTTCTGAGTGCGCAACTAAACCATGATTAGTAACTTCACAATGTCCAGGAATTCCTTCCTTTTTTAGCCATTCAACAAGAGGTTGATGATTTGTAGGATCAAATCCTGCATTTACGTGAATAGCCATAAAATCAAACTTAAAGGGAACAATTCTTTGCCTTTCTTTAAGAATTTTGAGGAGTGAGAAAGAGTCAACACCGCCGGAAACAGCTACTCCAACGCGTGAACCTTCCTTAATCATACCGGATTGCTGCATAGCTTTACCGGCTACTTTTATACATTTTTTTTCAATATATTTCATAGAAACTTAAAATAAAAAAGAGTCGGTAAAGTTCATAATGTGAACAATTACAGACTCTTATTGTGTTTGTTAATTGTTGCGGATATAGTCGATTAAGATACGTGTACCAAAGCCAGTTCCGCCTTTAGTGCAAAGCGGAGTTGCAGCAGAACTGTAGTTAGGGCCGGCAATATCAAGGTGAGCCCAAGCTTGACCTTCTTCGATGAATTGCTGAATAAACACGGCCGCTGTGATAGCACCACCCCAACGAGGGCCGGCATTATCTAAGTCAGCGATAGGACTTTCGATTTTTTTAAGCATATGTTCCCATAATGGAAGACGCCAAATACGTTCGCCAACTTTTTCAGAGCTATCTAAAAGAGCATGAGCAAGTGCGCTGTCATTAGTGAAAAGCCCAGCTGAATCATCACCAAGAGCAACAACGCAAGCACCTGTTAAAGTTGCAATATCAACAATAACAGCAGGCTTATAAAGTTTTTGTGCATAAGCAAGAACGTCAATAAGAACGAGTCTACCTTCAGCGTCTGTGTTAGTAATTTCAACAGTTTTTCCATTGTAAGTATAAACAACGTCACCAGGTTTTACAGCGTTACCGTCAGGCATATTTTCGGCACAACCAAGTAGACCAATAATAGGTCTATCCGGTTCAACGATAAATTGTGCTTGACCAAGAGCTTCAAATAATCCAAGCACGTTTGCAGCGCCGGACATATCAGTCTTCATTTCAGCCATACCGCTAGAAGGTTTAATGCTGATACCGCCTGAGTCAAATGTAAGACCTTTACCAACAAAAACATAAGGTTCAGTATGTTTACATTCTTTTGGAGTATATTCTAGAATAACGCAACGTGGTTCATTAGCTGAACCTTTTGCAACAGCAAGAAATGCGTTCATACCTAAATCTTCAAGGTGTTCTTTGCCTAAAACAGTACATTTAAAGTTGTATTTTTTTGCTACTGCTTCAGCTTTTTCTGCAAAAGCAATAGGAGTAAGAACGTTTGCTGGCTCATTTGATAAATCGCGTGATAAAGCCATACCTGCATAGTTTGCTTCTGCTAAACGTGCTGATTTTTGGATAGAATCATCAACGTGGCGAGCATCAAGCATCAATGAAAGAGTTTTAAGGGTTTCTTTAGTTTTTTCGCCTGTTTTATATGTATCGTGAACGTATAGAGATGAAAGAGCTGCAGTGCAACATTCTTCAACTAAATAATCTAAAGAAATGTTTTTATTTGTAAGGTTTCCGTGAACATTTCTGAGTGATGTAATATCAAGGCCAATATGTTCGATTTGTAAACCTTTACAAGCTTTTACAGCGCTTGCAAGTGCATTTCTTATAACTTCAAGATTGCATTTTTCTTTTTTTCCAAGACCTATAACATAAGCTCTTGAAATATCGTTGTCTTTGTGCCCGTAGAGTAAGAAAGTTTCACTTGCTTTTCCTGTAAAGTCGCGCCAAGCCGGAGCAATGCAGAGCCAAGATGCTGTTTTGAAAAGTTCAGAGTGTTTGGTTTCAATTTCTTCAACTTTTTCACCTTCAAAAGCGAAGAAAAGAGCAACATCACATTGCCAACTATTTTCAGTTTGAAAACGAATATCCATGATTAATCCTAGTTTTCACTGCGCTATTTTTAGAGCAGGATAATATTATTTAAATTGTATTTATCAAGCTATTCTTGATAACATGGAAGTAAATTTTCGTCAAATATTGATTATTCCGCTAAATACTTTTTCTTGACAAAAAATTATAGTTCGACTAATCTTGACCAAGAAGGAAATAAATATGTTTCAATTTACTTATTCATACGCTTATTATTATAACCTAGGTGATTTTCACGGGTAGGCGTATCGAGTATTATATTTTTTGTATATTACACCGCTATCCGTGAGGGTAGCGGTTTTTTTTGTTAATTACAGAAAAATTGAAACAAAAATTCATCAAGGACTTAATTAAGGAGTTTATCATGCTAGAAGTAGGTATTTGGATTTTTTACATAGCACTTTTTGTTTTTCTTGCACGAAAAGGGGCTGGGCACGACTCAGTTATGAGTGGAAGCGTTGGATTTTTTGTACAATCATTTGCTTATGTAGCTACTTATTTCTCAGCAGTTGCTTTAGTTGGTTTTGGTGGTCTTGCCTACATGTATGGTTTACAAATGATGATAGTTGCACTTGGAAATGTACTCCTAGGTACTTTATTTGTATATGTATTTTTTGCATGGAGAACAAAAGAACTTCAAACAGAGCTTAACGCCAGAACTCCGGCACAGCTTATTGCCTTAGGGCATAAAATTCCTATTTTAAGATTTTTCTTAGGAATGATTTTTGCGATATTTTTGTCAGTATATGCAGCGGCAGTTGTAAAAGGTGCGGCGATTATGCTTCAAGGTATTCTACCGTTTTCACTACCAATTCTTATCTGGATTATTGTTGCAGCTGTTGGAATGGTTGTATTATTCGGTGGATTGAAAGGTGTTCTGCTTACAGAAGCAATGCAAGGGTGCGTAATGCTTATAGGTATTGGCTTTTTAGCTTACACAGTACTTTCTAAAGTTGGAGGGCCTTTAGAAGGGATTATCCAACTTGCAGAACTTCCTGCAAATGCTAAAGCAAATAACGGTTTTACGAGTTTTTCATCAGGCGGTCAGGGATTTTTTGTGATGTCATTGATGATAGTTACATCAATAGCAGTTTGGGCACAACCTCAAATGATACAAAGACATTTTTCAATCTCAAATAAAAGAGGATTAAAAAAATCATTAGTTCTTGCAAGTGTTTCTTCGTTGGTGCTTGTGGGGGGAATGTATTTCATATCTTCGCTTTCTCGCTTGATTTTACCGGAAATTGCACATCCTGATGATGTAATTCCTACTCTTGTGGATATGTACCTTCCTACAATTGGTAAACAATTTTTCATACTTGCAATTGTTTCTGCTTCACTTTCAACTTGTACAGCTTTATTTCACATTGCAAGTTCTTCACTATCAGAAGATATGACAGGTAAAAAAGCCAATAAAAAAATGTGGCTACTTGCAATTCTTTTCTGTATTATTGTAAGCGGGATAACAGCGCAAATTGAGGGGCAAATTATTGCAATTATACACACTACAGCATGGAGCGTGATAGGAGCAACTGCACTAGTTCCTTATGCAACTTTAGTTTTATGGAAACAGTCCAATGCAAAAGCGGCT
Organism: uncultured Desulfovibrionaceae bacterium; assembly: GCA_964369185.1. Taxonomy (GTDB): domain Bacteria; phylum Desulfobacterota; class Desulfovibrionia; order Desulfovibrionales; family Desulfovibrionaceae; genus CAYJAZ01. The sequence continues at coordinate 19,054 of CAYJEN010000008.1, forward strand.
TTATGCTCGGCTTTAACAGGTTTTGTTACATGTTTATCTTACTACTTGTTTATTAGTCCATCAACAAAAGTTATTGATGTTTTTGCTCAAGTCCCGCAAATAGTGGAATCTTTTCCGCCATTTGTAGTTGGTACAGCGTGTTCAGCTCTTGTTTTTGCTTTGCTTTCAATTCGTAAAAGAGTAACGATAGAAAATCTAGTATAATATATTTAAATATACAATTAAAAGGGAAAGAATCTTCTACTTATGAAGTTACTTTCCCTTTATTTATTTATAGATTTTTCAAGCAAAATTTGACTTGAATCAATAGATAGGGTATAGAGAAAGTCCTAAATAGAGAGGGAAATTATGAAATTAATACTAGCTAAAGAATTTAATGAAAAAGAACAATATATTGAAAATATTATAAATTTACTTGACGAAGGAAACACAGTTCCTTTTATTGCTCGCTACCGTAAAGAACAACACGGTACAATGGACGATCAAAAAATAAGAGAAATTGCGGAGAGAGTATCCTACCTAAGAAATCTTGAAAAACGTAAAGAAGAAGTTATAAATTCTATTGCTGAAAAAGATAAGCTTACAGATGAACTGAAAGCAAAAATTCTAAATGCTCAAACTCTTGCAAAAGTTGAGGATTTATATCGCCCATACAAAGATAAAAGAAAAACGAGAGCTACAATTGCAAAAGCTAAAGGGCTTGAACCATTAGCGGAAATTATTCTAGCTCAAGAAATTTCTAAAAACAATCTTCTAACAAAAGCGGAAGAATTTTTATCTGATGAAGTTGCAAGCGCACAAGATGCAATTGCAGGAGCTTGTGATATTATAGCGGAAATGATTTCAGATGACGCGCTTGTTCGTGAAAGACTCAAAAATTATTACTTTAAATATGGCATTATCGAGTCAAAAAAAGCAAAAGATGAAGATTCAGTTTACGAAATGTATTACGATTTTTCTGAACCGGTTGCGAAAATCCAAAATCATAGAATTTTAGCTATAAATCGTGGTGAAAAAGAAGCTTTTCTTAAGGTGAAACTAACAAACGAAGCCGCTACAAACGAAGATGCTATACGTATCATTGAAAATATTTACATAAAAAATAAATCAGATAAAGAACTTATGGCAAAAACAATTGAAGATAGTCTTCAGCGTCTTCTTATGCCTTCAATTGAAAGGGAAATCCGCTCAGATTTAACGCTCCGCGCCTCTGAACAAGCTATTTCAATTTTTGGATTGAACCTTGAAGGTCTTTTACTTCAACCACCTATAAAAGATAGAGTTTGTCTTGCTATTGACCCAGGCTACAGAACTGGCTGTAAAATTGCCGTTTGCGATAAAACAGGTAAAGTGCTTGATACCGGAGTAGTGTACGTAACTCTTCCAAATAATGACAAAAGTAAAGATACCAAGCTCCTATTGAATATGATAAATAAACATGATGTTTCAGTTATCGCAGTAGGTAATGGAACAGCTTCAAAAGAAGCAGAAATCTATACTGTAGACCTGATAAAACAGGCAAATAAAAAAGATTTAGGCTATTTGATGGTGAATGAAGCGGGGGCATCTGTTTATTCAGCATCAAAGCTTGCGGCAGAAGAGTTTCCAGAGTTTGATGTGGCTCTTCGTTCTGCGGTTTCCATTGCAAGACGTCTACAAGATCCGCTTGCAGAACTTGTAAAAATTGATCCTAAAAGTATAGGAGTAGGGCAATATCAGCATGATATGCCACAAGCGAGACTCACAGAAGTTCTTTCACATAGAGTAGAGGATTGCGTTAATAAAGTTGGGGTTGATTTGAATACAGCTTCAGCGTCATTATTATCCTATGTAGCCGGATTATCAATGGCAATTGCTAAGAATATAGTTGCATATCGTGATGAAAATGGAAAATTTGACAATCTCAAACAACTGCTAAAAGTTGCAAAGTTAGGTCCAAAAGCTTTCACACAGTGTGCCGGATTCTTACGTATTACCGATGGTAAAAATATGCTTGATAAAACAGGCGTGCATCCAGAAAACTACACTATTGCTTTGAAAATAATGGATAAATTCGGATATAAAAATCTTGAAAATATAGCTAATCTTCAAAAAGATTGTGTGCAATACGGAGTAGATAAGCTTTGCACAGAATTTGAAATAGGCAAGCCAACACTCATCGATATGATAGCTGAAATCTCAAAGCCTTTGCGTGATATTAGGGACGGTCTAAAACAAGCTGAACTTCGTATGGACGTTTTAGATATGAAAGATTTACAAACTGGCATGGAACTTATGGGAACTGTACGAAATGTAATAGATTTCGGCGCGTTCGTTGATATTGGAGTTCACCAAGATGGACTTGTTCATATCTCTCAAATTTGTGATAGATTCATCAAGCATCCGTCAGAAGTTTTAAAAGTAGGAGACATTGTAAAGGTTTGGGTTGTGTCGGTTGATGTTGATAAAAAACGCATATCGCTAACAATGAAAAATCCTAATTAAAACAATATCGTAATTGGAAAAAATATAGGGAAAAGCAAACATACAAAAGTGAGCTTTTCCCTTTCATTTTTAATGATACTATTTTTTTTCTTCTTCTAGCTTTTTTACTTCTTTAACAGATTTCAATTTGAGAACATATTTATCATCTTCAATTTCTTTTTTTCCTAGAGCCTTTCTTAAGGCATTTCTATAAATTCTAAGAACTTGAATGCGAGCAAATTGTTTTGACTCTGATGGTATAATATACCACGGGGCATAATTTGTATCGGTGCGCATGAACATTTCATCAGCGGCGGTTTTATAGAAGTTTACCTTATCCCTGTTTCTCCAATCTTCTTCGGTGATTTTGTAGTGTTTCCACTCTACAACTTCACGTTCTTTGAATCGCTTTAATTGTTCTTCCGGTGAAATTTGTAGCCAAAACTTGAGAAGAATATTCTTATTTTCAACAAGCTGCTCTTCAAAATTATTAATTTCTGAATAGGCTTTTCTCCAAATTTTAGAAGATGTAAAGCCCTCAACTCTTTCAACTAAAACTCTTCCATACCATGAGCGATCATAAATTGTTACATGACCTGCCATTGGAACATGTCGCCAAAATCTCCATAGATAGTGATGAGCTAATTCTTCATCTGTTGGAGAACTAATTGGAATTACGCGAGTTATTCTAGCGTCAACCGCCTCAGAAATTCTTCGTATTGTACCGCCTTTTCCGGCAGCATCTACTCCTTCAAAAACAAGGGTCGATGAAATTCCTTTTTTAAAAGCTTGATAAGTGAGTTTATATATATCTGTTTTTAGTTCGGCTAACTGTTTTGAATATTCAGACTTTTCAATATTAAGTGAAAGGTCAACTCTGTCAAGAATGGACACATGATTTTCGTCTAATTCTTCTATCTCAATTTGTTTATCTTTATCTTGTTCTAACTTTTGTTTTATTGCTTTTTCTATGTTTTCCATTAGATGATGGACGATAGTAACATTTTTGAATTCTTTATCGTAAGCATCTACAACGTACCAAGGGGAGAAATCTTTATCTGTAGCTTGAATTACTTTTGATACTGTTTCTATCATTTTATCGTAATTTTTTTCGCTTTCTTCTTCGTAGGGATTGAAATGATAAACGCCTTTTTCTTTTTGTCTTTCTTCACGTCTTTTTGAATGTTCATCTTTGTCTAAGTGAAGCCAGAACTTTATAAGAACATAACCATTATCAGTTAGTGTACGTTCTCTTTCAAGGTGGCGGTGCATTATATTACTTAGTTCTTCATCTGAAATTTGTCCTGCAACAGCCAACCTCATTGGTCCGCCGTACCAACCACCGTAGAAAAGAGCGATTTCACTTTGTTTTGGTAATTTTATCCAATATTTCCATGAATCTGGTCTTTCTGATTCTTCATCAGTTTCACGCCAAAAAGTATGAATACTTAATTTCTTATTATCAAGCCATTTAGAAAGTAAATTTATTATTTCTCCACGACCGGAGCAGTCCATACCGGCAATAGTAATAAGTACAGGAATATTATGTTTTACGCATTCTTGCTGCAGATTAAATAATTTAGTGCGCAGATCATCTTCAATCTTAGAGTATTCTTTAGAGCTATATGTTTGTCCTAACGTCATTGATTTAAGCATAGTACGAACCTCTTTATTATTAAATTTCAGTTAATTTTTATGCGATATTTAACATAAAATATAGCAAGTTTAAAGATAGACTGTCAACGATAAAGTAAATTAAATAAAAAAGAGGGAAACTTCAACTATTTTGTTGAAATTTCCCTCAAGATAATTCTTTGAAACTATCTTATACTAATTTCTTAGTGAGCTAAGATTTGAAGTAAAAGAATAGCTACAATGTTGATAATTTTGATCATTGGGTTGATAGCAGGACCCGCAGTATCTTTGTAAGGATCACCAACAGTATCACCGGTTACAGCAGCTTTATGAGCTTCTGAACCTTTACCGCCGTGGTTACCATCTTCAATGTATTTTTTCGCGTTATCCCATGCACCACCGCCGCTTGTCATTGAAAGAGCAACGAAGATACCTGTTACGATTGTACCCATAAGCATAGCACCAATACATGCAAATGCAGATACTTGACCAGCTATAGCATTGATTACGATATAAACAACGATTGGAGCAAGAACAGGAAGAAGTGAAGGAAGAATCATTTCTTTGATAGCAGCTTTAGTAAGCATATCAACAGCAGCTGAATAATCAGGTTTTGCTGTTCCTTCCATGATTCCAGGAATTTCTTTGAACTGACGACGAACTTCAACTACAACTGAACCACCAGCACGGCCAACAGCCATCATGCCCATAGCACCGAAGAGGTAAGGAAGTAAACCACCAATGAAAAGACCAATCAATACATATGGATCTTGAAGTGAGAAAGAAACATCAATATCAGGGAAGAAGCGGTTGATTTCTTCTGTGTAAGCAGCAAAAAGAACAAGTGCAGCTAAACCAGCAGAACCAATAGCATAGCCTTTAGTTACAGCTTTAGTTGTGTTACCAACAGCATCAAGAGCGTCAGTTACTGTACGAACTTCTTCAGGAAGACCAGCCATTTCTGCGATGCCGCCTGCGTTATCAGTAACAGGACCGTAAGCATCAAGAGCAACAACGATACCAGCAAGAGCAAGCATAGTTGTAGCTGCAATAGCAATACCGAAAAGACCAGCATTGATATAAGTAATAAGGATACCACCACAGATGATAACTACTGGTAATGCAGTAGCTTCCATAGAAACAGCCAAACCTTGAATTACGTTTGTGCCGTGACCGGTAGCTGATGATGCAGCAATAGATTTAACAGGTCTGTAGTTAGTAGCTGTATAGTATTCAGTAACCCAAACAAGTAAGCCGGTAACAATCAAACCTGTGTAAACACACATAAGAAGGTTGCTAACGCCAAATTCTTTACCTTGAATTACCATACCTTCATGACCAGCAAACATTACTAAAGTAACTATTGTGATAAGAATAGCAGCAAAAACTGATGAAGAAAGAAGACCTTTGTAAAGAGCTTTCATGATTTTTTTAGAAGCATCTAATTTTACAAAACGGATACTTGCAACAGAAGCAAGGATACACACACCTGAAATAACAAGTGGGTACATCATCATTGTTTGTTGTAAGTCGCCAGTAAAGAAGATAGCAGCTAAAAGCATAGTTGCAACGATAGTTACAGCATATGTTTCAAAAAGGTCAGCAGCCATACCAGCACAGTCACCAACGTTATCACCAACGTTATCAGCGATAACAGCAGGGTTTCTTGGATCATCTTCAGGGATACCAGCTTCAACTTTACCAACAAGGTCAGCACCAACGTCAGCACCTTTTGTAAAGATACCACCACCAAGACGTGCAAAGATTGAAATTAATGATGCACCAAAAGAAAGAGCAACTAAAGCTTCAATCAAAATGGTTTGTTCAACTGCAAACATGGTTAGAATTGCATAGTAACCTGCTACGCCTAAAAGACCAAGACCAACAACTAGAAGACCAGTAATCGCGCCTGATTTGAAAGCAATATCAAGAGCAGGTGCAAGACCGCTACGAGCTGCTTCAGCAGTACGTACGTTTGCACGAACAGAAACGTTCATACCAACAAAACCAGCTACACCTGAAAGAAGTGCGCCAAGAACGAATCCGAATGCTACAAAAAAGTTCAAGAAAATCAATAATAAAACAGTAATACCTGCACCAACTATTGCAATTGTTGTATATTGACGTTCAAGGTAAGCTTCAGCACCTTCTTGAATAGCGCCAGCAATACGTTGCATTTCTTCATTTCCTGCAGGAGCAGAAAACACAACTTTTGAAGCAGAAAATGCATAGTATATAGCAACTGCTGCACAAGCGAATACCACGAGTAAGGAAAACATAATACCCCACTGATACCAATTTTTAAAGTTACACCGCAAACAGCGGAAAAAAATAAGGCACATCACCACAATGTGCTTCATGTTCAACAGAGAATAACTACTCTATTTTTTCTACTTTTGCAAGTAATTTAAATGTAGCAAAAATTATAAGAATTTAGCTTAATGTTTATGAACAGTTTTCAGTTGTATAAAAGTCATAAAAAAAATTATTTCTTTTTTGGTGCGTAATCTTTCATGTGTGGAATGGCTCCGCCCGCAATTGCCCATAGGTATAAGCTTGCTACGGATGCATAAGGGCTATATCTTTTTGCATATTTATCAAAAAGTTTTTTATCAATTTTTTTATGATGATAAAGCATTCTCATTCCTCTAATAATTGCTAAGTCACCATAACTAATTATATTTTGTCGTTGAAGGCAAAAAGTCATGAGCATTTCTGCAGTCCAGACTCCTATTCCTTTTAATGATGAAAGTTTTTTTATAACTTCATCGTCAGGTAAGTTTCTAAGGTGTTCTACATCAAATTCTTTTGTATGCACTAAATGAGCAAATTCTTTTATATATTCTGCTTTTTTGAAGGTCATGCCAAATTTTTGCAAATCCTCAAGAGGAATAGCACAAAGTTTTTCGGCATCAACTATTATGAGTGCTTCTTTTATTCTACTCCAGATTGTTTTTTGCGCAAGGGTTGAAATCTGCTGCCCTATTATGTGATGGATTACTGAGGAAAATAAATTGGGGTCAATTTCTCTATGTATATGTCCAATAATATCTATAGCTTCTGCAAGTTTTTTATCTTTTTTTTTGAGATAGTTGATTGCGGTATCGTCGTATTCAAAGAACATACTTTGCTCACTTGTTTGAAATTACATGTTTTTCTTTTCTAGTTCAAGGAGAAATTCTTTCAAATTTAACCCGCCACCATAGCCAACAAGCTTACCGTTTTTTCCTATTACTCTATGGCATGGAATTGCAAAAGATATAGGATTTCGGTTGTTTGCAAGTCCAATCGCTCTGCATGCTTTTTCATTGCCGACTGCAATTGCCATATCTTTATAGCAACGAGTTTCACCATAAGGAATTGTGCAAAGTGCATTCCAAGCTTTTTTTTGAAATTCAGTACCTATCAACTTATATGGAAAATCAAATTCTTTGAGTTTACCATCAAAAAAATCAACAAGTTGAGCATAAACTTTATCTGTAAGGGGAGTTTTTACTCCGTAATTTTCTATGGGAAGATTAAATACTTTATTTATTGATAAAATTACTTCATCCTCATAACCGATTTCTATAAATCCGATTTTAGTTTCATAGATTGCAAAGTTTTCAATAGTAAATTTTTTCATATTTTCCTCATAGCTTTATGCGCAAATATTTTATTATAAACTTGTTATAGAATATGAAAATAATAAATAGTTGTCAATAAAGCTAGATGAAATAAAAAGAGAAAAAGAATCCAAATTATATAACATCTTGAAATAATAATTAAATATATCACTTGAAAGAGTGAATTTTTTATGCTAAACAATTCAGTCTTTAAATAAAAAGGAAGCTTTAATGGATATACTTGAAAATGAAATCATGAATCGCTATTCAGTGATTGAAGAAAAAAATAAAAGAGAAATTGTGCTTCTTCGTGGCAGTGGGTGCACATGGAGAAAATGCAGATTTTGCGATTATCATCTTGACTATTCAAGAAATCAAGAAGAAAATGATAAACTAAACTTGCAAGAACTATCTAAAGTTACAGGTGTTTATAATAAGCTTGAAGTTATAAATTCAGGTAGCTATTTTGAGCTTTCTGAGAATACACATCAAATGATAGAAAAAATTTGTATCGAAAAAAATATTAAAGAACTACATTTTGAGTGTCATTACTCACATCGAAATGAAACTCAAGAAATTAGAAATAGATATAAAAATCATGGTATTGATATAGTAATAAAAATTGGTGTAGAAACCTTTGATTCTCTTTTTAGAGAAAGCTACCTTGTAAAAGGGATTGATACTGATAATCCAGCTGATATTGCACAATATTTTGATGAATGTTGTCTTCTTCAAGGCATTCCCGGTCAGTCAAAAGAAAGCATGATTGAGGATATAGAAACCGGTTTGAAATATTTTCAACGTGTATGCGTAAATATTATGCAGACTAATGCAAAGCCTATAAAACCAAGTCCAAAAATTATTGATATCTTTGTGAAAGATGTCTATCCACTCTATGCTAACAATGATAGGGTAGACATTTTATTAGAAAATACTGCTTTTGGCGTTGGAGGAGTTACCACAAATGGCTAATGAAGTTTTATTAGTAATATCATTAATTCTAATCTATGCAACAGTTTTGCTTTCATATAAAGTGCTTGGAAAAACAGGTCTTTATGTGTGGACAGCTATTGCAACTATAACAGCAAATATAGAAGTAATTATCCTTATCAATGCTTTTGGCTTAGAACAAACTTTAGGAAATATTCTTTTTGCGTCTACTTTTTTAGTAACCGATATCTTATCAGAGAATGAAGGTAAAGAAGAGGCACAAAAAGCTGTTATTTCAGGTATATTTGCAAATATTATTTTTGTTTTGATAAGCCAATCGTGGTTTCTCTATACCCCAAGCGCAACAGATTGGGCAAGCCCTGCAATAAGAGAAGTTTTTGAAAATGTTCCACGATTTATGATTGTTGGGATTGCTGTATACGCTTTTAGTCAAATTTTAGATGTTTGGCTTTACGATAAAATCTGGCAAATAACAACAAAAGTTTTCAAAAGTTCAACAAAAGGTTTGTGGATAAGAAATAATGGCTCAACTTTACTTTCCCAAGCTGTAAACACATTACTTTTTACTTTTGGTGCATTTTATGGAATAGAAGGTTATGATATTGATACTCTTTGGACATTAACTTTTTCATCATACATAATTTATCTTGTGACTAGTCTTTGCGATACGCCAGCAGTGTATTTAGCTAGAAGAATAAAAGCAAATTCAAATAATTAACTATAGGAAACAAATGAAAAGGGCTCTTGTGAGCCCTTTTTACTATGCAATGGTTTTGCTTGATACGCTTCTAAATTTTTATGAAGGCTAGATTATAAGCATCGTCGTACATCGTTTCAGATTCATCGCGTTTTTCAGTTGAATTTCTATTGAAAAGTGAGGCAAGTGATAATTTTTCAGCACTTTTATGAAGTTTTTGCGAAAGGTTATTTTTTCCGGAAAAAATTTCATAATGACTGTCACGTGCAATTGATAAATCACCCAAATTTTCTAAGCTATCTGAAGTGTTAAGAGATGAAAAAAATTCTTTTTCTTCTGGATCAAGAATAGCTGCATCAATAAAATCTTCTACTTGATTTTTTGAACTCGCTTGCTCTTGTTTATTGTTTGAAACTACTTCGGTATCTTCTATTGACTTATAAATTCCGGCTGCAGGCATAAGGTGAGGATCTAAAGCTTGAAAAAAATCTTTACCGGATACAACTTCACCATTTTCAAAAATAAAGCTTGGGCATGTTTTAGTAGAGTAAATTTTATAAAAATTAGGTAGATAGACACTTGCACATTGTTCAATAAATGTTACAAGTAAGCCGTTATTAATTTTTTCAAAAAAAGCTGAACTCACTTCAAATGTGAGGTAGATAGATACAACTTCATGTGATACGTTTAAAGTATTATGAGTATTGTAATAAGGTGAAACCAAGTTTAAAGTAGCCATAAAACACCCCTTTATTATAGTCAAACCAAAAACACAATAAAAACTCATTGCATGCTAATTAAAGCAAAATTTAGAATTAATTTACATTATCTCATCTATAAAAAATCGTCAATACCTTTTTTATACTTTAATTGTAATTTGTTTTTTTATCATATTATTTCAAGGAGTAAGAAGTTTATTTTTTTTATTCTTAAAAATAGTTATATTTTAAAAATCAAATTAAATTACAAGTAAAATCTAAGCTTTTATAATAAAATATGATTTATAAAATTAAACGTCTATAAATTTCCTTATAGACGTTTAAGAATTGTTTTTAAAAATTATATTTATTTAAGTAATTCAGGGTGTTCAGATATATGTTTTACTGACTCAGAAATGATATGTGTTACTTTTTCAGCATTTTTCTTGAATACTTCAAGAACCATTTCCCATGTTACAACTTCTTCACCTTCACGCCAAGAATCGTAGTCAGTAGTCATAGCAATTGCTGCATAAGGTATATTTAATTCATTAGCAAGCACTGCTTCAGTAGCAACGGACATATTGATTATATCAGCTCCCCAAGACCTGAACATGTGCGATTCTGCCTTAGTTGAAAAGCGAGGGCCTTCAATCGTAACCACTGTGCCTTGTTTATGATAAGGATATTCAAATTTTTCAACAGCATAAGAAAGAACATTTCTAAGCGCGTCATTAAAAGGGTGACCCATTGCAGTATGAACAACTCCGTTAGAAAAATCTTCGTAGAAAGTCATTTTTCTTTGCTTTGTAAAGTCAATGAATTGATCAATAATGACAAAATCACCCGGTTTAATTTCTTCTCTAAGTGAACCCACGGCAGTAGTTGTGAAAATGTGTGTACAACCAAGTTCACGCAAAGCCCAAATATTTGCCCTATAATTTACATTAGTTGGAGAATGTTGATGTTTTCTTCCATGGCGTGCAAGAAGTATAACAGGTATACCATACATCTCGCCGCTGATTAAAGAATCAGAGTGTTCTCCATAAGGAGTTTCAATGGAAATATTTTTAGAATTTTTGAAAAACTCAGCATTCTCTAAACCGCTACCACTTATTATGCCTATTTTTATGTTATCCATGTTATATCCGATGATTTAATAATATGTTGTATGCATCAATTAAGTTAACGCCCCAAACATAAAGCCCATCTTCATGACCGAGCGTTGCAATAATTCCATTTGAATTGTTTTTTCCACAATCACTTAACGCTTTTGCTAAATCAACAGTACCATAAAGAATTTCTTTTGGCAAACAGCAAAGATTATTGATTTTAAATTTATCAAACATATCTTTTTTATGTATATGAATGACAGCATTAATTGCATAATTTTCAAGATAAAGAGCGGCATGTGTAAGACTTTCAGAGCTTGCAGGTGTTTCTCCTATTGATATAACAGTATTTTTTTCAATAGAAAAATCTTCAACAAGTGCATAGTCTGATAGGGTGAGATTTTCCTTGCCACCGGTTCCTGAACCAGAAATTAAAAATGAATTATTTTTGATTCTTATTGATATATTACCAAATCCAATTCCATTTGGAAGTTCACCTATCATATTTTGTTCAAATAGCTTTTTTCTTATGCTATTAAGCTCTTCAAAATCACTGCTTGATATATTTGACAGCTTTTTTTCTTTATGTTCTAAATTAAACTTTATAACACCTTCTGACATAAGCCCTCCTATAAAAAATCTTGTCATTACAATAAATTAGAAAACTACTATAAATTGAGTGACAAAAATCTATTTTATTGATATATAAAGAAAAATTAACTCCTATAAAGTAAAGATATGATAAACAATATTAATGATATTTACAAGCATTTAGATAATCTTGGTCTTTTCCACATGAAACCGGGTCAAGATAGAATGAGTGTTGCTCTTGAAAAACTTGAACTTCTTCCTCTTCCTTATCAGTCGGTTCAAATTGTTGGAACTAATGGAAAAGGTTCAACTTCTTCATTTCTCACATCTTTAGCAATCGAGCATGGATTAAAAGTAGGTCTTTACACGTCTCCTCATTTTGTTTCACTTAAAGAGCGCATACTTTACCAAAATAATTATGTTTCTGATGAAGTTTGGCTGAAGTGTGCAAAAAAAGTTTATGATGCAAATCCTGAACTCACTTATTTTGAATTTCTAACTGTTTTATCTGCTCTTATTTATAAAGAATTACAGGTGGATATCGTTTTTTTTGAAGCTGGGCTTGGTGGTAAGTTTGATGCTACTACAGCGCTACTTTCTCCTGTAACTGTTTTTACTCCGATTGATGTCGATCACAGCTCGGTACTAGGCTCGACTATAAAAGAAATTGCTCAAGACAAAGCAAATGCTTTAAATTATTGGTCAAAGTTTGCAATTTCGGCGGAACAACACAAAGATGCTAAGAATGAAATTGAAAAAGTATGTAAAGAACATAATGTAGAATATACTTTTATAAAAAGCGAAGAAACTAACTATAATCTTTCACTTAATGGAGATTATCAACAAGAGAATGCACATCTTGCTCTTGCAACTTGGAGAAAAATAGCAAAAGATTTATTAGATATAAACTCTGAAACTGAAAAAGAAAAAAAAGCCCTTAAGAAAGCATTTATTCCCGGACGTTTACAGGTTGTTTCTAAAGAAGTATCACCTATAAACAATTCAAGAATTATACTAGATGGAGGACATAATCCACATGGATTAAAAAAACTTCTACCATCTCTTATCAAGATGAAATTATTACCGAATTATATTATTTTCACTTGTATGGACGATAAAGAAATAGATGAAATTTTACCTCTTATTACAGGTATCGCTAAACAAAATAATGAATGTAAAATATGCATTCCAACTATAGAAAATAACCCTAGAGCATATAGGAATATTGATTTAAAAAATCATTTTATTCCATATTATAGTAATGTTTTTCTACATTCAAATATTGCCGAATCGCTAGAGTACATAAAAAATCTTCCAAGTAACGAAGAAAAAATAATTCTTATCTGCGGTTCGCTTTATTTACTTGCAGAGTTTTATAATTTGAATCCGCAATTTATTAAATTTCCAAATATAACAGACTAATAGGTGAAAATATGAGTAATCTTTACAGAGCTATTCCGTCAGTAAGTAAAATTTTAGATGATATTTATGCGCAACTTTCAAGCTCATCTACTGTACGCAATTATCCACAAAGTCTTGTTACGGAGTTGATTAATAACCATCTTAGTATGATACGTGAAAAAATTAAAGATAATACTATAACGTCAGCTGATGAAGTTATGAAAAATCTTAACACGTTATATCTTATTGGAATGATAGAACAAAAATTTTCACCTAAGCTACATGATGTTATTAATGGAACGGGTGTTGTTATACATACGAATCTTGGTCGTTCACCACTTTCTCAGTCTGCACTTGATGCTATAAGTATAAACGCAACTTCTTATTCTACATTAGAATTTGATACTTCAACAGGTGAACGTGGTTCCCGACATAGTATTGTACGTGATCTTATAACTCAAATTACGAAAGCTGAAGATGCGCTTGTAGTCAATAATAATGCGGCGGCGGTCATGCTTGTTTTATCGTCTCTTGCACAAGGCGGCGAGACAGTTATATCACGCGGGGAACTTGTGGAGGTTGGCGGCTCATTCCGTATTCCCGATGTTATGGAGTGTAGTGGTTCAATTCTTAAAGATATTGGAACTACAAATAAAACTCATGCAAAAGACTACAGAGATGCAATTAATGAAAATACAAAAGCTTTCATGAGAGTTCATACTTCAAATTTTCGTCTTATTGGATTTACAAGTAACGTATCTACATCTGAATTAGCTGAAATTGCACACGAAAATAATATTCCAATGATAGAAGATTTAGGAAGTGGATCATTTATTGATTTTTCAGCTTATGGGCTTCCTAAAGAACCAACTGTTCAAGAAGTAGTGAGTCAAGGTGTTGATGTTGTTACTTTTTCAGGAGATAAACTTTTAGGTGGACCGCAGGCAGGTATCATTGTAGGTAAGAAAAAGTATATCGATCAAATAAAAAAGAATCAACTTTTGCGTGCTCTAAGACCTTGTAAATTAACTTTTGCAGCTTTGGAATCAACTTTAAAAGAATATTTAAATATAGAACATGCATTGAAAAATATTCCAACATTAAACATGCTGACTCAGTCAGCTGCAGAAATTGAAAGTAAAGCTAAAAAACTTTCCAGAATGCTTAAATCACGACTTTCTAAAGAGAAAGTAAATATATCTTTAAGTACGGATTCTTCACGTGTCGGCGGCGGAGCATTTCCGGAAGCTCCACTTCCTACGACACTGGTAAATATCGAACCTAAAAAAATAAACTCGCAGACATTGAAAAATATTTTACTAAAAACATCACCTCCTATAATAGGTAGATTAAGTGAAACAGCGTTTTCTCTTGACTCAAGAACATTGAAAGATGAACAATTCAAAATGATTGCTAAACTTTTAGAGGAAGTTTTGTAAAGCAAAAATAATGAAACTTAACTTTATAAAGAGGTAAATTTTGAATTATTATATAGTTTGAAATTACCTCTTTTTTATTTTTATGAAATATTATTATAATCAAATAGATAGACAACTTTATCAACCTCTGAATAACTGGCAAGATTGACAAAAAAAGAATTATGATTTAGTGTTTTTACGGATACCAATATATCTTGTGGAAGTGTCATAAAATCTCTCTTTTTTCTTGCGTGACATGTCATAATTTTTCCGACAAAAGGCTCTATGATGCTGAATTTTTCAAGCTTAGATTTTACTCAAGTAGATGATATTTTACATCAAACCAGAAGTGGTGTCTGGGTAATTGAAATAGAAAATGATAAAGAACCTCGTATGTTTGTAAATAGTTCTATGGCGGAACTATTGTGTATAACTGCGGAGCTTACTCCTGAAGAAACTTATAAAGCTTGGTATGGTGGCGTGCGTGAAGAATATGCAGGTCTCATCAATAATACTATTTCAAAAGTTATCAGCGGAAAACAATCAGAAGCAATTTATAGCTGGCTAACTCCTTCTAATAGTGAATATTCAGTTCGTTGTGGTGCCATAAATAAAACTACAAATGAAAACTGCATTATCCTTTGGGGATATCATCAAGATATAACATCTACATTTTTAGCTTTTCAAGAACAGCTTGACTTTGCTGATATTTCAACACTTCTAGCTTCTGACTATTACTCAATTTATTCTTTAAATTTAAAGACAGAAGAAATAGCTTTGCATCAAACTACTGATTCAATTCTAAAAGGTTACCAACCTACAAAGTCTACATCTTTTAAATTGTGGTTTGATGATTTAATTAGCCTAGTAGAGAAAAAAGATAAAAAGCTTTTTAAAATATTTAATGATTTAGAACTTTTAAAAGTTGATTTGAATAAGTATCATAAAAAAACTGTTGTATTTTCAAAAAATTGCAACAATAAATTTCGTCACACAGAGATAAAACTTATTCCTATCGAGTATGAAAATAATGAAGTAGTTCGCTGTTTTCTTATCGAAAAAGATGTAGATGATGTTATAAGTAAAGAGCGTGAAAGCCAAGCTCTTTTACAAGATGCACTAAATAGAGTTGAACGTGCACAAAACACTTTATCTAGCTTTATTTATGATAGATTAACAGGGCTTTACTCTAAAGAATATTTTTATGATAAAGCAAAAGAAATACTTCAAAATAATCCAGAAAATGAATATATGTTTTTAGCTTTAGATGTTGAAGATTTCAAAGCTTTTAATTCTATTGCTGGAATAAGAGAAGGTGATAGGCTTATAAAGTATATTGCATCTATTCTTGATACTTTGTTGAAAAGCTCAGAAGTATTATATGGTAGAAGCAATGCCGATGCCTATATTGTTATGATGGAAAATGATCCTCGTAAAGTCAACTACTTTGAAGAAAATATGCTTCAAACGATTGATGAATATGATTTTGAAATTCCAATTAAATTGATTTTTGGCGAATATATTATTAAAGATAAAGATGAAGAAATTGCACTTATTCATGATAAGGCAATACTCGCTTCCAAAACCTGTAAAGGTAAATTTGGAAAAAATATAGCACGTTACACTCATGAGATGGAAGAGAGCGTAAACCTTCAAAGACGACTCTCGAAAGATATGGAATACGCTATCACTGCCGGCGAGTTTGAAGTATATTTTCAACCAAAATATGATGTTCAAAGTCTTGAAATATGTGGGGCGGAAGCATTAGTTCGTTGGAATTATAGAAAAGAGAAGCTTATTAGCCCTGGTTTATTTATTCCACTTTTTGAACAAAATGGCTTTATTCGTAATCTTGATTATTATGTGTGGGAGCATTGCTGTAAGTTCATAAAAAACAACAAGATAGAAGTTCCACTTTCTATAAATGTTTCACGTGCAAATATGTTTAGTAGTGATTTGCAAGAACGAATTCTTCACTTGCTAGAAAAATATAATATGGTGCCAAAACAGCTCTATTTAGAGTTTACAGAAAGCCTTTATTATAATGATACCGGTAATATGCAGAAGATACTTAGTCAAATGCAAGAGCAAGGCTTAATTCTTTCTATGGATGACTTTGGAACTGGTTACTCATCTTTAAGTATGCTCAAAAATGTAACAGTGCATGAGTTGAAAATTGATGCTTCATTTGTAGATTTCAATCAAGATGATGAAAAAGCATTATTAATCCTTGAAAGCATTGTTAATATGAGTAAAAAACTTAATCTTCAAGTTACAGTTGAAGGTGTAGAAACAAAAGAACAATTAGAGATAATAAAAAGTCTTGGTTGTGATACTGTTCAAGGTTATTACTTAGCAAGACCAATGCCTGAACAAAACTTTTTAGAATTACTTAAAAAAGAAAAAAATACATAAGTTATAAAGGAATAGTGAAATGTCATCCTCCCAAGATGCTAGTGCAGTAAAAGTGAAAAAATCAGAAATGCCTCAAATTCTAGAAGTTTTAGATTTAGGAAAAATAGGATATAACGAAGCTTTAAAATTTCAAAAAAATAGGGTTCAGTCTCGTGTGGATGAAGTTCTTGGAGATACACTTCTTCTTGCAGAACACCCACCTGTTATAACTCTTGGTTTGCGTGCTAAAAACGATGAGATTCATATAACTGAAGAAGAGCTGAAAGCTAGAGGTGTTGAAGTTGCAAAAGTTGGTCGTGGTGGAATGGCAACTTTTCATGGGCCTGGGCAATTAGTAGCGTATCCAATCATGAAATTAAAGAGAATGAGTGTTCCTATCTTTGTGGATAAAATTCTCTCTGCTATAGAATATACATTATCGACTTATGGAATAAAATCTGAAAGAAATGTAAACGGTTATGGTGTTTGGGTAAATGGAGCTAAAATTGCGAGCGTTGGTCTTGCTCTTCAAAAATGGGTATCATATCACGGTGTTGCGCTTAATGTAAACACGGACTTGAATTACTTTAATATGATTTCACCTTGCGGAAATCCTACTGAACGCATAACCTCAATGCAACAAGAATTAGGGCATGAGCTCGATTATAAAGCTGTATCTCAATGTTTTGTTGAAGCATTTGCAAGAGAATTTGAACGTCCACTTCGTACTGAACCTGTAGTCCGTCGTCCTAGTTGGTTTCATTTACATTCGCTCAATACTAAACAAACAAAGCCTATGGAGCGCATGATTACAGATAATAAGCTTCATACTGTTTGCCAAGAAGCGATGTGTCCAAATAAAGCTGAGTGTTTTGCAAGTGGAACATCTACCTTTATTATTATGGGTGATATTTGTACGAGGAATTGCCGTTATTGTGCTGTAACTAAAGGGAAACCTCTAGCGTTAGACCCTGCTGAACCAGAAAACGTAGCAAATGCAGTAGAAATTTTGAATCTTAAATACGCTGTTATAACTTCAGTGACTCGTGATGATCTTGAAGATGGTGGTGCAGGGCATTTTGTGCAAGTAATTGAAGCAGTTCGTAGACGTATGCCAAGCACTAGTGTAGAAGTTCTTGTTCCTGACTTTAATGGTGATACAAAAGCGATTGATACAGTTTGTGATGCAAAACCTGACATGTTTAATCATAATATTGAAACAGTGCGTAGTCTTTTTACAAAGGTGCGCCCTATTGCAGATTATCAAACTTCTTTGGAAGTGCTTGAATATGCATCAAAAAAAGGTTTGAAAATTAAGTCTGGAGTAATGCTTGGGCTTGGTGAATCTTGGGATGATATTCGAGGAACTCTGCAAGATTTATATGATCATGGTTGCCGTTATCTTACACTTGGTCAATACCTAGCACCTTCACGTAAACATGCTCCTATAGTGCGTTTTGTTGCTCCTGATGAGTTTAATCACTGGAAAGAAGTTGCGCTTGAAATGGGCTTTGAAGGAGTTGCATCAGCACCACTCGTGAGAAGTTCTTATAGAGCTGAAGCTATGGCAAATAATTGTAATTAAAGTAAAAAAAATCTAGTCGAATTTAGTCTGATAAGATTAAAAAATATAATAAAGCTGTAAAGATAAAGTAGATTAATCCAAATAATGAAAAAAGTTAAAGAAGTATATATCTGTTCAGAGTGTGGCAAGCAATTTTCACAATGGCAAGGGCAGTGTTCTAATTGTCAATCTTGGAACACGCTTGAGGCTGTTGTGCAGAGTGCGCAAAAAAAGAGCGCAACAAAATCTTATGAAAATTCTAGAAAACCGCAAATTCTGAGTGATGTGTCCGTTGAAAATTCTGAACCTTTTTCATCTGGGATAGAAGCTCTTGACGCTATTTTAGGAAAAGGATTAATGCCCGGAGCCGCTATTTTACTTGGTGGTGAACCCGGAATTGGTAAATCTACTTTACTTTTACAGCTTGCCGGTGCGGTTGCAAATGCCGGAAAAAATGTTCTATATGTAAGCGGTGAAGAAACGCTGGTACAGATTAAAGGAAGAGCAGAAAGATTGAATGTACTTCATCAAAATCTTTTAGCTTTATCAACAAATTCAACAGCAGATGTTCTCCCGCTTCTTTCAGGAAATACTGCGCCTGATTTACTTATTGTGGATTCCGTCCAAACTCTTTTAAGTGAGGATGCAGTAGGGCTTGCCGGAAATGTTTCTCAAGTTAAAGCAGTAGCAACGGAACTTATTGAAGCTTGTAAGCAAAATAATGTAGTTCTTGTATTAGTTGGGCATGTTACGAAAGAAAATACTCTTGCCGGTCCTAGACTTCTTGAACATAGCGTTGATACTGTAATTTCTTTAGAAGGTGATAGACGACAAGGACTTAGATTATTTAGAGTTCTTAAAAACAGATTTGGTCCGAATCATGAATTGCTTGTTTTTCGCATGGAAGAAGAGGGACTTAGCGTTGTTGATGATCCATCAACTCTATTTTTAGAAGCTCGTAATCCTTCACTTTCAGGAACTGCCGTAGTTATGGCTTTAGAATCTCATCGCCCGATAGCTGTAGAAGTTCAGGCACTTGTATCACATTCCTTCCTTTCAATCCCACGCAGAACAGCACTTGGTTTTGACTTGAATAGACTACATCTTTTGCTTGCTGTTCTTGAAAAAAGACTAAAGCTCAATTTTTCTCAAGTTGATATTTACGCAAAGCTTGGCGGTGGTATAAAGCTACAAGATCCCGGTATCGATTTGGCTTTAGTAGCTGCAATTTTATCATCTTTTTACGATAAACCACTTCCTGAAAAAGCTGTTTTTTGGGGAGAAATAGACTTGAACGGGCAAATTAGACCGACTCAGGCACAAGATATCAGAAAGAATCAAGCAGAAAAATTAGGTTATAAACCAATAGTTTATCCTAATACTAGTAAAAATAAAAATACAACTCTTGTTGATTTCCAACAATATTTATTTAAGGATTAAATACTGTTAAAAATCTAGGGGTATGTTTATAAATTCACTCTTTTGCGTTTTTGATACTTATCATATAAGGTTCAAAGATGATTTTTTATTCAGTTTATGTATGTTTCTATACACTGCACTTCATAAAAAATAACTTTTCATTGAAAATTCCACAAAATCTTTGAATTTAGAAACACACCTTAGTTTATTTATTATTTTTTGTCTGCAACTTTCTGTAATAATAAAGGAACTGCTATACCTACTATTGTACAGATAAGAGCGTAGAAGAGTGAGATATCAAACTCAAGTGGCGGAAGAGATGCAATAATTCTTCTGAGTGAGCCGAACATAATCCCAGTAAGTAAGGCAATAGTAAAGCTATAGAAATTATTGAGAGCATAGGTGAGGATTCTTACAAAAGAGAGAATACCACAAATAGCACCTGCCCCAAATAATCCAAGAGAAACGAAGTCGAGATTTGATATAGCACCAAGAATAAATTGATATTTTCCTAAAACAACAAGTAAGAAAGAACCCGAAATCCCGGGTAAAATCATAGCGCATATCGCAATTGCACCCGATAAAAATATTAAGAAGGGCGTGTTTGGTGTTTCCATAGGGGTAAGAACTGAAATATTCCAAGCAAATATGCTACCAATCAAAAATACGATAAAGTTTTTTATATTCTTTTCGGGAAGTTCTTTATAGAGGATTAATACTGAGGCTAAAATTAAGCCTAAGAAAAATGTCCAAATAAATAAAGGATGTGTAGCAAGAAGATAAAGAATAAATTTTGCTAATGAAAAAATAGCTGTTCCAATTCCTAAAATTAGAGGAATAAGGAAAGACCATGGTATTTTTGAAAATGCTTCTTTAAATTTTCCTGAAAAAAATAATTTTAGAAATCTAATATCCACGCTTTCAATTGCACGAAGTAAATTATTATAAATACCTGTGATAAAAGCAATTGTTCCCCCTGAAACACCTGGAACTACATCAGCTGCGCCCATAGCCAAACCACATAAGTAGTATTTAAACATCTTTATTTTATTTGAATTTTCCATTATACTCTCTTTAAGGTGAAATTTCACTGAGTATTATCGCTCTCAAAGGAAAAGTCAATCAACTTTTTTCTATATAGGTTTTAAATGTAATATAATTGTAACATATGAGAATTATATATCTTCTTTAGATTTGGAGGTTCATTATGAATAAAAATGCTACTGAAACAGAAACTGAATTAGAAACCACAACTGACGTTACCCCAGACTGTAAGGAAGATTTAACCTGTCCGTCATTTTATATAAATAGAGATGTAAACTGGCTAGATTTTAACTTAAAAGTTTTAAACGAAGCCTTGGATAGTAATACTCCGCTTTTAGAGCAACTCAAGTTCCTTTCAATTTATCATAACAATCTTGATGAATTTTTTATGGTGCGTGTTGCAAACGTTTTTTTACAGTATATTAATAGTGTAGAAACTGTAGGTCCTGATAAAACTACTCCTGCTCGTCAACTTGCGCTTATCCGTAAAGCAACACTCGAGCAGCTTCATAAAGGCTATGTGCACTGGAGTAAAAATTTATCAAAACAGTTGCAAGATAAGGGTGTTTCTATAAAAAAATATGGTAGCTTGAACGATAATCAAAAAAAATTCGTTGATGATTATTATCATGATGAAATTTATCCGGTGCTTACACCACAAGCGATTGACCCCACCCACCCAATGCCAATCATATCCAACTTAAGCTTGAACTTTATAGTCAAACTTAAAAGTGATAAAAATACAGAACATTATGCAAGGTTGAAGTGCCCTAATAACGTGCCTCGTTTCATTATTGTTCCGCGCCAAAAAAATTATGATGAAGTTGAAGATTTAGCTAAACCTTCAATGCTTCGTCAGTGCGATATTATCTTGCTTGAAGATATTATCCGAGCAAATATTGCAAGTTTATTTACTGGTTATCATGTTGAAACTGTAGGGCTTTTTAGAATCACACGTAATACAGATATCAAAATTGAAGAAGATGAAGCGCACGATCTTCTTAAAACAGTTCAACATATGGTTGATCAAAGAAGATTTGGTAATGTTATCCGCCTTGAAATAAATAACAGCATGCCAAGCGAACTTGTACAATTCCTTACAAAGAAATTAGATTTACGCTCATTCCAAGTGTATAAAATTAAAGGAATTTTAGCATTTTCTGAAATGATAGGTCTCTCTGGGCTTGATAAACCTAGTTTGAAATATCCGCCATATAAACGTCGTATGCATGAATTTTTTACTGAAGGTAACATAGAAACTATGTTTGAATCTTTAAATGAAAAAGACGTCTTTCTACATATGCCGTATGATAATTTCTTTTCAATTCAAGAGTTTATAAGAAAATCCTGTGAAGATCCTAATGTAATAGCTATAAAACAAACACTTTATAGAACAGGAAAAGATTCTCCAATCGTTAAAGCTCTTATGGACGCTCGTAGACTTGGTAAGCAAGTAACTGCAGTTGTTGAATTAAAAGCAAGATTCGATGAAGAACAAAATATCACTTGGGCGGAAGAATTAGAAAAAGCCGGTGTTCACGTTGTGTATGGTATCCCTAATATGAAAATCCATGCTAAGCTTTGCCTTGTTGTAAGAAAAGAAGGGAATAAAGTAAATAGATACGTACATATAGGAACAGGTAACTATAACCCGTCCACTTCAAAAATCTATACAGATATGGGAATTATTACATCAGAGCAACAAATCTGTTCTGATGTGAGTGACTTGTTTAATGTTATGACAGGATATGCTAAAAAAGAAGATTATAGACGTATTTTAGTTTCTCCAACCTCCACTCGTAAAGGACTAATTCATGCGATTGAGGAAGAAATTCAGTCACATAAAAAGCACGGGAACGGAGAAATTCATATAAAGTGTAATCAACTTGTTGATGAGTATTTTATACGCAAACTCTATAGAGCATCGCAAGCAGGCGTAAAAGTTCGTTTGCAAGTTCGTGGAGTGTGTAGCCTTCGACCTAATATTAAAGGTGTAAGTGAAAATATTGAAGTAACTAGCATTGTTGGAAGATTTTTAGAGCACTCACGCGTGTTCTGTTTCCATAATAACGGCACAAGAAAAATATATATAGGAAGCGCTGACCTTATGATGCGTAACCTTGATAGACGTATTGAAGTTATTACTCCTATACTTGATCAAGGGATTAGTAAATATATTTTTAATTCAATAATTTTACCTTATTTTCGTGAAGATAGTAATGCTTATTATCTACATGAAGATGGAACTTACAGCAGAAAAAATCAAAAAGGACTTGTAAATATTCAAGAATATTTGATTAAGCACTCAAAAAAAAAGGAGAGCTAAAATGGCGCCTAAAAAAATAACGAAAGAGAGTAAATCTTTAAAAAAAGCTGAAACTCTTGAAGTTCAAAATCTTCTTGAAGTTCCTCAAGCTGAAACTGAGAATACAGTAAAAGAAGAGGAAACTTCTGAAAAAGTAGTAACTAACGAAACTCAAAATACTGAACAAAGCACAGAAAGAAAAACAATAAAAATTATCAAGCCTGAACCTGAGGATAGATTTAGTAAATCTTCGTTGCTGCTTAGTAAGATTATTGTCCACTCAAGACGTGTTGAAAATTTTTGCGATGCTCTTTTTAAAGCTCTTCTTCCAGTGCATGAACTTCCGTCAGAATATAATAAAATATTGTGCTTAGCTGCTCAATTGCATGATCTTGGCTGGATTTATGGACAGAGTAGTCATCATAAAGCATCAGCTGATATTATTTATAATTTTGTAAAAAAGGGTAAATTTATTCCGGCGGGCGATAGTATAGATACCTATCTTCAAGATGAAATAAATGCTCTTCTCAGAAAAAAACTGGAAGGAATTGATAAAAAAACTGCACGTTTAATTGCTTGTGTAGCTCGCTACCATAGAAAAAGCGAACCATCTCCAAGACACTCAATTTATAAAAAATTATCAAAACGAGAGCAGAAAATAGTGACAAAACTAGCTTCAATTATTCGTATTGCTGATGCGCTTGACTTTTCACATATGGCTTTGGTAAAAAGTGTGAAAGTAAAAATAGAAGAAAAAACAATCCTTCTCACCTTAAATTGCGATAGTTCATGTGTTGCTGAAAAAGAAAGAGTTGGTGTGAAAAAACAACTATTTCAAGACACATTTAAAAGAGTTTTGGAATGTAAAGTAGATAACAAGTAGACAATATAACAAGGAAGTAGTAGTGACCTTTTCAAGTCAAATCACCGATATTGAAGAATTTGTTGGAATAATTGATCTAGGCTCAAACTCCGCTCGCCTTATGGTAGCACACTTAGAGCCAGGAAAAACTCCTGCTATTGTTTTGCAAGTGAAGTTTATGGTGCGTCTAGGGGAAAATTCCTTTGAATCAAAAAATCTTCAAGAGCCTGCAATTCTAAGAACAATAGATGTTTTGAAATCATTTGCTGAAACTTGTAACCAGTATAATGTAACTTCAATTCAAGCTATTGCGACTGCGGCTGTTCGTCGTGCAGAAAATGGGAAAGAGTTTGTACAAAGAGTTCTAAAAGAAACCGGAATAGAATTAAATGTTGTTGCTGGGCGTGAAGAAGCAAGATTAATTTATCTTGGTGTTACAGGTGGTTTACCGCATACTTTTGGACTTAGAATTTTTATTGATATAGGCGGTGGAAGCACGGAATTAATCGTGGGGCATTCTTTAGAATATCTTTTTTTAGATTCTCTTTCACTTGGCTGTGTTATGCTGACAAACCGCTTTATGGGTGAAAATAAAGGAAGAGTGAAGCCGCAAGAATTTGAAAAGATGAAAGAATACGTTCGTCAATCTTCTGCTCATGCCTTTCAATCTCTTGTTGAGTACAATCTGGCAGAAGTTGTTGCAAGTTCCGGCACTGCAATTGCTCTACTTGAACTTTCACAAAAGCTTGATTTACCTGTTAAACCGTCAAGCGACCCAAATGTTTTATCTTTGGAAAGTCTGCGTGAAGTTTCTAAATACGCTTGTAATCTAACCGCGGAAGAAAGAGAAAACCTTCCTGGGCTTAGTAATAAGAGAGCAGAAGTTCTTGTTGCCGGTGCTGCAATACTACTTACTCTTTTAGAACAACTTGGGCTAAAAAAGATTACAGTGAGTCATCAAAACTTGCAACATGGTGCTTTGGCTGACTATATAAAAACTAAGCAAGTTTCTGTTCATAAATCCAGAAAAAATACGAGAAAGCAGAGTGTAGAATTTCTTGCTCAAGCTTTTCATTATGAAAAGAAACATTCTGAACATGTAAAAGCTCTTGCTCTTATGCTTCACGATTCTGCGGTAGATAGCGGAATTATTCCCTACAATGAACGCTGGAGGGAATATCTTAGTTGTGCTGCAATATTACATGATATTGGAATATCAATATCTTATGCAAAACATTATGCGCATTCATACTATATTATATCTCATAGTGAATTGCTTGGTTTTACAGAAGAGGAAAAGGAATATATAGCTTTGCTTACATTCTTCCAAAATAAAAAACCATCACGTAAGTATGATATTTTTACTGCTTTAAATGATGAAATAAAAGAGCTTGTCACCCTTTATTCAATGTTCCTTGCAATTGCTGAAAGTATGGAAAGACTACATAGGCAACATATCTACGAGGCTGCTTTTCATGATGAAGATAAGGAACTTATCCTTTATGCACAACAATTTTCTCCAAGTTTGATTGAGGAAAACGCAGTTCGAGCAATGCAAAAAACAATTGAAAAAGTCTTTAATAAAAAGTTATCAATATTGTTTTCTACATAAAAAGTGCTTTATAAAAATACTTTGATTACAATTCAATAAAAAAGGGAAAATCTAGCAAGAAGTTAGATTTTCCCTTTTTGTTACTTATGGTTAGAGAACTATTTTGCTTTACGTAGTTGAGCTATAAGATCATTAAGATTTGAAGCCTGTTCAGCTAGATCATTCACGGCTTGAGCAGCTTCACTCATAGTGATAGACATGGTATTTGCGCTTGTAGTAACAGTATCAAGGTTTTGACTAATTTCTTCAGAGGTAGCAGATTGTTCTTCAGCTGCAGTTGCGATAGAACGAATCTGATCTGCTGAATTATCAACTAATTGAAGAATTTCTTCAAGGCTTGTACCTGCAAGACGTGCTTGTTCAGTTGCTTGTGCAATATTATTTACTGAGTTATCAACGTTTTGCATGTTAGTAACAACACTACTTTGAACTCGTTTGATTGCATTTCCAACTTCAACAGTTGCGTGCATAGTTTTTTCTGCAAGTTTACGAACTTCATCAGCAACAACGGCAAACCCTCTACCAGCTTCACCTGCTCTTGCGGCTTCAATAGCGGCGTTGAGAGCAAGCAAGTTAGTTTGATCGGCAATATCTGAAATTACGTTCATAATTGTATTGATTGATTCTGCATCATGTCCAAGTTGTTGCATATCTTGTTTTAGTTGAGTTGCTTGTTGATCAACACCTGCAATGCTTGAAACAACTGCTTCAACAATATTAGCGCCGCTATCGGCTCTTGTACGTGCATCATTTGCTACGCCTGAGGCATTTCCGGCACTACGTGCTACTTCAAGAACAGTGCTTGTCATTTCATTCATAGCAACGGAGGTGGACTCTACTTGACTAAGTGAGTTCATAGCTGCTTGTTCAGCTTGCCTGATTTGAGCACTAAGTTCAGTTGATGTTGAAGCAACTCTTTGTGCAATTTCAGATGCGTCATGTGCAACTTTAAGGATAGTTTCTTGAAGTTGTTTTTCTTCAGTCACATCAAGAATAAGCTGCATGATAGATAACAAGTTACCTTTATCGTCAAGCATAGGAACGGCGAAGTATTTGATATAAATTTTTCCGCCTTGTGGATGAGCAATTGTTTCACCGTTAGCAGGTTTACGTGTTCTTATCGCAAGTGCAAGCGCATCTTTTGGTGTTCCACTATCTTCACGATTCATAATTTGTTTACAGGTTTTATCGGCAAAAGCATTTCCACAAGCGTTTCTTCCGGCTGTATTTAGATATTGAACTTTTTCTTGTGCATTAAGCATTACAACTGCAGAAGGAACATTTTCAATAATAGTTAGGTAACTATCAGTAATTTTGTTTGTACCTTCCATTATTCTTCTAAAGTCACCGGTGAAGTTATTCACGTCACCTTTAGCTGCTATATCACCTGTAGAAATCTTTTTGCTAAGTTCTTCGTATTCATGTACGATATTATTTAGATTTTGTGGGATTACGCGTAAAGCATCGGCAAGTTGACCAAATTCATCACGCTGATTGAGTTTCATTTTGAAAGAGAGATTACCTCTTGCAATTTCTTTAGCAAAGTTCATGCATAATTCAATAGGAGTAGTAATTTGTCTTGTTAGGAATAAACTAATAATAAATGTAAGAATAACGATTGTTGTAAGAATATATTGGAAAAATTCAATGCTATTTTCAAGGCTAGCAATATTAGTGCCGGCAGTAGAGTCAGCGGCGTTTGTTAGTTTAACAGCGTTTTCTTTAACTTGTGTAAGTAGTAACTGATATGAATTTGAACGAGCAGAACTTACAGAGCTTTCTTTTTCCCAAGCAGAAGTTACAAGTTTGATAGAAGCAAAATAATCACTCATACTAGCATTCATAACTTTAGCAAGTTCTGTAATATTTGAGTAAGGAATTGTGGACTGTAAATCTAATGATATGGCAAAGCGCTTTTCAAAATCAGTCAAATATTTATTACCTTCCGTTGCACTTTTTTTATAGTAAGCATCGGCAAACAGCATTCTAAATTGACCAATATAGCTCACTAAATCCATTGTATCAATATCAAGAGCCGTAAGTGCATCTGCGTTTTCTGTTTGACCGTATTCAGTAGCAGTTCCTATTCCATCCATGACTGCTTCAAGGTAAATATTTAAATCCGCCACTGCTTTTTCAGCTTTTTTAGCAGCATCGTTCCACGTTGTAAGTGATAGTTGTCTTGCTTGATAGGTAGAGGCAAGAAGACTTTCGTACTCTGATAAGTTTGGAGAAAAATTTCTTAGAAATGTAGCAATTTCATTTATTCTTGGATCATCATTGTCTAAGTTAGAAAGCGTTTTAAGATCTTTTTCTGCGCTATGTACGAGAATCATACTATCTTTAGCAGTCTGATAAACTTCGTCACTTGATGATGCTAAATATTGAACCATATTATAGCCAACATTAGAGACGTTTGTTGAAAGTCTATTATAAATTGAAAGTTCTTGAATATAAACAGATTCAATAGTATCAGCATCTTTAACTGCTACATTCATTGCATTTAGACCTATGTAGCCTAAAGCTGCCAGTAAAAATGTTATAATGCCAAAACCAAGCATTAGTTTAAAGGAAACTCTTAGGTTCTTCATATTGCCCTCTTTTTTTAGTTAGGTATATTTCAAAGTTCATTAAAATTTCCGAATTTAGAAATATTCCTTAGTCTGGCTACATATCCTATGTAGATAATTGCTTTTTTAATGATTTTAAGATATAGTAAAAATTAAACAATTTAACATTTATACTTATTATTTATATCGTATAGAATAAAGAAAACTTTAGAGGCTATTTTAGTTTTTTGTTTAATATAATACTTTTTGTAAATCAAATAGTTAGATATATAGATGTGTTGTACTAACAAGCTAAGTGACTCTTTACGTATCCACTGCAAGTGCAAGGGGATATACCTTTTCAACACCAGCTTTTTTTAGTAGTGCTGAAATAACTGTAAACGTCCAACCGGAGGAAACAGTATCGTCAATAAGCAGGCATGTATCTGTAAGCGGTAGACTATCAACAGTAAAGGCTCCGTCTAGATTCTTTGCTTGCTGAAAACTATTCGCCATACTTTTCTGTTTTTCATTGTTCTTAACTTTTCTGATGGAAGGGTGAAAAGGAAGGTTTAGCTCATCTGCTAAACGTTTAGCAAAGTTTGAAACAAGATTAGGGTTGTTTAAGGAAGGTACACAGGTAACCCATTTAAATTCAATATCCCATTCTTTTATCATAAACAAACACTCCCTTACTAAAATGTCATTGAAGTAATTATCTTTAGTTTTCCCATCAGCAACAAAAATACCGAGTGCCTCTTGCCATATACTCAATGCTTTTCCGTACTCAGACATAAGTTCTGATTCTATCTTACTTCCGGAAAAATCATATTCATCAAACATATCTGCTTTAGGCCATCTTTTGCGTGGGGCTATGTCTTGATAGTTTTTCTTAAGAAACTCAAAGGCTTTTTGTGCTGTTTCAATAGAAAATTCTTCTGTAAGAGTTTGATTTGGGTTACAGTTAGCACACTGCCCACAAGGTTGAGCGCTTGGATCATCCAAAGCTTTTTGCAAAAAGTTCATAAGACAAGTTTTCTCTTGCATATATATCTGCATTTCTTTTTGTTCTTTATATCTAATATCTTTTATAGATTTGATATGCTCAACGTCAACGCTATAGTTTTCGGCAGTTTCTGTAAGATAGTATTTTGTTTTATCTTTTTTTATAGGAGAAGGGTATTCTATTGAAAGAAATTTTAAGGTTTTTTCAAGTTGAGAATGCTTTATATTGAGATGCATTTTTATTTCATTAGTGCTGAGTCCATTATATTCTTTTAGTAGTTCTAGGACTTTATAAATATGCTCTTGAGGAGGGAATGCAGCTTCGATGAAGTAGTCAGCAATTCTATCATCTTCAGCACCGCAAAATAGAATTCCGTAGGCATTATCTATGACTCTGCCGGCTCTTCCAATCTGTTGATAATAGGCGACAACGGAAGACGGACGTTGATAGTGAATAACAAAACCTAAATCCGGTTTGTCGAAACCCATTCCAAGGGCAACTGTAGCAACAAGAACTTTGATTTCGTTTGTGATAAGTTTTTGTTCTAATTCTAATTTTTTGTTATTGTTTTCGGTAGAGACCACGTCTGAATGATATGCTTCTGCTGAAATATTATTTAATTGTAACCATTCAGCAACAAATTCAGCATCTTTTTGAGTGAGAGTGTACACAATGCCACTTAGAGGTAGACTTGGTATGTGCTCAACTAACCAAGCAAGCCTTGATGATGCTTTTGGCATTGTGATATTTTGAAGTTTTAGACTTTTACGAATGAGTGAGCCTCTTTGTACATAAAGATTATCACCTAATTGAGATTTTATATCGTTGACAACTCTATCATTAGCGGTTGCGGTTGTGGCTAATACAGCCATGCTTGGAGGTAGTGAGTTAATAATCCTAACAATTCTTTTGTAGTCCGGCCTAAAGTCGTGCCCCCAGTCGGAGATACAGTGTGCTTCGTCAACAACAAAAAGTTTAATTTCTTTTATAAGATTTGGGAGAAAGTCGTTTAGAAATTCATCGTTAGCTAGTCTTTCGGGTGAGACAAAAAGAATATCGACAATATTCTCATCTAAAGCATTTTTAACTTCACTCCAACTTTCTTTGTTTGAGCTATTGATGGAGTATGCTTTTAAATCGAGTCTTGAAGCTGAATCTATTTGATTTCGTATAAGGGATAAAAGAGGAGAAATAATAAGTGTTGGGCCAGCGCCTTCTAAGCGGAGTAGCTTAGTTGCAAGAAAATAGACCATACTCTTTCCCCAGCCTGTTCTTTGGACAACAAGAGTACGTTTTTTTTCTAAAACATTTTCAATGCTTTCCCACTGCCCATCTTGAAAATTGGCATTTTGATTTTTGAGAGCTTGTCTTAATATTGTAAGAGCTTTTTCTTTCATACTTTTCCCCAAAAATATTAAATCAAGT
Source organism: uncultured Desulfovibrionaceae bacterium (assembly GCA_964369185.1). Taxonomy (GTDB): domain Bacteria; phylum Desulfobacterota; class Desulfovibrionia; order Desulfovibrionales; family Desulfovibrionaceae; genus CAYJAZ01. Next base: position 49,805 of record CAYJEN010000008.1, read on the forward strand.
AACTTGCTATTAAATATTTATCACAGATAAATTAAGCATGCAAGAAA